>DASXRR010000476.1:0-4685 GCA_036506475.1 Chloroflexota bacterium
CTCGACCGACGTGCGTTTCGAGCCAGGCATGTGCCAAGCTGTACGAACGAAACGAACTATGGCCACCAGCCAGCCCGCACGGCGTGTCGGCACACGGGGCAACAGACGCACCCACGACGCCGAGCGTGCGAATGGTCAACAGCTCACTCCGTGGCAGGTCGATCCGACCCAGGCAGCGCCTGAATTCGAGACCCCCGATCTGGCCGGTATCTCGCCCTTTCCGCCCATCGCCGACTACGCTTTCCTATCCGACTGCGACGTCACCGCCCTGGTCGCGCCGAGCGGCAACGTCGAATGGATGTGCCTGCCGCGCATGGACTCGCCGAGCGTGTTCGGCGCGCTGCTCGATCGTGGCGCGGGCAGCTTCCGGTTCGGCCCAGCCGACGTGCTGGTGCCGGCCTCGCGGCGCTATCTGCCGGGCACGATGGTCCTCGAAACGAGCTGGGGCACGCCCGGCGGTGGCTGGTTCATCGTTCGCGACGTCCTGCTCATGGGCCCCTGGCACCGGCAGCAGGCGACGCCCAACGGGTATCGCCGCGCGCCGACCGACTATGACGCCGAGCATGTGCTCTTCCGCATCGTGCGCTGTGTCAACGGCGAGGTCCAGCTCACCCTCGAGTGCGAGCCGGCCTTCGATTACGGCCGCAATCGCCCGATCTGGCGCTACACCGACGAGGACTTTCATCAAGGAATGGCCACCGGCGACGGCCTGGGCCTCGAGCTCACCTTGACCACTGATCTGCGGATTGGCTTCGAAGGCCCGCGCGCCTCAGCCAGGACGCTGATCAAGGCAGGCGAAACGCGTTTCTGCGCACTGTCGTGGAGCGATGCCAAGCCACCGGCGAATCCAAAGGAGGGCTATGAGCGCCTCGTTTGGACGGCCCACCACTGGCAACATTGGCTTGCGCGCGGCAACTTTCCCGACCATCGCTGGCGGAGTTATCTGCAGCGCAGCGCACTCACCCTGAAAGGTCTGACCTACGCCCGAACCGGAGCGGTCATCGCCGCCCCGACGACCTCACTACCGGAGAGTCCTCGAGGCCAGCGCAACTGGGACTACCGCTACAGCTGGATCCGTGACGCTTCGCTGACCCTGTGGGGGCTGTATTCGCTCGGCTACGACTGGGAAGCCAACGACTATTTTTACTTCATCGCGGATGTCGCCGAACGGGATGACGATCTGCAGATCGTCTATGGCATCGACGGCGAACCGGACCTGGAGGAGCGCGAGCTCGAGCACCTGTCAGGGTATGCCGGAGCCCGCCCGGTCCGGATCGGCAATAACGCGTATCGACAGCGCCAGCATGACGTGTGGGGATCGTTCATCGAGTCGGTCTATCTGTACACCAAATCGCGTGACTATCTCGCCGAGCGTGTGTGGCCGATCCTCAAGCGCCAGGTCGAGCACGCACTGGCGCACTGGCGCGAACCGGACTGTGGCATGTGGGAGGTGCGTGGCGAGCCGAAGCATTTCACCTCGTCGAAATTGATGTGCTGGGTGGCCGCCGATCGCGGCGCACGTCTGGCTCGGCTGCGCGAGGACTCCGCGGCCACGCTCCGGTGGCAGACCGCCGCCGAGGAGATGCACGCTGATATCTGTGCGCATGGACTCGATGCCCGCGGTGTGTTCGTCCAGGAGTACGGCGGCCGAGCGCTGGATGCCTCGCTGTTGCTTATGCCACTGTTGCGCTTCCTACCTCCGGAGGATCCCCGAATCCGGGCGACGGTGCTGGCCATCGCGGACGAGTTGACGGTCGACGGTCTCGTGCGCCGCTACCTGGTCGACGAGACGGATGACGGCTTCAGCGAGGATGAAGGGACGTTCACCTTGTGCTCGTTCTGGATGGTTTCCGCGCTGTCGGAAATTGGCGAGCACCGTCGCGCGCGCGAGTTGTGCGAAAAGTTGCTGTCACTGGCCAGTCCGCTCGAGCTGTATGCGGAGGAGATCGACCCCAAATCCGGCCGCCACTTCGGCAACTTTCCACAAGCATTTACACACCTGGCACTGATCAACGCCGTCATGCACGTCATCCAGACCGAGCAAGCCGCCCAGGCAACAACTCGCCCCGCGCCCAGCCGCCTGGTGTTCTAGTCAGGCCGCGGCGGCAACTTCATTGTCCATCTGCAGCCAGTCCGCGGAGGCAGCTGGGACAAGCATCGTCAACAGCATTTTCGAAGAAGCAGCACACACTCGGGCGCGCAGAGATGACTCTGCGCGCCCGAGTCCAACTCCGCGCGCTCAGCTGGCCAGTGCTTGGATGGCCGGCGAGCGTCGAAGCCGGTCGAGCACCAGCGCCTTGCGGCGGTAGACATCCTGGGCCGTTGGAAAAACAGTTGGGTAGCGCCGGGCAATCGCCGCTGGCGGCAGTCCGTCGACGAACGACAGCGACGCCAGCAGCCGATCCGACGGATCGGTCAGCACCTGCTCGACCGCGTGCCAGACGAAGCTGGCCGACAGACGCGCCGTGACTTCGCCACTTGGATCGTCAGACGCGCGCGGGCCCTGAAACGCGTGCTCGACCATCAGGCTGTCCAGCGACACCGAGGGGTGGCGCTGAGCAACGCGCCGATCGTCGAGCACCACGCTGCCCGCGCACAGCTTCAGGTAGCCGAGCAGCGCCGACAGATCCTTGAAGTCGACGAATCGAGCAGGCCCGATCGCCTGCCAGAAGCGCGTGAAGGCGCGATTGACGTACGCGGCTTCATCACTTGGCTCGAGCGTGGTGTGCATCTGGCGAACCCACGAGCGGACGAGGCGTTCGTAGCGCAGCAGGATGCTGGCCCAAGCGTCGTCGTCACGATCGCAGATAGCGCGGCGCATGAGTTCGAAAGCAAGCGTCTCATCGTCGCGGGCGGTCGAGACGGAACCGCGGGCAACGAGCGAGGAATCGAGGAGACGAGACATTTGGGTGGGAGCCCTCCTGGCGGTTCCGTTGGGATGGATCGCACAGTAAGGTCGCCCTGTTGCTGAACCGTGACGCCCGTGTTGCACACCCGGCCAGGTTGCAACGGTTCAGCTATGACGTGGCCGGACGTGCCGCGGCTACTCCTGGAGCGTGCGCGGGAGCGCGAACTGGCTCCACAGCCCGCGGTCGCCGAACCAGGTGATGGCGGAGATGCCCGCGCCTTCAAGCGTGAGGACGAGCAGTCCGTAGAAGTGTGCGATCGCGGCTTTTGAGTCGGGGACGTAGCAGCCGAAGGCGGGCTGCCCGTTGGCGTGCACAGCCACCAGCCGCGGCCGCGCGCCAAACGCACCGCCACACGCGCGCAGGAAGCCGGCGATTGCGGCCGGGCCGTGGTACTCGAACGGCTGCGGCGGCATCGTGAGCCAGGCGTCTTCAGTCAATAAAGAAACGACGCCGTCGACGTCGCCGCGCTCAACGGCGTCGGAGAAGCGGCCGGCGAGTGCGCGTTCGCGCGGCGACCGCGGGAGCGGTGCATCTTCCCGGCCGGCGGCCGGAAGACGTGCCTCGAGCGCCGCTCGCGCGCGCTGCACTGCGCCTTTCACGGCAGCCTCGGTGCTGTCGAGCATGTCCGCTACCTCGGCCGCGCGGAAGCCGAGCACATCGCGCAGCACGAGCGCCGCCCGCTGGCGCGGCGGGAGGTGCTGGAGCGCAGCTATGAACGCCAGCCCGACCGACTCGCGCATCTCGTGGCGCGCCTCGGGACCCGGTGCCGTGTCCGCGATCCCTTCGAGCAAGGTGTCCGGGTAGGGCTCGAGCCAGCTTGGCTCGCCGAGCCGGGTGGGCGCGGGCAGCTCGATCATGGGCTGGTACTCCTGCGGGCGGCGTCTCCGGTCACGGCGAGCGTTCAAACACCGGTTGGTCGCGACACGGTAGAGCCAGGCGCGGAGTGAGGATCGTCCCTCAAACCGTTCGAGTCCGCGCCAGGCTGCCAGCAGCGTCTCCTGAACCAGATCCTCGGCGTCCTGAAGCGAACCGAGGATGCGGTAACAGTGCAGCTGCAGCTCGCGTCGGTAGGGGTCCGTGAGCGCTCGGAAGGCGTTCTCGTCACCAGCGCGGGCGCGGGCGAGAAGTGGCTCGCGCAGCACGTGCTAGTGCATCTTCCCTGAAGAACGGCTGAGGCGCGTGAAGCGCACGGACGGACTACGCGGCGAACACGTGCGCCACGTCGCACACGATGGGATCGATGTGTGCGAGCGCGGCGACGCGGGCGAAATGTGGCTGAAGGTCGGGATTGTTTCTGACCGCTTCGAAATCCTCGGGAGTGTGCCACTGGGCGTAGTTGACGATGCGCCGCCCGTCCGCGCTCCGATGCAGGCTGGCCGAGACAAAGCCTGGCTGTTTGCGCATGAGATTGTCGGCGACTTCGGTGAGCAGGTCCATCAACTCCTGCAGGCGCTCCGGGTCCACGGTGAACACATTGATCAGCGTCATCACGCCGCTGCGCTGGCGAATGCTTACTTCGTGCATGTCACTCTCCTGAACAACGAGACCCCATGCGCGGTCAAAAAGAACCGGGCCGTTGGAGGCCCGCGCCACCGGGCGCCGACGACTTCAAGTGGGGTGCTCGCCCAGTCAACGGCTAGTGCCGGCGGGCGCGGGTCTGCCGTTCGATTGTCATCCTGAGGCCGCAGCCGAAGGATCCGCTTGCCGGAACGTGTGTGCTCGCGGATCCTTCGCAAGCTCAGGATGACAACCGGCAGAGTTGCGCCTTGTGGTACT
>DASXRR010000477.1:0-11297 GCA_036506475.1 Chloroflexota bacterium
GGTATCGATTGCGGCCACTTCCTAGCCGAAGAACGCCCCGCCGAAACGCTAACTGAACTACGCCACTTTCTCCTCGGCCCCTAGCGCCCCAGCTGCCCCAATCGCGTGAATCCGTCAAGCCTCCAAAGCCGTTACCACATCCATGACCGGGCGGTTTCAATCTCACGGTCGGCGACGTGAGTCAAATGCCGGCGGCCCGACACGGCACTCTCGTGCTGGTGCGGTGGCCAGCCTGAAGCCGGCTCGCGCCTGCGCAACGCGCCGCTGGAGCGTTCGGCGGTACCCTGACCAGCGGAAAGCATGGAGCGATGCCGTGTCAAGCGCATGGATGAGAGACGTACTTCGGAGCGACACGAGGGATAGCCGGTGAGTACCTCAACCAGCCGTGAGACCCTCATCGACATCACGACGCCTCGAGAAGCGCCGGCGTGGGCGCTCCTCGAACGACAGCTGCTCGAGGCTCAGTCACGCGCCTGCGAGTACTTCTATGAGCGCTACTTCGACGAGCGTGGCTACCTGCTGTGCGTGCCGCGCTGGTCCGGCGACGATGGCCCCGACGACGCGCTCGAGAACGTCCTCAACTGGACGGTGCTGCATGCACTTGGGGGCAGCGACCGCGTCCTGGCGCTCTACAAGCGTGCGCTCGAAGGCCACTTCCGACAGTACACCGAGGCAACGACTACCGAGGTCGAACTCGGCCGGGACGGCATGTACTACCAGGAGTTTCACGCCTGCTTCGACTGGTTCCACCATGGTGAGGCGTGGAGCGTGATCCTGCTGCAAGGGCTTTCAGATCCGTACGACGAGAAGTTGATCCACCGTGTGCGGCGCTGGTCGAGTTGGTACATGGGCGATGACCAGCACATCCCAAACTACGACCAGCAGCACAAAGTGATCCGGAGTTTCTTCAATGGCTCGCGTGGCCCGTTGCTGCGCAAGGCGACTGCGCTCGATTGGGCGGGCGATCCGATTGACGTGGCAGGGCGCTTTGACACCGGCCATGGCGAGACGACGTATCAGGAAATGCTCGACCACTTCCGCGACTACACCGACGTCGTCGGGGACAATCACGTCAACCTCGGAGCGACGGGCCTTGGCCTGGCGGCCTACGCGCTGACCGGAGACGCACGGTACCGCGACTGGACCCTCGAGTATATTGACGCCTGGGTCGAGCGAGCACAGCGGAACGGCGGCCTGATCCCGTCCAGCGTGGGGCTGGACGGCCGTCTCGAGAGCGGCTACGGCTGGTACGGAGGGGTCTATGGCTGGGGCTTCTCCGTTATGGAGATCCCCTGGCACGGGCAGGTGGCGCACCGTGCAGTGCACCTGCGCACACCGTTCGCTTTCGCCAACGCGCTCCTGCTCACCGGCAAGCGCGAGTATGTCGATGTCTGGCGCACCGTGATTGACAAGGTCAACGCAAACGCTAAGCAGGAGAATGACCGGACTGTATATCCGCATATGTACGGTCGACTGGATCGCCTCGCGCGGCTTCAGCGAGGTGAGTCATTGGATGACCTGCCAGCCGATGGGCCGACTGGTTGGTACGAGTTCCGGTCAGAGAAGTTCGCGCCCAGTGCCGAGGCGCTCTGGTATTGGACGCTCGACCGATCGGCGCTGGAGCTGACCGGTCAGACGCCGTCCTGGGTGCGTTTCCTCGACGGCGAGGACCCGGCCTACCCGGAGGTAGCGCTGCACGCTGAGCTCGAGAGCGTTCGCTCGAAAGTTGCCGGCCTGCGCGCTGACCACCGATCGCCAGACATGACGATGTCGGACGATATGAATCACCTCAATCCGGCCACGACCGGAGCGTTGATCCAGTTGATGCTGGGCGGAATGCCTACCGGGCGCGACGTCGCCACGCTGCACGCGTGCGTGCGTTATTTTGACCCGGCACGACGCAGAGCTGGGCTGCCGGAGCAAGTTGGCGCCCTGGTCGAGAGTATGTCGGAGGGCGAGGTGACGTTGCAGTTAGTCAACCTGGACCCGGTCGATGAGAAAGTCGTGGTCGTGCAGGGTGGTGCCTACGCCGAGCATCAGATTGCTCGGGTCCGATCGACGCCTGTTCCAGGCGCTAGCATCCACAACCGCCAGGCTGGTCTTGCCCAACCGGGACCGCTTGAAGCAGCGGTGGATCACTCGCATTTCACCGTCCGCCTGGCGCCTGGCGCCGGCACGCGCCTGACGCTGACGCTCACCCGCTACGTGAACCAGCCGACGTTTGCATTCCCCTGGATGTAGCTCGCGAGCCACCCAGCCGCTTGCCGGGGACCGACGCCGAATGATTATCGTTGTTCCATATGAGCGAGGCACATACCGAACGACTGGTCACGACACACACAACGGACGGCTACCTCCTGGACGGCGCACAGTTGACACCCGTCGAACCCAACGCGCGCGGCTCGGTGGTGGTCTGGATGCACGGCTTCACAGGCCGCTTCTATGAGCAGCACACCATGGCCATCGGGCGTCGACTCGCCGCCCGCGGTCACACCTTCATCACCGGCAACAACCGCGGCCACGATCTGGGCGCGGCTGTCCACAGCGTTGGTGGCGGTGAAAGTCTGCTCGCTGGAGCCTGGTGGGAGGACGTCCGCGCGTGCCGTTTCGACTTTTCCGCCTGGATTGGCTTCGCTTGTGAGCTTGGCGTGTCGAGCGTTGTGCTAGCCGGCCACAGCCTCGGGGCGTACAAGGCAGTCACGTACATGGGCACGATCGAGGACTCTCGCGTGTCGAGCCTGATTTCGGCGTCGGGACCAGTACGCATGTGGCAGCGGCTGGTCGACGATCCCGAGCGGCTCGCGCTCGCGAAGCACATGGTCGCGGATGGCCGCGGCGGCGATCTGTTACTGCCCGACGCCGGCGGGCGCGTCACCAGCGCACAGACATTGGTGTGGCGCACAGAATTCGGTCTGGATCCGTACGGCGTCCAGCCAGAGGCCACGGATCCTCCAATTGGCCGGATTCGGTGTCCGATCCTGTTCGTGCTCGGCTCCGAGGAACCCGAGATTGGTAGGCAAGAGGACCTCCCCACGCTCCAGCGCAACGCGCGCAGCGCAGCCAGCGCTGACACCGTGTATGTAGAGGGTGCGGACCACGTGTACCGCGGCCGCGAGACGGCCGTAGCCGACGGGATCGCGGAATGGCTGCAGCGTGTTCCCGCCGCGGCGCCAGCGTAACGGCACCGCGGAGTCACTTACTTTGGCTCCGTGAGTCGAGCCCGCATCTCAGGCGCCTGCGGTTGGCATTCGCAGACGTCGGACTCGACAAAGTCAGGGTCGGCACGCCACGGGTATGCTGGCTGAACGATGGACAAGCTTCGCATTGGCTTGATCGGAACGGGGCACTGGGCCCGCTCGGTGCATGGGCCGAGCGTCCTTGCACACGCACATACGGAACTTGTCGGCGTGTGGGGACGGGACCAGGCGCGCACGCGCGCGGTCGCCAAGGAGCTGCACACCAACCCACACTCAGAACTGGAGACCCTGCTTGCGCAAGTGGAGGCGCTCACGTTTGCGGTACCGCCTGATGTTCAGGCACCGATCGCGGCGCGCGCCGCCGAGCTTGGGTTGCACCTGTTACTCGAGAAGCCGATTGCGCTGTCGGCGGCGGATGCTGTTCGACTCGAACGGGCGGTCGATGAGGCTGGCGTGGCGTCTGTCGTGTTCTTCACTCGACGGTTCCTGCCGGACGTGCAGGAGTGGCTGAGGCATGCGAGCGAGACGGGCGGCTGGTACAGCGGGCGGGCGGAGGCGGACTTCAACCTCTTCGGCGAGGACGATTCATTCGCGGTTTCGCCATGGCGCCGCGAGCACGGCGCGTTGTGGGACATGGGCCCACACTCGCTGGCGCTGCTGATCCCTATACTGGGCGACATCACAGCCGTCTCAGCGGTGGCCGGACGTGGCGACCAGGTCCACCTGATCCTCCGCCATGGGCAGGGTAGCTCCAGTACCTCCTCGTTCAGCTACACATCGCCCGCGGCGAATGGCAACAGCCTGTACGTCGATGGCAGCGCCGGCCGTTCCGCGGCTCCGATGCCTGCGCTCGCGACCGCTGACTCCATTGCTGCGCACGGCGCCGCACTGGACGCGTTGATCGATCAAGTGCAGCAGGCGAAACCCTCCCATCCATGCGACGTCCACCTGGGCGCCCGTGTCGTCGAAGTTCTTGCTGCCGCTGAGGCGTCGCTGGCCAGCGGCTGCATCGTCGAGGTTAATAAGACTCCGGCTGGCAGGTGATCACACTGCCGGCGCGAACGACTCGATGGGGACGAGCGTCACTAAGTCCGTGCGCTCTGTCGCAGTCTGGCCGTCTCGGCTGTATTCAAGGCTCCATCCGCGGTAAACGCGACGCCGTACGCGGCGCGGGCCTGCTCCATGGAAACGAGCCCATCCACTACGTCCTGCCGCACCAGCTCTGGGTCGCGCTCCCGCGGGTCGCCCAGCCCGCCTCCTCCAGGCAAGCCGATGACCAGCAGTTGCTCGGGCGACAGCTCGACCGTGCGCTTTGCGTTGAGCGGCGTGCCGTCCGCCAGGTGGAACTCGCCGGGCGCGCCGGGTAGGCCGCCCTCCAGCCCCGGCGCGGGGTGGCGCACGCGGTCAGTAAATGGCGACAGCCGATACGGCTCTTTCAGTCGTAGCCCGGAGTACACGATGCGGTGCCCCAGCCCGCCTCGATTGCGCCCGGGCCCACCGCTGTCGCGGCGGAACTCGCGCTCGAGCATCACCAGCGGGGACCGATTCTCGAACACTTCGGTCGGAATTCCGGCGACGCCAGACGGAAAAGCGGTGCTACTGAGCCCGTCCAGGCCGCGCCGCGCTCCGGTTCCTCCGCTCAGGAAGGAGAGCAGCGTGAAGCGGTTGCCATCCGGCGCAGTCCCATGCACATTGGTGCTCCACAACCCGGCCATACCCTCCGCCATCGCGCGATCAGGCAGCACCGGGCTAAGCGCCGCCAGCACCATGCCAGCCAGGAAGTGGCCCAACAAATGCCGCGCCGCCGTGGGCGCCGGGTGCAGGCAGTTGAGCACGCTTCCTTCAGGAGCTCGCACCGTCACGGCCCGGAAGCTGCCCTCGTTGTTCGGTACGTCGGGCGCCAGCGCCACCTTGAGCCCGAACGTGGTATATGCCTCCGTGTAGTTGTAGACCACATTGATCGCCTGCTTGACCTGCGGCGACGTGCCGGCGTAGTCGGCCACGATATGGTCGCCATTCACCGTCATCGTCAGCACGAGGCGAATTGGCGCGTCAAAGCCGTCGGTGTCCGTCTCGTAGTGGTACGTGCCATCCGGCAACGAGGCGATTGCCTCACGCATAGCCCGCTCTGAACGGGCGATCAGCTCGTCAGCCAACGGGATGATGCTGTCCAGTCCGTACTCGTCCATGAACTCCAGGAGACGTTGGCCGCCGACCGCGTCGCCGGCCACCTGGCTGTAGAAGTCGCCGATCACTTCCTCGGGCGAACGGACATTAGTGCGCAAGATCTTGAACAGGTCCGCATTGGGCTGGCCGCGCTGGAACAGCTTGAGGATCGGGATGTGCAGCCCCTCTTCGTAGACGTCGTTCGCGTCCGGGCCATAGGGGCGGCCGCCGATGTCGGCGGTGTGACAGATGTTCCCGAAGAATGCCACCAGCTTGTTCTGGCGAAATATCGGCGTGACAACGGTGACGTCGTAGTGGTGACCACTGGTCAGCCAGGGGTCGTTGGTAATGATCACGTCGCCTGGTTCGAGCGTTTCGGCCGGGTACTCGTCCAGCACGTGCATGATGCAGCGCGCCATCGAGTTGATGTGCCCCGGTGTACCAGTGACTGCTTGCGCCAGCATATAGCCACGCGGATCGAAGACGCATGCGGACAGGTCGCCGCATTCCGCGACAGACGGCGTGAATGAGGTCCGGATCAGCGCAACGGCCTGCTGCTCCACGGTGGAGATCAGACGACTCCAGAACGTCTCGAGGACCAGCGGGTCGAAGCCCATCACACCAACTCCACGATGAGGTTGAGCACGTCGTCCACGCGGGCCGAACCGCGTGGCCCAATGACCACCGTCGATTCGCGCTCCTCCACAATGGCCGGCCCGCGCAGCTCGGCGCCTGGGCCGAGCTCGTAGCGGTCGTAGACCGCGGTCGAGTGGAAGCCGTCCAGTTCCGGGAAGTACGCCTGCCGCTCGCCTTTGCGCGCCCTGGAGGCTTCTCCGCCCGCGACGAATACCCCGAGTCTGAGGTCCGGCCGCGGACCGGCCAGTCGCACGCGCCAACTCACGACCTCCATCGGGACGTTGGGCGGGGTGCGCCCGAACAGGCCGGTGTACGTCGTCTCAAATGCCTGCTCGAGACGCGCTTCATCGCCCAGGCCAGGAGCTGCGCCGGGCAACTCCACAGTAATCTCGTGCGCCTGCCCGATCAGCCGCATGTCGGCGGCGCGCTCCACCTTGATGTCTCCGTCTGCGACTCCAGCCTGGTGTAGCAGGTCACGGCCCTCGTCCTCCATGTCACGCAGCAGCCGGCCGACGAGCGCCCAATTGAGCGCCCGCACGCGCGCAGCGACGGTTCGGACGAAGTCGAAAGCGAGCGGTGCGGCCAGAAGTCCGATGGTGCTGCCGACGCCAGCCCCGAACGGAGCGATGACTTCCGTCACGCCCAGCTTTTCGGCCACACGATAGGCATGCACCGGACCCGCGCCGCCGAAGGCGAAGAGTGGAAAGGCTCGTGCGTCGCGGCCGCGCTCCACGGTGTGGACGCGCGTCGCATTGGCCATGTTCTCATTGACCACCTGGTGCACGGTCCAAGCGGCGCGGGCGACGTCGAGGCCCAGCGGCTCGGCTAGGCGCTCCTGGATGGCGCGTTCGGCGCCGGCCACGTCGAGCGCCATGCGCCCACCGAGGAAGTAGCGCGCGTCCAGATAACCAAGAATCAGGTCGGCGTCCGTGACAGTCGGGTCGGTGCCGCCTCGGCCGTAACAGACTGGCCCGGGCTCCGAGCCCGACGAATCCGGGCCGACTTTGAGCAGCCCGAAGCGGTCGACGCGGGCGATGCTGCCACCACCCGCTCCGATTTCGATCAGGTCTATGCTGCTGATCTTGATCGGTAGCCCGGAGCCCTTCTTGAAGCGCTGCAGCCGCCCCACCTCGAACTCCTTCCCAATTGACGGGCGGCCGCCCTCGATCAGGCACGCCTTGGCCGTAGTGCCGCCCATGTCGAACGACAGCAGGTTGGGGCGGCCCATGAGCGCCCCGAGGTGCGCCGCGGCGAGCGCACCAGCAGCCGGGCCGGATTCCATCAGCCGGACCGGGAAGCGGCGGGCGGTGTCCGGCGTGGCGGTCGCGCCGCTGGAGAGCATGACGAGGAACTCGCCGCGGTGCCCAATCTCCGACAGATCGGATTGAAGCCGCTCGAGATAGCGATCGACGAGGTCCATGACGTATGCGTTGGCAACAGTAGTGGACGCGCGCTCGTACTCGCGCAGATCTCCAACGACCTCGTGCGACAGCGCGACACGCAGCTCCGGGTAACGCTGCTGGAGAATCTCGCGCACCCGTAGCTCGTGTTCCGGGTGACGATAGGCGTGCAGCAGGCACACGCCCACCGCGCGCACTCCGGCGGCGCGCAACACCTCGGCCAAGGCCGCCACAGCAGTCTCGTCCAGGGGACGGTAGACAGTCCCGTCGGCCAGGACCCGTTCGGGTACGGCGAAGGTGAGCCGACGGGGCACGAGCGGTTCGGGTTTCTCGAGACGCGCGTCGTACATGTCGTAGCGGTGCTCGCGGCCGATCAGCAGGGTGTCTCGGAATCCCTCGGTAATCAGCAACGCGGTAACTGCGCCTTTGCGCTCGATGACCGCGTTTGTCACCAGCGTCGTCCCATGGACGAGGGTGCCCAGAGATTCAGCCGACACGTCACCCGCCTGAAGCTCGCCCGACAGGGCACCGCGCACACCGGCAGCCGGCTCGCTCGTCGTGGTCAGCACCTTCCCGACGCGGAAACGACCACTGTTCCCGTCTACGAGCATGACGTCAGTGAACGTCCCGCCAATGTCGACGCCGGCGCGCCACTGGCTACTTGCCATGCGGCTCCTTCTCGATGGTCGGGTAGCGGTCCAGCGGAAAGATGTCGACCTGCGGGGAGCGCTGCTGCGAGAGCAAGCCGCCGTCGACAACAAGCGTGTGCCCCGTGATGTAGCGAGCGTCGTCCGATGCGAGGAAAGCCGCGCCTGCCGCGATCTCCTCCGGCGTACCCATACGCCCGAGCGGAATGGTTTTGCCCCGTTCGCGCTGATCCTGCTCGGACACCGGCGTGGTCAGGATCGAGCCCGGCGCCACGGCATTCACGCGAATGCCGTACGGCGCAAGGTCGAGCGCGGCCGCCCGAGTGAATGCCTCGATGCCGCCCTTCGACGCGTCGTACGCGACGTTGCCTCGGTGCGCCTTCGTTGCCCCGCCGCTCGACATGCTGATGATGCTGCCCCCTTTGCGGCGGGCCATTAGTCGGGCGGCGCGATCGGAGCAGAGATAGACGCCTTTGAGGTTCACGTCGAGCACGCGATCCCACCATGCTTCGTCGCCGTCGAAGAAGTGGCGTGACTCGTTCACCAGCCCAGCACAGTTGACGAGTACGTTCACGTCGCCAAACCGATCGAGGGCGGTGTCGAACAGGCGATCCACGTCGGTCTTCCTGGAGACGTCGGCAATGACCCCGATTGCCTCGCCGCCGGCGGCCGCGAGGGCTTGGCTGGCCGCATCAGCGCTGGGCGCCACGTCGTTGACCACGACGCGAGCGCCTTCCTGTGCGAAACGCTCGGCCACTGCCCGACCGATGCCATGCCCCGCCCCAGTCACCAAAACCACCATGCCCGCAAAACGGCCCTGCTGCATGTGGAATCCATACCATGGACCCGCGCATGGCTGCTGCTGACGAGACGCCGCGAGCGTATCTGCTCCTCCCCGAGGATCGTGTGACGCGGCGGCGCATCGTCGTCGTCGGTGGTGGACTGATAGGCACAGCGACCGCCTATGCCGCGGCGCGTGTCGGCGGCGCCGCCGTGTCGGTGGAGCTCTACGAGGCGCACCAGATCGGTCATGAGGGCGGCGCATCGATCGACAGCGCGCGCCTGTTCCGCCACGCCTACGGGGAGCTGTCGCACTACACGCGCTGGGCGATGGAGACGTTTCCCCTGTGGCGTGACCTGGAGCGGCAGAGCTCGCGGACGCTGTATGTCCAGACTGGAAGCGTCTGGGCGGCGCACGCCGAGAATGAGAGGGTGGTCCCGTCTGCGATGGCGCGCGTGTTCCTGTCTGAGGACCCGCGCGCCTTCATTGAAGGTAGCCACAAGGCGCTGACTGCACTGGGACTGCCGAATGTGGTGCTGGATGGACCGGAATATCAGCGCCGGTTCCCGCAGTTCGCCAGCACGGGCGTGGTCGCCGCCTTCCTGGACGTCAACTCCGGTTTGTTGTTCGCCCGCGATGCGGTTCTGGCCATGGCCGACGTCAGCCGGCGGTTCGGGGTGACTATCCACGAGCGAAAGCACGCGGTGGAGGTCGTGCCGACGGCCGCTGGCTGCGGAGTGCGCTTCAGCGACGGCACAAGCGTCGAGGCTGACGTGGTGGTACTGGCGGTCAACGGCTGGCTGACGGATGTGTTGCCGCACTTCCCGAAGCTTGACGTCACCGAACAGCTGATGCATTACCTGGTACCAAAGTCGGCCGTAGCCGCTGCATTCGAGCCCGGCAGCATGCCATTCTGTAGTTGGGCGAGCAACGGTATCTGGGTGTTTCCGGCCCGCAATGGGGCGGTCAAGATTGGCGACAACTATCCGTCACGCATGCTGCGCCACCCGAGCGAGCGGCGCATGCCCGAGTCGTCATACCGCGAGCGCGTGCTCGATCTGGCGATCGAACAGATGCCGGACCTGCGAGACGCAACACTCGTCCAGGAGCGCGTTTGTTTCTACGACTATTCACCGGATGGCGACTTTATCCTTGACCGGTGGGATGAAAACGGCCGATTGATCGTGGCATGCGGCTTCAGTGGCCACGGCTTCAAGTTTGGACCGCTCGTTGGTCAGCGCCTGGCGCAATTCGCGCTGACCGGACACCGCCCAGCGGACCTGGCGCCTTTCGCACTGGCTCGCCTCCGCGCCGCTACTGAATGAGGCCGGGCACGTCGTCGAGACAAGTAAAGAGTCGCTGGCCCGCTGGAATGGCTATGAGATGTTGACCTCGCTGGCCGATGATCACCCTGGCGCTTTGGCCGCGGCGACATCCCCAGGCTTGTCGAGGATCTGATAACGCGCCGCGGTAGCCTCCAGTGTCAACCGACGGTCACGCCACACAGAGAATCCCATCCGACTTGGTAGTGACGGACCAGGTGCCGGTTCGCTCAGCTACTCTGGCACGTCACGCCGGCCACCTGGCTATAGTCTCCATTGCCGCTCGCTGAAACGTCAGCTCCCGGATTACGTGCACTGTTACCCCGCCGTCGCCCTCGTCCTGGCATCCTCCGCCTGAGCGGTTCAGCCGGTCGCTGGCGTCACCGCGTGGAGCAGTAAGCCGGCGGCGCCGCGGTGCCAGCCTCCACCACACACGTAGGGATTCTTCTCGTTCGGAAAGCCCTGCCAGTAGGTCAAGTTGAACGGCACGCGCAGATACCACTTGACCGTCGGCAGCGAGGGTAGCTCGCGCAGGTAGATCTCCAGTGCGCCCAGGTAGGCCGTCATGAACGCCGGATCGGTCGGTTGGAGCTTGGCCATCTCGTCGATGAACCCGTCGAACTGGGCATTGCTCCAGCGGTACGGCTGGACGGCCTCGGTGCCGGTCGGCACTTTGTAGCGACTGTGGTATTCCTCCAGCGACACCCACGGGTCCTGGTAGATCGCCGTGTCGAAGCGAATGAACACATCGGCGTTGCCCTGGGCCATGAGCGTGTTGAAATCCGTGGGCGCCTTGAACGACGCGTCGAACCCAGCCCTTCGCCACTGAGTGACGAAAATGGGGCCGATATCCTGAAAGAAGCCCGGTGGCAAGAGCACGACCATCGGGAACCGCTGGCCATCCTTGGCCCAGAACCCCTCTGAGTCCTTCTGCCAGCCCCTCGACTGCATGCTCTGCGTCACCTTGTCGAGGTCCGGCGCATCGACCGGGTACTTCTTCAGCAGGTCGGCACTGGCGTCGATGAAGGGAGCCAGGTTCGGCAGCAGGGCGAACGGCAGCACGCTGACCTGCCCCGAGCCCTTGTAGACCACGTCGCTGACCTGCTTGCGGTCGATCGCGCTGTTGATCGCACGGCGAATGTCCGGGT
>DASXRR010000478.1:0-15205 GCA_036506475.1 Chloroflexota bacterium
CGCCGCGCCCCCAACGGGCGCGGCGGATCGACGTACTCGACACGGATGCGAGCATCAACGACAACGGCGCTTTCCTCGGTCACGATGACCGGATTGCAGTAAAGCTCGGCAATCTGTGGCTTCATCACGCGCTATGCGCGCCAGGTCGGTTCCGAGCGAGAAGAAGCGCATCCGGTTACTGAGCCTCCATATGACGGAGGAGGTAGCGCAAGAGGTGGACGTGCTTCTCGCCATCGCGGGCGAAGGTGTCCAGGAGCAATGCGAAGTATCCGTCGTACAGCTCGGAGTCCTGGTGCGCGAGGTGCCGCAGGTAGCGGGCACCCTCCTGCTGATTGCGGATGAGTGTGCGCAGCGTCGCCAGAGACTCGC
Organism: Chloroflexota bacterium; assembly: GCA_036506475.1. Taxonomy (GTDB): domain Bacteria; phylum Chloroflexota; class UBA6077; order UBA6077; family CF-72; genus CF-72. The sequence continues at coordinate 370 of DASXRR010000478.1, forward strand.
GTGCCGCCGCGAACGTGGTCGGGCCAGGCACCGGTAACGAGTCTGGCGAGTCGGTGAACTCGAGCTCGGTCCGCAGCCGCTTGATCATTCGGCTGAGCAGCACCTCGTGCCGCTGGGCATCTTCGACGATCAACTCGAGCAGCACGTTGATCGCGCGTTCGCCGCTCGTGTCTGCCAGCCGACTGGCAGACGTAGCGTCGTAGGCCTCCGCTGCAACGTGCGCCTCCAGGGCGCGAATCAGGCGCTCTGAGATGGGCGGTGGAGTGCCTTCGGTAAGCGGGTGGACCCAGGGGTTCTGGGTTCCATTGAGCGCCGTGATGGTGGTCATTGGGCTCTTCCTTGTGCTCGCAAACATGCGCCTCAGGTGCTAGTTGCGGGTGAACGCTTCGTAAATCAGGGGAAACGTGCCCACCAGGCCGAGCGCAATCAGGATCAAGGTGGCCACATAGACGGCGCTAAACGGAATGTTCCTGCCGCGCCAGGCGTAGGAAAGTCCGCCCCAGGCCGCCAGGTAGATCGCCACCTGAGCAAGCGTCTTGCCGGAGAGCGGTCCTACGGGGCCGTACAGGTTCAGGGAAGTCTTGAAGGCGGGGATGGCTTCGCTGAGGATGACCAGCAGCCCCAACGCAAAGCAGCCGATGCCGGCCGCCAGAATGGCCGCGGCCGCGGGTCCATTCGGTTTCGGTGGCGCGACGATGGAGGGCTCCGAGGAGGCTACATGAACCTCGATCGTTGATTGTTCGAATGTCGTAGTCATGTCTGGTCTTCCTCTCAAATGGTCGGAGCGACCTTATTGATGAAGGCGCCGAAGAGTCCGGCCACCGCGGCCGCGACGAAAGCAACTACAAAGAGCACCATCAACGCCTGGCGGACCTTCGGTTCCTGCGCGAGGCGCGGCCCGTAGTAGATGACGACGAACGCGACGGCTGTTGCCAGCAGCGGGGCCATCCAGGCGACGTGCTCCTTCCACTCCATCCCGAACGTGTGCCAGAGGGCTCTGGTTGGATCGGCCAGGAGCATCGATCGAGGACTGGTCGGTACCGCGGCGCGATACCACGGGTACACGATGAAGGTCCCAGTGATCACCGTCAGCCAGGCGGTGAGAGCCATGACGGACGTGCCGATCTCCAGCCTGGGCAGCCGCTCGCGCACGCCCGTGGGCGTCACCAGGTTCCAGCGGAAGCTGTACAAGCCAGCCAGTCCGCCGGCGAAAGCCAGCAGGAACAACGAACCGAGCACCATGCCGTGGATTACTGTCCAGAACTCGCGATCCGTGAGTGACATGCGGAAGTTCCTTTCGACGAGGGTTCAGAGACGTGGGTCACGCTGGTTGGCGTCAGTCTGCGCGATGAGGGCGGCGGTTCCGGAGGCAGCCACGGAGTCGCCAATTAGTCCAGTGGGATGGGTCGCGGCCCTCCTTCGGCGGTTGTTGCCAGCACCGCCACGGGACTGGTCGACTGCCCGGGTGTGTCGCGCCGTACGAGCAAGACTGGGCGCTGTGCGGTGCGTACAACGGCATCGGCGGTGCTGCCGAGCACGGCTCGAGCGGCGCCCACTCGGGCATGTGTCGCGATCACGATCAAATCGGCGTCGATGTCGTCGGCAACTGCGTCGATCGTCGGCACCACTTCCCCCATAAGCGCTCGGCCCTCCGCTTCAATCCCAGCCTGGCGCAGGCGCCTGGCCAGCCCCTCGACGTACCGCTGGGCGCTGCCGAGCGCGTCATCATCCCAACTCGAGTCAACTGGCATGTACGCAGAGCCTCCCAACTCGGCCGAGTAGACCCACAACGGAATCGGCACCGCCACTTCGAGCAAAACGATGCGCGCGCCAGTCGCGCGCGCCAGCGCGATCGAGCTGCCCAGGGCAAGCGCACCTCCTGGCGATCCGTCAACCGCCACCAGGAGCGTGTGCAACCCGGTGGTTCTCCGGCCGCCTGGGCGGACCAGCAGCACGGGCACCGGACTATCGCGGATGAGCGACTCGGCGACACTGCCCATCACCGCTCGCTGGATGCCACTGCGCCCGTGGGTGGCCATTACAACGAGGTCGGTACGGCGATCACGAATCGCCCATAGGAGTTGCGGTGCGACATCGACCCCGCAGCACACTTCTGTCGTGACGGCGACGCCGCTCGCCTCGAGCTCGCGCGCGATCCGCACCAGATGGCGGGCGGCCTCGTCCCGATCGAGTGGCGAAGGGGCGACTCGGATGAGAACGACTTGACCGTGGCAGGCCTCCGCCAGCGTTCGAGCCAGCGGCAGCGCGGCCGCGGATTGTGGGGTCCCGTCAAGGGGCACAAGGATCTGGTCGAACATGGCCCCACTATCCGCCTTTCGCAAACCGACGTCCCGACGTTGGCGGGTAGTCCTGGCGAGCTCAGACCTACCCCGTGGGGTGGTCAATCAACTACCCGCTCAGGGCTGGCGCCCAGCCAACCGGCGGCTGATGCTTGTCTCCGATCGGGAAGAAAGTTGGTCACTGGGGGTTTGCCATGATGAGCGCAGGTGATGCTCCTGCCGAGCTGGTAGTCACGTCGATCCGCCTGCGCGAGCGGGCAGCAGCCACGAGTGAAAGTCCAATCGAGCGCTTGCTCCGTGCGGTGGCTACCCACGCGGCGGCCGAAGAGGACGCGCTTGGCCAATACGAATATCTGGCTGGAGCCAGCGGCGATCCAGTTATTGCGCTGGTGATGCGGCTCATCCTGGATGACGAGGTGCGTCATCACGGGTTGCTTCATCGCATGGCAACCACGCTGCGTGACGCTCTGGAGTGGACGTCTTCGCCGGCTGCACTACCGAAATCCGAGCCGGCGCAGGAGTCTGTGCCGAAGTCGTTCGTACGGCTCGCGCGTGAACTCGTTGAAGAGGAACGGACAGGAGCGCGGGCCCTGCGGCGGCTGGCCGAGCAGGAGAAGGATATCAACGACGGGCTGGATAGTTTGCTGCTGGAGATGATGGCTATGGACAGCGACAAGCACGCCCGGCTGCTCCAGTTCGTGCAGCGGCGGCTTGAAGCGCGGGCCAACGCGTAGTCCGCCTACCACCGTGGAACGTGTCGTCCAAAGCGTTGTCCTTAGAATGCCCGCATGGGTGCCGATCGATCGCGCCTCGAGCCTGCGCACGACCCACGTGGACTTGGGGACCTTGTCGAGCTCGCGCCCGTCGCCATCTTCGTCAGGGATATCGGGACAGGCACGATCACATTCTGGAACCGTGGAGCAGAGGACCTGTTTGGCTGGCCGCGCACTGAGGCTGTGGGCCGCACGAGTAACGACCTCCTGCAGACGAAGTTTCAGCAGCCCCTGGGCGACATCGAACTGGAGATCGAGCAGCGCGGGCGTTGGGAAGGTGAGCTCACTCGGACTACACGCGATGGGCGTCGGGTTGTCGTGAAGAGTCGCTGGGCGCTACAAGCCGGCGTGGACGGACGCCCTGCCGGGGTCGTCGAAACCAGCACAGACGTCACCGATCAGAGGCGGCTGCTGCGGCAGGCCGAAGCCGCTGAAGCGCAGTTTCGTGGGCTCCTCGAGTCGGCCCCCGACGCCGTCGTCATCGTTGATACGCTGGGCGCGATCCAGATTGTCAATCGCCAGACAGAGACGCTATTCGGGTATGCCCGCACCGACCTGCTGGGCAAACCGGTCGAGGTGCTGCTACCCGAACGTTTTCGTGGGCGACATGTGGGCCATCGCTCCGGGTATCAGAACAATCCGCATACCCGGCCTATGGGCATTGGCCTCGAACTGTTCGGCCTGCGCCGTGGTGGGACCGAATTCCCGGTCGAAATCAGTCTGAGCCCGACGGATTCCTCCAGCGGGCCGGTCGTGATCAGCACTATTCGTGACATCACGCCGCGCAAGCAGGCGGAAGAGCGGCTCAAGGCGACCGCGGATGATCTGGCCCGTTCGAACGCTGAGTTGGAGCAGTTCGCGTACGTCGCCTCGCACGATCTGCAGGAACCACTGCGCATGGTCGCTTCGTACACCCAGCTTCTGGCACGACGCTATGCGGGCAAGCTCGACCAGGACGCCGACGACTTCATCGGCTTCGCGGTCGATGGCGCCAAGCGCATGCAGGACTTGATCAACGACCTGCTGGCGTACTCACGTGTGGGCACTCGACAGTTGCAATTGCAGCCGGTGGACACCAGCGAATTGGTCAAAGGGGTCGTTGCCGACCTGGCAGCTGCGATAGCCGAAGCAGGCGCCACGATCGTCAGCGACGAGCTGCCGACTGTACATGGCGATCCAACCCAGCTGCGTCAGTTGTTCCAGAATCTGATCGTCAACGGGATGAAGTTCCGCGGCCAGCGGAGCCCCGAGGTGCGCATCACCGCTGAGCGGCAGGACAATTGGTGGCAGTTCGGCGTTCAAGACAACGGCATCGGCATCGAGCCACAGTACCTGGAGCGGATCTTCGTGCTTTTTCAGCGGCTTCATACGCGGGCTGACTACCCCGGAACAGGAATTGGGTTAGCCATCTGCAAGAAGATCGTCGAGCGCCATGGTGGCCGAATCTGGGTGGAATCGGAGCCCGGTCAGGGCACTACCTTCTGGTTCTCACTGCATGCCAGTTGAAGGTCGGCCGATCGAAATCCTGTTGGTCGAGGACAATCCAGGTGACGTCCGGCTGACCATTGAGGCGCTGCGCGACAGCAAGGTCCGCAACAACCTCCAGGTTGCAGTGGACGGCGTGGAGGCGCTCGAGCGCCTGCGCCGAAAGGACACGCCGCGGCCGGATTTGATCCTGCTCGACCTGAACCTGCCGAAGAAAGACGGCCGCGAGGTGCTGGCCGAGATCAAGTCCGACCCACTGTTGAAGACGATTCCCGTGGTCATCCTGACCACCTCGCGCGCTGAGCAGGATGTGCTGCGCAGCTACGAGCTGCAAGCCAACTGTTACATCACCAAACCCGTGGACCTGGAGCAGTTCATCACCGTCGTCAAGTCGATTGAGGATTTCTGGCTGACGATCGTCACGCTGCCTCACTCGTCATAGCACCCTGATGTCCATCCGTGCACTGCTGGTCGAGGATAACCCGGGCGACGCACGTCTGATCCGCGAGATGCTGGGCTCAGATGCCCGAGCTGTTGAGCTCGCGCACACCGACCATCTCGCCGCCGGCCTGGCAATGCTCGAGTCGGACCGGCCAGACGTCATGCTGCTTGACCTGTCGCTGCCGGATAGCCAGGGTATCGCGACGTTCCAAACGGCCCACACCGCTGCGCCGGGTGTGCCAATCGTCGTCCTGAGCGGCCTCGACGACGAAGAGCTAGCGATGCGGGCCGTCCACGAGGGCGCCCAGGACTACCTGGTCAAGGGCCAGGTCGACGGTGGGGCGATCCTGCGCTCACTACGCTATGCCATCGAGCGACAGCGGCTGGAAGCAGCACGCCATGACCTGGAGCGGCAGCGCGACGAGTTCTTCAGTAGCGTGTCACACGATCTACGTACTCCGGTCGCGGCGATCAAGGCGGCCGTCGGCGTGGTGCTGGCAAATGAGCCGCCAGGCACATCTCCGGCGCTGCACCGCTTGCTCAGCAACATCGACCTGGCGTCCGACGAGCTAACTCGGTTGATCGACGACTTGCTCGAGATGGCTCGGCTGCAAGCAGGTCGGGTCGAGCTGTACGTCAGCGAGGTCGATCTGCGTGACGTGGTCACGCGTGCGGTGCAATCGCTCGAGCCGCTCATCCAGGCGCGCGGTCAAGCACTCGAGCTGCGCTTACCCTCCGAGTCTGTTGTTGCCGCCATCGACGTACAGCGCTTCGGTCGAGCGGTGCGGAACCTGGTGGGCAATGCTCAAAAGTACGGCAGACACGGCGGCCGAATCACGCTTGTGCTGGAGCGGACTCCAACTGAGGTCATGCTCGTCATCGCTGATGACGGACCTGGGATTCCGCTTCCGGAGCAGGAGCGGATCTTCGACCGGTTCTACCGTGGATCGCGATCCGGCGGTGATGGTCCAATCGGCAGCGGCCTCGGATTACCCATTGCACGCGGACTGGTCGAGCTGCACGGTGGCAGCCTGACGCTGGAAAGTGAGCTGGGCCAGGGCAGCACCTTCCGTGTGCACCTGCCGGTCTGACGAACCACCCGCTCGGGTAGGCGCAGACTGCCCCGGCGGGCGTGGCCGGTGTTCGACACCACCAAGATACTTGACTCGATCGCGGGAACCACAGACACACGGGAGGTGAACATATGTTCAAAGTCGAGAAGGTCATAGACGCCAACGGCCAGGTCTATATCCAGGACCCGCCCGTAGCGCGTTTCCTGTTCCAGGGCACGATCGCCAGCTGGCTATGGCTGGTGGTGCGCATCTACGTCGGCTACGACTTCCTGGAGGCCGGCTGGCACAAGTTCACCGATCCAGCCTGGATGAACGGCACTGGTCAAGGCATCCTCGGCTTCTGGACGCGGGCAGTTGCGATCCCCGCCGCGCCAGCAAAGCCGCTGATTACCTTCGATTGGTACCGCAACTTCCTGCAGTTCTTGATCGACACGGGTAGCGCCGGCTGGTTCAGCTATGTGATCGTGTTCGGCGAGCTCGCCGTGGGCGTCGGTCTGATTCTGGGGGCGTTCGTAGGCCTGGCCGCGGCGGGCGGGCTGCTGATGAACCTGGCGTTCCTGCTGGCCGGCACGACGAGCACCAACCCGGTGCTGGCGATGCTCGGTGTGCTGCTCATCCTGGCCTGGAAGAACGCTGGCTATGTTGGCCTCGATCGCTACCTGATGCCGCTCCTGGGTACGCCCTGGAAGCAGTCAAAGCCAGGTCGCACCGTCGCCAGCCCGAGGCCAGTACCTGTCACGAGCTGACGCGGATCGTCACCGAGGGCCCCCAGCGATAGACCTGGGGGCCTTTGCCTGACTGGAAGCGAGCCCCACCTCACATGACCACCTCGGCACGGTTTATCGTGACGATGGACGGCACTGAAGCCCCCGCCAGTTGAAAGGCAGCATGAGCCAGCAAGCACTGGACGTTTCCCGCCGTGTTCGAACGCGCGCAGTACGTCCGAGCCATCGCGGACGTGCCGCCTGGCCTGCGCACCAGGTACATCGACCGGTGATGTGCTCATGACCAGCCGAGCACGCGTTTGACGTGCCGCAGGATCATCAGATCCTCACGCGCGCCAATGACGAGAATTCGGACACCGGAGTCTGAGCCTGCGACGTCCAGGTCAATCGCCGCGGAATCGTTGCCATCGTGGTCGAGTCGGGCGCCAAGATGGTCGAGCGCAGCCACCACGCGGGCGCGAATCGGGGCGCTGTGCTCGCCGATGCCACCGGTGAACACCAGCGTGTCCAGACCGCCCAGTGTCGCGGTCATCGCGCCGACCGTCGAAACCAAGCGATTCACGAACATCGCCACGGCCAGGTGTGCGCGTTCGTTGCCAGCCGCTTCGGCGGCCAGAACATCTCGCATGTCCGCGGATACGCCCGAGACACCCAGCAGCCCCGCCTGCTCGTTCAATCCGTGGTCGAGATCGGCAGGCGACAGCCGATTCCGATCAAGCAGATACAGCAGCAGTCCTGGGTCGACCGAGCCCGAGCGGCGAGCCATCATCAGCCCTTCGAGTGGAGTAAAGCCCATGCTGGTGTCGACCGACCGACCATCGGCAACTGCGTTGACGGAGCAGCCGGCGCCGAGATGGCACACGATCATTCGTTTCGACTGTCGGCCGAGCAACTCGTGCGCCCGGCTGACGGCGTACTCGACACTCAGGCCATGAAAGCCGAAGCGACGCAATCCCCAGCGAACCGTCCACTCCCACGGCAGCGCGTAGTGCGACACCTCTTCCGGCAGAGTCGCGTGAAATGCGGTGTCGAATGCAGCGACCTGCTGAGCCTGTGGAAATCGTGCCCGCGCTGCGTCGAGGCCGGCCACGGCCGCGGGATTGTGCAGCGGCGCAAGTTCGGAAAGCGCCACAATACGCGCACGCACCTTGTCGTCGACTTCTACCGCCTCGCGGAAGTCCAATCCGCCGTGGACCACCCGATGGCCAACCGCTTCGACGGCAGGGAGATCGCCCAGCGCCTGTGCGAGCTCTTGCTCGTGACGTCCGCCCTCGGCGCCCTGCCATGTGGCTGTGCCCTGTTCAAGCGACTCCTCGGTCGCCGCATCGAGGACGACCCACTTCAGGCTGCTCGACCCCGCGTTAAGGACCAGTACGCGCTGCACGTGACGGCGCTCGATAGTAAAGGACAATGCCCTGATGCCACTCTCGGACACGCAGGTCAATCTGTTGGACGGATATTGGCGTGCCGCCAACTACCTGTCGGTTGGGCAGATCTACCTGCTTGACAACCCGCTGCTGCATGAACCGTTGGCACACGAGCACGTCAAGCCCCGGCTGCTCGGGCACTGGGGCACGACGCCTGGCCTGAACTTCATCTACGCGCATCTGAACCGTGTCGTGCGCGAGCGCGATTTGAACGTGATCTATGTCTGTGGCCCCGGCCACGGAGGGCCGGGTATGGTCGCCAACACGTACCTCGAAGGCACGTACTCGGAGCGCTACCCAGGTATTACCCAGGACATCGACGGCCTGCGTCGCCTGTTCAAGCAGTTCTCCTTTCCAGGCGGCATCCCCAGTCACGCCGCGCCTGAAACGCCCGGCTCGATAAACGAGGGCGGCGAGCTTGGCTACAGCCTGGCACACGCCTATGGCGCCGCGTTCGATACCCCCGACTTGTTGGTCGCCTGCGTGGTAGGTGATGGCGAGGCCGAAACCGGTCCTCTGGCTACCGCGTGGCATTCGACCAAATTCCTCGATCCCGCGACGGATGGCGCAGTGCTGCCGATCCTCCATCTCAACGGCTACAAGATCGCCAACCCCACGCTCTTGAGCCGCATCTCGCACCGCGAGCTGGACTGCCTCTTCCAGGGCTACGGGTATGAGCCCCTCTTCGTCGAAGGCGACGAGCCCGCGGCGATGCACCGTCTGATGGCCGAAACACTGGATGCTGCTGTGGATCGCATTGCCGCGATTCAAGCTGCTGCCCGCTCCGGCGCAACCACCCAACGGCCACGCTGGCCGATGATCGTCCTGCGCACGCCCAAGGGCTGGACGGGCCCAAAAGAGGTGGATGGCCAGCCAACGGAGGGGACCTGGCGTTCACATCAGGTGCCGCTCGCCGAGATCGCGACTAAACCCGACCATTTGCGCCAACTGGAGCACTGGCTGCGGAGCTATCGACCCGAGGAATTGTTCGACAACACTGGCCGACTGGTTCCGGAGCTTCGGGCGCTGGCGCCCGAAGGTACACGGCGCATGGGCGACAACCTGCACGCGAATGGTGGACTGCTGCTCGAAGAGCTTCGTCTGCCGGATTTTCGGCACTACGCGATCGACGTACCTGCGCCGGGCGTTGCTCTGGCTGAGGCGACGCGGGTGCTGGGCGGCTTTCTCCGCGACACCATGCAAGCGTCTGCCGAAGAGCGCAATTTCCGTATCGTGGCCCCGGACGAGCTTGTCTCTAACCGCCTGGGCGCCGTCCTCGATGCGACCGACCGCGCCTGGATGGGCGAACGTCAACCGGATGACGACCACCTGGCTGCGCATGGTCGGGTTATGGAAATCCTTTCAGAGACCACCTGCCAGGGCTGGCTCGAAGGCTATTTGCTCACGGGCAGACACGGGCTCTTCACCACGTACGAGGCATTCGTGCACATCGTGGATTCGATGTTCAACCAGCACGCTAAATGGCTTGAAAGCAGCAAGAAGATCCCATGGCGCGCCCCGGTCGCCTCGCTGAATTATCTGCTGTCATCACACGTCTGGCGCCAGGACCACAACGGCTTCTCGCATCAGGATCCGGGCTTCATTGACCTCGCCATGAACAAGAAGGCCGAGGTCATCCGTGTCTACCTGCCACCCGATGCCAATACGCTACTGTCTGTGATGGACCACTGCTTGCGCAGCCGGGACTACGTCAACATCGTCGTGGCGGGAAAGCAGCCAGCCTTGCAGTACCTCGATATGGATTCCGCGATCAAGCACTGCACGATGGGCATAGGCATCTGGCAGTGGGCTAGCAGCGATCGAGGGAGCGCGCCGGATGTGGTGATGGCGTGCGCCGGCGACATACCCACGCTCGAGACGCTGGCCGCGGTCGATCTGTTGCGCTCGCAATTCGCGGACTTGAAAATCCGCGTGGTCAACGTCGTTGATTTGATGCGCCTCCAACCTCACGAGGAGCACCCCCACGGCCTGTCCGACCGCGATTTCGACTCGCTCTTTACTACGGATCGACCGGTGGTATTCGCGTATCACGGATACCCGTGGTTGATTCATCGCCTTACCTATCGACGTACCAACCATGGGAACTTGCACGTCCGTGGCTACAAGGAAGAGGGAACGACCACCACGCCGTTCGATATGGCGGTGCTCAACCAGGTGGATCGCTTTCACCTGGCCATAGATGTGATCGATCGCGTGCCGCGTCTGGCCAGCATCGGCGCGCACGCCAAGCAGGGCTTTCGCGAACGCCTCATTGAGCATCGCCAGTACATCGAACGCTGGGGCGACGACCCACCCGAGATCCGCGACTGGCGCTGGTCGGATGAATCGTGAAGGTCACCACACTTCCTGGAGAAACCTGCTTGGCAACGCTTGGGCCGCATACTGTCCAGCGGACGAAGGAGAAACCGTGATGAAGCGTGAACGAGCGGTACCACGCCCGACGGGCCGCAATGGTTTGCAAAACCTGGCAAGGTTGGTTGGACTCGGCTTGCTCGTCGCCAGCGTCGTTCGAGAGCTCCGACTGCCGAAAGAGGAGCGAACGTGGCATGGCGTTGTGTTCGGCTGGGTGCCTTACGATCTCCGGCCACCTACGTACGGTCGGCTTAAGGCAGCCCTTTGGAATCCTCAGGATTCACATGTGGTAGTCCCGACCGCTCTCGGTGTGGGCTGGACGGTGAACCTGGCGGCGCTACGCACGCGGTTGTCGCGCGTGCTAGCAGCCTGATCGCGCGCCATGTGGTGACAAACGGCCCTGCGCCCCTGCTCCTGGTCCGTCCAGCTGAATCGGGGGCGCCTGGCCCGATGTTCCAGGAATGCGCATACTTGGGCATGCCACACGTCCGGGTGGGCCAGGTTTGGGAGCAGGTCTCCAAGCACGAGCGCGGCATGCAACTGGAGGTCGTGCGCACGACCGGTCGACGCTGGGTGCTGCGGCCAGTGGGCGGCGGACCTAGTAAGAAACGTGGGCTGCGTGAGGGCCTCTGGACGCTGAGTACCGAGCAGATAAATGCGACTTGTCAGCTGGTGCGGGACGCCGATTGAGGGCAAGGCCCCAGGGAAGGCGCCTGGGGCCTCGGCTCGAGACAGATGATGGACTCCGCGGGCTCGGGTCTGCCGCCGCTAGGGCATCGGAGCCTCGAACTCCGGAGACAACCGCTCGACCTCGATCGTGCAATCCGTAACCAGGGCCGCGATGGCACCGATGGCGGCGAGTGCCGGTGCCATCGCGGCACCAACGACGCCGAACGTCAGTGGGAACTCGGCGATCGTGCGCCCGTCCTGCTTGATGGAGATCTTGCGCACGTTGCCCTCATGAATCAGGTTCTTGATCGTATCCACGATCTGACCACCTTTGGCCGTCAGCGAATCAACTGTGGGCGCAGCTTGCACTTGCATGACATGGCCCTCCTTGCCACTGAAGCATCGGCGGTCAACGTTGCCATGAAGGTGCATGCGCATAAACGTCGGGTAGCAGTTGGAGCGACTCCACGTCGGCTGTGCTGCATTCGGCGTCATCTCCCTGGCGCTTGCGACGGGCGTCGCCGTGGCTGACGCAGGACGTCACTCAAGGCGACGAAGACTCCCCCCGTATCGACCGGCTTTCTGATGCATGCATGAGCACCTTCGCGGATAGCTTCGATTGCTGCACGAGGCGAAACGGCCATGACGATGATCGGAACGCGGGCGAGGCGGGGTATCTCCCGACAGGTGCGCACGAAGGCACTAGCCGGCATTGAAGCAAGGCTGTTGCTGATCAGGATGGCGTCGGGTGGTGTTCGGCGGCGCTGTGTCAGAGCACTTTTCGCCTCAGCCATGGCGTCGACCTCGCAATCGAGATCGTGCAGGATGGCCGCGGCGGCTACGCGGGCGGCCGGATCCTCCTCCACAACGACAACGCGCTTCATTCGAGCCCAGTGTCGGCCGACTCGGTCTCGATTGAACACGTCCCATGGGGTGGTTTATCAGCACCTGCGTCTCACCCCGAGGGGTAGGACGTGGCATTAGACATAGTGCTCATCGCGCGCCCACGCGATCAGCTGGTCACGGAATTGCGGATGAGCGATACCGCTGAGCGCTCGAGCACGCTCGCGGATGCTCTTGCCGTGCAGGTAGGCGACGCCAAACTCGGTCACCACATACTGCACGTGGGCGCGGGTCGTCGTGACACCAGCGCCCTCGGTCAGCGTCGGCACGATGCGGGAGACGGAGCCTCCGCGGGCGGTCGATGGCAATGCGATGATTGCTTTGCCGCCGCTCGAGAGTGCAGCGCCGCGCATGAAGTCCATCTGGCCGCCGACCCCGCTATAGATGCGCGTGCCGATCGAGTCGGCGCACACCTGACCGGTGAGATCGACCTGCAGGGCCGAGTTGATGGCGGTCATGCGCGTATTGCGTCGAATGATCGAGGTGTCGTTGGTGTAGTCCACCGGGTGCATTTCGAGCATCGGATTGTCATGTATCCAGTCGTACAGCCGCTGGCTACCCATCAAGAATGTCGTGATGATCTTGCCCGGATGAATGCTCTTCGCCTCGCCCGTCACCACACCCGCCTCGACCAGGTCCAGCAGTCCGTCGGAAAACATCTCGGTGTGCACGCCCAGGTCTTTCCGATCGCTCAAGGCGGCGAGCGCGGCGTTGGGGATGCCGCCGATGCCGAGCTGGAGCGTTGCGCCGTCCTCGACCAGATCGGCGACGTGCGCGCCGATGCGCTGCTCCAGCTCAGTTGGCGATGCGACGTTGTGCTCGAACAGCGGCATATCGACCTCAACTGCCAGATCGATTTGACTCAGCTGTACGAAGCTGTTGCCAAGCGTGCGCGGCATGCGCGGGTTGACTTGCGCAATGACCAGCCGCGCGGACTGGATAGCGGCTGGCACGACGTCGACCGACGTGCCAAGCGAGCAATAGCCATGCACGTCGGGCGGGGACACATGGATCAGCGCCACGTCGAGCGGCAGCTGCCCGCTGGTGAACAGGGCCGGGATGTCGGACAGAAAGATCGGCACGAAATCAGCACGACCCGCATTGACCGCCTCGCGCACGTTCGATCCGACGAACAGCGCGCGATGGCGCAAGTGCCCATCCATCTCAGGCGCGATGTGCGGCGCCGGCCCCTCGGCGTGCATATGGACGACCTCGACCTGGTCCAGCTCCGGTGCGCACTCGACCAGTGCCTCGAGCAGCACGCGCGGGGTGGCGGCGGCGCCCTGCACGAAGACGCGCTGCCCTGAATGCACATGCGCCAGGGCTGCCCGCGCGCTCACAAACATCGCGTTACGTGGTATGCCACACAATGCCGCTCAGGCGGCGGACTAACATTCAGGCGGCGATGCGGGTTCTGATTGCCGACGATCATCCCCTGTTCCGCGACGGTCTGCGCAGCCTGCTCGAGGCGCGCGGCATCGATGTGGTCGGCGAGGCGAAAACTGGACGCGAGGCGGTCGACCAGTCCAAGCGGCTGCGCCCTGATGTTGTCCTGATGGATCTGAACATGCCCGAGCTGGGCGGTCTGGACGCGACGCGGCTGATCAGCGCCGAACAGACCAACGTCAAGGTCGTCGTCCTCACCGCCTCCGAAGACGATGCCAATCTGTTCGAGGCGATCAAGAGCGGTGCCCAGGGCTATCTGTTCAAGAACCTGGATTCGAACGAGTTCTTCCGCCTGCTCGAAGGCGTCGCACGCGGCGAGCCAGCCCTCACACCAGGTCTCGCCCGCAAGCTGCTTGGCGAGTTCGCGCGCCCGACTGCGCCTGCGTCGTCGAGCGCGACCGACGAGGCGCAGTCGCTGACCGAACGCGAGCGCGAGGTGCTCAACCTGCTGGTGCAGGGCATCACCAGCAATCGCGAGCTTGCCGAGCGGCTGGTGGTAACCGAGAACACGGTCAAGTACCACCTGCGCAACATCCTGGACAAGCTGCATGTCCAGAACCGAACCCAGGTCGTGGCGTACGCGGTGCGCCACGGTATCGTCGATACAACCGAGCGCGAGTGAGCTGAGCTACCCGCGCGGGTGGGCAGAGACTACCCCGGCGGATCATCGAGACTACCCCCTGGCGCGTGGGCCGGTGCCGACAACGTACCGAGAATCACAGGGAGCATCCTGATTCCACGCCCGGTGGGAGGCCCTATGTCGGTCCGATCAACGCGCGCTGCTCGGGTGTGATCCCAGCCGTAATGAACGCGTCGATGCCGCCGCTCGGCGCGGGCACGGACAACGCGCCATAGCGTGCCCCGATGAGCTCGCACGCGTGGTCGACGACTTCTGCAGCACCAGCTCCAGGCTCAGCTCACCGGCCACGTCGAGACCGGCCTCGTGCAAAGCGAGCAGCTCGCGGTTCTGTTGCTCGACACGCTTCTGCATGCGTTCGATGCGCTCGAAGATGGTTTCCGAGAACAGCAACGTCGCGAACAGGATGATCCCACCCAGCAGGATCTCGCCGAGCCAGCCTCGCAGTGGCTCGGGTAACACCGTGCGGCGCAGGAAATCAATGAGGGCCAGGAAAACGAGCGGACCGACGATCGTCGTCCACTTCAGCTGCCGCAGGCTCACGATGTGACCATAACAACCCCGCCCGCTCGACACTCCCACCC
>DASXRR010000479.1:0-2826 GCA_036506475.1 Chloroflexota bacterium
GGGAACTGACCGCTGGGGCCGGCTGCCAGCGGAACGCCGGGACGTCCTCGACGGGAACTGACTGCTGGGGCCGGCTGCAAGCGGAACGCCGGGACATCCGGCCCGAAGCAACCGGGCCACACCACCGCCGGCCGGTACCGAGCGGGCAGACGCCTCTGCAGCCGCAATGCATCAGGCCACGGCAGGCGCCGAACGAAGGCCGGGAACTGACTGCAACCCAAACGCGAAAACGTCCGTCGTATGGCGAGAAGCAGTGGAGGTCTCGCCTACATGACAGTTGCGCCGGATACCGAGCCCACGACCGATGAGCTCGTCCTCGACCCACCGAAGCCCGTCGGTTCGGTCAGCCTCGAACAGGCCGCGTCCAGCATCAAGATCGACGACGCGACCGCGGCCAAGATCAATGCCGCCGTCACCAGCTATGTCGACTCGCTCACCAGCCTCGAGGCGCAATCGCCCGAATTTACACAGAAGGTCGCATCGATCAGCCGCATGGGCCGCGACGAGATCCGCCGCTCGGCCGAGGCCTCCAGTCGCTTTCTCGAGCGACCGACCGCGGCCCTCAAGCAGGGTCCGATGGCCCAGGGATCGCAAGTCTCGGGCGCGCTGCTCGCCCTGCGCGAGCAGGTTGAAAGCCTCGACCCATCTCGCCACATGCAGCAGCGCCGCGGCTTGTTCCGTAAAGTCCCGTTCGGCAATCAGGTCCACGAGTACTTCCGTCGCTATCAGTCGGCGCAAAACCACATCGAGGCCATCGTCGGCGGCCTGTACCGCGGCCAGGACGAGCTCTTGCGCGACAACGCCGCGCTCGAGCAGGAAAAAGCCCACATGTGGTCGATGAAGACGCGCCTCGAGCAGTACACCGTCATGGCTGGCGCGCTCGACGAGGCGCTCACCAACAAAATCTCGAAGCTCGAAGCAGCTGACTACGAAAAAGCCCGAGCGCTGCGCGAGGACGCGCTGTTTTACGTGCGCCAGAAGCGCCAGGATTTGCTGACGCAGTTGTCGGTGGTCGTGCAGGGCTACCTTGCCCTGGACTTGATTCGCAAGAACAACCTGGAGCTGGTCAAGGGTGTCGAGCGCGCCACGACGACGACCGTCTCGGCGCTGCGCACCGCGGTCATCGCCGCGCTCGCGTTGGGTAACCAGCGCCTGGTGCTCGATCAGATCACGGCGCTGAACACGACGACCGGCAACATCATCGAGTCGACGTCACAGATGCTGCGCCAGCAGACGGTCGAGATCGCGAACCAGGCGGCCAGCGCGACGGTGAGTATTGAAAAACTTCAGGCAGCCTTTAATAATATCTACGCGACAATTGATACTATTGACTCATTCAAGCTCGCCGCGCTGGACAGCATGCGCAAGACGATCGACACCCTGACGACGGAGGTCGCCCGGGCGCAGGTGTATGTCGACCGTGCGCGTTCGGCCGAGCTCGCCCAGGCACGTGCCAACGGCCTGGTGTCCGAGCTCACGCTGCCCCAGAGCGGGAGCCAGGGAGCCTGACGCTATGTGGCTGCTGATCGTTCCAATCGTGATCGTGCTGGTCATCGTGCTGTCCGTGACGTCGGTCATCGGCGCGCTGGGCGCGAATTGGCCGTGGTTGCTCATCGGCCTCGGCGCGTGGATGTTCTGGCAAGGTGATGGACGTCACCGCCGCGGCCGCCGCCACGAGCAGCGCGCGCAGGACCGACACGCCTGGGCCTCGTCCGCGCCGGCCTCTCGGTCGGCGTCGTCCGAGATGGACGCAGCGTTCGCGGGCGTGTGCGGCGGCCGGAGCGGACGCGGGCGTCCCGATCAGCAGTCGCGCCACGCGAAGCCATTTGAACCGACGCCGATCAAGTCCGTGCGCAAGGCCGAGCTGCCGATTGACGTCCAGGTCAAGGTCGAGCAGATTCGGCGTAAGGTCGAAGTGCTGCTCGGCTTCGCCGATAAGTTCCCGCCGTTCTCGAAGGACCTGTTCCTGGTGCGTCAGACCGCAAGTGAATACCTACCGCGCACGATCAACGCCTACCTGGCGCTGCCTGCCCAGGCCGCTGAACGGCCGCTGGCCGCGACCGGCCAGACCCCGCATCAGGAGCTCAAGGGACAGCTCGACTTGCTCGACGCCAAACTCGACGAGATCGCCCAGGACCTCCAGAGCCAGGACGTCGACCGCCTGCTGGCCAATCGCCGCTTCCTCGAAGAGCGTTTCGGCAAGGCCTCGGCCTGAGGTCCAACGCCCGCCGCCAGCAGCCCGTCCATTCCAAGACGCATCGATACCTCGCCGGAGGCGGCGCCGCCAGCCCGCCGAGGATCGACACAGCGCCACGTGAAGAGCGGGCTGACTCGCACAGGCGCTGACAGCGAGTACGCTGGGGCGCGCCATGCCGGGTCAGGAGGGCGGTCGGCGTACACACACCAACCTGCACGCGGCGGTGCCGCTGGTTGGCCGCGCGGCAGCGCTCAGCCGAGCCCGTGAGCTGCTGCTGCACGACAGTACGCGATTGCTCACGTTGACCGGCCCGGGCGGGACGGGCAAAACCGCGCTCGCCCTGGCTCTCAGCCACGCGGTCCAGAGCACCTTTGCCGACGGCATCTGGCTGGTCGACCTGAGCACGATCCCGCCTGGCGAGGTCGACCTGGTGTGGTCCGCGATTGGCCAGGCGCTCCGGACTGGCCGAACCCCCATCGCCCACCCCGAGCGACGCGTTGCGGCGCCATCTGGCGCAGCGCCAGCTCTTGCTCATGCTCGACACCTGTGAACACTTTGCTCGAGATTGGAAGGGTCTGACTCGGCGGTGGTTCAGTAGCCCCACAGCCTTGTCATCCTGAGCCTGCGAA
>DASXRR010000480.1:0-23648 GCA_036506475.1 Chloroflexota bacterium
GCCGCGGCAACCAACGCCCGGCGTCGGTCGGCGCGCCGCTCGGGCTCCACCATCTCCATCAATCACTTGATTGAGATCCTACCAGGTACGTCCCCGCGGTTGCCAAGAATTTCCGAACCCGTCGGCCGCGCGGCATCAGACGGCCGAGGGCTGTTCTGGGGCGCGTACGACGGGAGCCGCGTTGTCGGCAGCTCGCCGGTGAGCGCCCGGCCGTGATCCAGCGCACGACGTACCGCTGCTGTTGCTGTGTGGCACACCCGGCGAGGCCGACGGTCGGTTCGCAGGCGTGAGCTACATTCAGCGGCTCGATACCCGCGGCGGGGCTGCGCCAGCTGAGCCGTGCGATCCCGATCAGCAGTCAACGCTGAGCGTGCCGTATCTCGCCGTGTACTACTTCTACGGTTCGGCCAACTGGTCAGGCTTCAAGCACACCATGAGGGCGGCGACTGCTTCTGGCGGCAGGGCGCGGCGCGCCTCGCGGTTGGCGTAGAAGATCGCGCCTGGGGGTGTCGGCGCCTCGTCCAGCACGACGACACCGCCCAGGCGATGGTACTGGGAGTAGAAGTCGCGCGCGGTCTTGAGTCCGCGACGGGCAAAGAACGTGTCGTCGTTGCGATCGTTGTGCATCTTCAGCAGGCGCGTGGCGGCGGCGAGACTTTCCTCGTCCACCGCCAGCCCACGCGTGGCGATCAGCAGCGCGTTGGCAGCATCGCCGGGCAACTGGCGCAGCTTTCCAGCGACGACGTTGGCCAACCGCGCAACACTGGACCCGGGCTCGGCAGTGGCCATGTCCGCATCGGCCACTGCTCGCACGCGGGTCACCTCGAGATTGAAGCGTTGATTGGCTCGGTAGGTGACCGTGAGGTCGGGACCCACCTGACGCGCCCCGTACGCTTCGAACGCGAGCTCGAAGCGACGATCGGCGAGGATCGAATACGCCACGAGCAGCTCGGCACGCACATCGAGGCGACTCTCCTCGCTGGTCGTGCTCAGCTTCTTGCGCACCTTGTCTTGATGCGCGGTCACGAACGCCCTGAAGCGCGGCGACTCCTCGAGCCACTGGCCAAGCTCCGATTGCAGCGCCGGACGGGAACCCTGAGCCACAGAGCGCACCAGCTCGTCGGTCTTCTTCGACCAGCGCGTAGGGCGCGCCGCCACCCGATGCATTCGAGGGGATAATACTCACGGTCCGGGCGTCCGTTGGTGTATAGTCGACCAGCTGGCCTCTATTGCTGCGCGTCCTGCGTCGCTTATTTCAGACGTTTTGACGGAGCCCTCTTATCTATTCCCGCTCGGCCAGGCCAGCCGCCGAGCCTTTTTCCTCGAAGGGAGCCGTCACAATGTCGGCTGATATGACTTTGACCTGCCGCGACTGCGGCCAGGCATTCACGTTTACGAGCGGCGAGCAGGACTTCTATGCCAGCCGTGGTTTCAGCGAGCCGAGTCGGTGTGCCGACTGCCGCGCCGCCCGCAAGGCGCAGCGCG
Organism: Chloroflexota bacterium; assembly: GCA_036506475.1. Lineage (GTDB taxonomy): Bacteria > Chloroflexota > UBA6077 > UBA6077 > CF-72 > CF-72. Next base: position 1,486 of record DASXRR010000480.1, read on the forward strand.
ACGGCGATTCGTACAGCAGCTACGGTGGTGGTGGCGGCGGCGGCGGGTATGGTGGCAGCCGTGCACCGCGCGAGATGTTCAGCGTGACCTGTTCGAGCTGCGGCCAACCTGCACAGGTGCCATTCCAGCCCAGCGGCGACAAGCCCGTCTATTGCTCGACGTGCTTCGAACAACGTCGGGGTTCCTCCCCGCGATCGGGCGGGTATGGTTCGCGCTCGCGCTACTAACAGCGTGCGCTCGGCAATCAAGGTTCACACGACGAGAAGGGAGTCTGGGATGTCTCGACGCCTGGTGCACATGCCACTGACAACGCGGCGGGGAGACAACTGATGCCCCGCCGTCAGCAACGCCGCGTACCACGACGCATCAAGGGCGACCGGTCGGAGCGCCGCGAAGACACGAGCGCACTCGATGCCAGCGCGCGGCGCATCCTGGCTGCCACCGGCGGTGATGCCCGGCAGCTGGATAGCATCGTCCTTGATCTGCGCCAGTTGCGTGACGACGCCGATCGCCGCGCCTTCGAGGATCCCTCGCCCGATGCCCTGCGCGACTACCGCCGCGCAGCGCGTGAGCTGGCCGAGGCCGAACGAGCCATCGCGCTCTCCGGCGGCCGCTAGCTAACTCGCCGGTTTGACCGGCCCGACGTTGAACCGGCGATCGGTGCGCTGCTGCTGCGCGCACGCTCCGATCGCCAGTTGACGTTGGTGTTCACCTGGCTCATGCGCCTTCGCTGACCTCCACCACCTCGTCGGCCAGTAGGCCATGCGCCGCGCGATGAGCGGCGCGGACCGCGTCCGACGCGGGCGCCTCGGATAGGCAGAAGACCTTACCGGTCCGCTCGTCGTACCAGTAGCGGATGAAGCGCACGCCAAAGCGTGCCTGCACCGCCAGGTCCTGCTGATGAGCGGCAGTGACTGCCTCGGCCGTCAGGCCCTCGACCTTGTGGTGAATGTCCATGAACAGCGGCATGCAGCGACTGTACCCGGGCCGCGTCACCTATCCAATGGCTAGCCCCAGCGTGGCTATTCGTCGAGGCCAATGCCGAGCGTCGTCTTGCCGACGATCTCGTGCGTCAGCATCGTGTTGGCCGGGTGGAAGCCGCCCGCGCGCATGTCACGGTACAGCCGTTCGAGCTCGTTGCCCTTGAACATGCCCGCGCCGCCTGACGAGGTGAGCGCCAGATCGACGACCTTCTTCGCGCCTTCGACGCAGTGGTACTTGGCAGCGACGATTTTCATCGGCCAGGCCGCGCCATGATCGACGCCAGTCGACCAATCTGCTGCGATCCGTTCGACATGTGGCCACATCGATTCGAGCTCCAGCTGCATCTCCGAAAACAGATGCTGAATCTCCGGGTGGAAAGCCATCGAACGTGACAGCGCCACCGCGCTGCGCTGGCGGGCCGAAGTGATCGCGACGTCGCGCGCACGCTCCGCGATCCCGTCATAGATTGCGCCGAAGTTCAGCAGCGCGTTGGCGAAAATCGCGCCGACGAACGGGTCCAACGCTCCAGCCGGTACCACGCGTGCGATGTACCGGTCTGGGACAAAGACGCCATCCAGGATGGTGTCGTCGCTCCGTGTTGCGCGCATGCCCAGGGTGTCCCAGGTCTCGAGGACGGTGTAGCCGTTCGAGCTGCGCGGCACGAAGGCGTGGACGACCTTGGGCGCGGTTGGGTCGGATGTGTCCATCGCGTGCACGCCGAAGCGCGTCCAGACCGGTGTGAGGCTGCCGAACATCTTGTGGCCCCTGCATCGATAGCCGCCGTCGACCCGCTCTGCATTTGCCGTCGACAACAAAACCGGCAAGTCGTTGCCGGTCCCGCCGTGGCCAGCAGCAAAGACTTCGCCCGCCACCGCCTCGCGCAGGATCCATTCGAGCGAGGCATCGCCCATCCGCCGCGGATCGGCTGCGACGCCAGTCCAGTAGATGTGCATGTTGACGGCTCCCAACGCAGATGCAGCGCCGAGCGGCTGGTTACCAGCATCTTCAGGTCAGGGCAGGCCCGCAGCAGCTCAGGCAGGTACGCGCCAGCTGACTGGACCTGTTCGAAGTTATCCAGCAGGAGCAGGCGACACGGCTCGCCAGGTGATCCTGCAACGCTTCGATCACCGCCCGGTCGCGCTTCTCGCGCACGTCCAGCACATCGGCAATTGTCGTCGGCACCCGTTCGGGATCGCGCACCGGTGACAGATCGACGAACCGGACACCGTCGGCGAAGCAATCGGCCGCTTGCGCCGCGACTTCGAGGGCGAGCCGGGTCTTGCCTGTTCCGGCCGGACCGACCAGCGTGCGACGACACAGACGGCCTTGAGAAACCCTGAGTAGTCCAACATCGTCGCGCAGGAGCCGCTCGCGGACCTGCGCCACGTCATCCGCGCGGCCAACGAGTGCGCCCGGCTGCGCTGGCAGCCATTGGCGCCTAACCTATCAAAACACCAGCCTCGACGTTACTCCAGGTTGGCAATCGCGGCTGGCGAGTCGAGCACGCCGATCTCCAGCGAGATTGCCCGTTGCTCGCCCGGTGCCAGGAACTGCAGCGTGCCGCGCTCGCGGTCGTCGGCTCGCCCTCGTCCGAAGCAATTTGCTGGCTCCACCCCCGCAACGTACGTCCCCTGGTCGAGTTGCTTCCACTGCCACAGCCACGGCAGCTGCTCTGGTCGCTGCCTGATATACAGGCCGAGCCCAAGGCGCCGATTGACCAGCGCGGTCGTCGCCCAGCCATTCTGGCTCGCTACAAGTCGATGGACGAGCACGATCGCTTGCCAGCTCTCGCGCGGCGGTCCGTAGTGGGCACTATCGGCGAGCGCCGCGGCTCGATCGTCGGTAATTGGTTCGATCTCCTGCGCGGACGAGATCAGCTCGCTCCCGTCATCCAGAATCGGAAATCCGACATTGACGTGGTAGGCGAGCATCAGCGGCACAGCCCGCTGGCTCAGGTTCTCGAGGATGTCGTCCACGAAGAGTCGGCTTTCACCTAACCGCGCCGAGACGCGACGCGTCAGCCGCACGTCTTCACTAAACACGACGGTCTCGCGCGTCCTGCCCTGCACCCACATGACGAAATCGTCGCCCTGCCACTCGCCGTCGACGTAGACATTGCGCGCTTGCAAGTACGACGCGCGACCGTGCAGCGGCAGCTGCTGACCCTGATCGGTCGACGGCCAGCCCGCCGTTGTGAGTCCACATGTGGCCATCAGCCCACCGCTGAACCCGCGCAGCCAGCCATCGCCGGCGGGTTCGTAGTGGGCTGCCGACACTTCACCGGTGGACGAACGCCAGCACAACGGTGTGCCTCGGTATTCGGCGAATCCGATATCCATCCCCCGCCCGGGTAACACCGCGAAATTCAATCCGGAGCCGGTTCGGATCTCGGCGGCCAGCACGCCGTCCTCCGGTCCCTCCGCAAATCTCACTAACCGGACTCCGCCGAGCTGGCTGACGTCGCCGACGCGTTGGAGCAGCTCCGCGCGGGACCAGCTCCGCCCGAACAACTCCACCATCAGTGGTCTCCTCCGGGACCACCGGCCCACGCGCCGAGTGCCATGTAGCCGCCGTCGACGCACACATACTCGCCGGTCATGAATGACGCCGCGTCGCTGGCCAGGAACAACACCACATTGGCAATGTCTTGCCCGGTCCCAATCCGGCCGATGGGATGCGATTTACCGAAGCGCTCCAATGCGGACTCCAAACCGTCCGGCTCCAGCGCTGCCGCTGTGCGCACCATCTCCGTGTCGATTGCACCAGGGCACACCGCCAGGACCCGGATATTCTCCGCCGCATAGTCCAGTGCCATCTGGCGGGTCAGTGATAGGACCCCACCTTTACTCGCCGCGTACGCCGGCACCAGGCGCTGCGATTGCAATCCCTGCACGCTCGCCGTGTTGACGATCGCTCCACCACCGCGCCGCCGAAGCTCCGGCATGGCGTATTTGCTCATCAGGAAGTAGCTCTTGAGGTTCACGCCGAGGATCCGGTCCCACATTTCCTCCGTGGTGCCTTCAACATTCTGATACGAGCTGAGTGGTTGGATTCCGACGTTGTTGAATAGCACGTCGAGTCCGCCGAAGCGGTCGACGGTCTCGCGGACGACCCGCTCGCACTCGCTCGCCCGCGCCACATCGCCCACCACCAGATGCCCTTGCGCACCCAACGCTCCGATCGCCGCGATGGTCTCGTTGCCCGCGGCCGCGTTGATATCCGCGATAGTCACCCGGCCACCCGCGCCCGCAAACGCTAGCGCAGTCGCCCGCCCGATCCCGAGCGCGCCGCCTGTTACGACGATCACCTTGCCGTCAAAGGCGCCCATCGAGTCCCGCCTCCCGTCGCCGAATTGATCGTCAGCGTATCGTGGGCGGCCTCGAGGCGTTCGCCAGCGTGTTCCAGCATTGAATGTTCACGCCGGCAATCAGCAGCCACATGAGGTAGCACAGCGTCCCAATGGCCAGCAGGACGCCCACCGTTCGCGGCAGGAAAGTCGAACCGAACACACCACACACCCGATCGTGACGCCGTGGCATGCGAAGAAACCGGAGTTGATGTGGTAGCTGATCGCCTGCAGCCCGAGCGGCATGTATGCCGGCGCCTGGAGTTGCCCGGTTGGCGCCTTCGGTGGCCGTCCCCAAAGCGTGAAGAACACCACCAGCACTGCCAGCCGTTGGTTGGCCTGGATGTTGTGTGCCATAGCTGCCGCGTCGCCGCTTGCAATGATCGCGGCGGGCCTCACCCCGGGTGCCCGCCAACTGTTCGAGCAGGTACTTGTCGCGGTCGAGTCCAGCAGGGTCTCAGACCCGCGACCTCAGCGCCTCCAGGAGGACGGGCAGTTTGCGCGGACCGAGTCCGCCTCGGTTCCCTAGTCGCAAGCTGTGATGTCGTATGCTCGACTGCAACCGCCAGCGCGTGTTCGTGTGGCGGCAACACAACGCGACGCGGGAGTAGCTCAGTCGGTTAGAGCGCCTGCCTTCCAAGTAGGAGGTCGCGGGTTCGAATCCCGTCTCCCGCTCCGGATTGTCTGTGCACATGCCGTTACGCGAGGCCTTTGGAGAAATGGCAGCGCGAGGCCTGGGGCGCCACAGTCAGACCACCACGTCCAGCACGACGACGGATTCCAGGGCTTGGCCGAAGCGAATTTCTAAGCTCTGCGATTGCACGACGTTCGGGTCGGCCTGGCTGGCCAGGGCCACTCAGCCGGCCGTCGGTCGGCGCGCTACTGCCCGTGGTCATCGCGGTGCTCGGCGCGGACCGTGGTGCTCGGTCTCGTCAGTCAGTGGCTTGCGCTCCAGAAGGCCGCCACTCGTTCGGGATCGGTGCAGTCGAGCACGACGCTCAGAAGTCCATGGCCGGCCACCTAGGTTGCCTGCATGCGCTCCAGCAGCGTGCGCAGTCGATCGGCGACCAGCTCGGGCCGGGTGAGCATGGCCAGGTGATCGGCCCGTTCGCGTATGACTGGCCAGCCGCGCGCCTCGGCCTCGTCGGCCAGCGCCTGGTACGCCCGGTCCAGCTGCAGGTAGGCGCTGCGTTCAACCGCGCGCTGGACGCTTGGCGCCGGCTCGGCAAAGTAGGCCAGCGGCAGGCGCGGATTGTCGCTGAAAAAGCGCTCGCGCAGCTCAGCATCGGGCAGTAGCGCGGCCACGGCATCCGACGGAAACCAGCTGTGCCACGGCGGCAGCATACCGTCTTCCGCGAGTGATTCGAGACGCTGGCGCAGCTCATCGGGCACCGTCTCAAACCAGCTCTGGCCAGGGCGTGGAAGCGTCGCGTCGACATACAGGTGCGCGGTGTCGCGAGCACCGCGGGCCGCGGCAATCGACGGCAGGATCGCGCCCGCGCCACTATGCCCAACCAGCACCAACGGACCCGGCTCGTCAGAGGCGGCGTCCGCGACGCATGCCGCCAGGCGCAGATGGTAGGGCGGTCCACCGTCAATCACGCCGGCCAGGCTCGGCACCAGCACGCGCCAGCCGGCGGCGCGCAGCACGTCCGCGGTCGCCTGCCACGTCAGCGGCCCAACCAACGGACTATGGATCAGAACCAGCGTTGCTCGATTTCGGTCCGGATGCATGAAGCTCGATGCAGCAGCCCGCGGGTAGCATAGAGGCACTCCACAGGAATGAAAGGGCCCGCGCGTGCTCCTCGGGCGATACATGAAACGCGGGCCGCGCGAGGCACCGGCGGTGGTGCCTCGCGGCTGGCGCAGCGGCTGTCCAGTATGCGGCTATTACGATGCGGTGCGTCAGCTGGACGCCGTCTACCAGGACCGTGAACGACGGCGTGCCGAGCAGCCGCCATTGGTGAATCGTTTCGGACTGATGGTCCGCGGCCACCCGGGCCTGACACCGGTGCCGCGGGGCGTGCTGCGCCACAATCCGCCGCGCCGACCGTCCGCGGTGGCGACGTTCATGCGCATCGGCGGACCGCAGGTAGTGGCGCTATCAAGTTTGCCGTTCGGCGTCGCGCTGCTCGTCCGACCGGACACGTTTTTCGAGTTCCTGCTGTCGCTGGTCGCGGCGCTGCTGCTCGGCGTCGCGAGCGTGCCGTTGTTGGAGCGCGGCAAGCGCGTTTGGGCAGCGCGCACCGCGGAGTGGGAGCAGGCCATGCGCGCCTGGCGCGAGCTACGCTACTGCAGCCGCTGCGACCAGGTCTTTGTCGAACGGTAGATCCCGCTAGTCCCGTCGGCCCCACAATCGCGCGGACGCAATCCGCGCACCCTCGGCGAGCGCCTCGAACTTGGCCCATACGATGCGTGCGCCGATCTCGGGTTTGTACGAGGCGCGCGACGAAAACCCGCAGTCCGCACCGGCAATGACGTTCTCGCGTCCAACGAGGCGCGCGAACGTCTCGATCTCGTCGGCGATCAGCAGCGGATGTTCGACGAAGCTCGTGCCGTGGCTGATGAAGCCCGGTATGAGCACCTTGCCTGGCGGCAGGCGCACCTCTTCCCACACGTGCCACTCGTGCATGTGGCGCGGATTGGCGAACTCGAACGAGTATGCCTGCGCCGGCACCTGGAGCATGAAGTCGACCACTTCGCGCAGGGCGGCATCGTGCATGCGCGGTCCCTGATTCAGGCCGTAGCACGCGTGGAAGCGCAGCCGCTCTTCGGGCAGACCGACTAGCGCCAGGTTGAGCCGGTCGACGTGCCGCTGTGCGCGCCGCCGCCGCTCGGCCAGGTCAACAGCCGGATCCTCGCTCAGCAGCTCGGCGAGTAGCGGATCGTCGATCTGCAACACGAGCCCCGCGTCGACGATTGCCCGATACTCCTCGCGCAGCGCCTCGGCGACCGCCGCGTCGTACTCATCCTCAGTTGCGTAGAAGGCATTGCTGCCGACGCCCTCCGGGATCGTGGCCGGCATGAAGGCCTCTTCGACATGCACCGTCGACAATGCCGCTTGCAGATTGGCGATGTCCGTCTGCAGCGCGGCGTGGCCGACGTAGCGCACCGGACCGGTTGCCGACAACGGCACGAGCGCTTTGATTGCCGAGCTGTACTTGCCGAAATAGTCGGCGTAGTACTCGGGAAAGGCCGCGGCTTCGCGCGCCCAGGACGCTGCGCGCGTCGTGCCCGGCTCGCCACTTGGCTCGTAGCCAGAGAGGCGCTCGTCGACGTAGCTGATGAAGTTCACCTTGCCCTGCTCGCCATCCGAGACAACGTCGATGCCACACGCCACCTGCTTACGCACGATGTCCGCGACGGCGTCGCGAATCAGGTCGGCGTAGGCAGCGGCGTCGTATGGCTCGCCGTGCTCCTTGGCGCGCATGACATCCAGCAGCGCAGTCGGCCGCGCCAGACTGCCCACGTGCGTCGTCAGAATGCGCTCGCTGCTCCGCTTCATCGCCGACAAGCGTACGGCGCGCGACGTTAGCCGGCCGCGGCGTGCGCCAGTTTCGACTGCACCGTCGAGGCGACCGCCTTCATGTCCGCGCGGCCGCGCAGCCGGGCCGAGAGCAGGCCCATCACTTTGCCCTGGTCACGCGGTCCCTGAGCTCCGCTTTCGGTAATCGCAGCTTGGATCGCTTCCTCGACCGCGCGTGCATCGAGCTGTTGGGGCAAGTACGCCTCGTCGATAACCAGCTGCGCTTCCTCGACCTGCACCAGATCAGGCCGATTGCCCTTGACAAAGCCGTCGATGGATTGGCGGTGCTGCTTGACGCGCTGGAGCAGGATTGCTTGCTCCTCGTCGTCGCTGAGCGCGGTCTCGGCGCGCAAGCGGCTGATTTCCGCCTGCTGATCGGGCGACAGCGTCGCCTCCTCGCCGTGCAAGATGAGCCCGCCCTTCGAAAGCGCGCGGGTGAGCTTCGACTGCTGCTCGGCTTTGAGCATCGCGATCACGCCGCGGATCTCGTCGCGGCGCAGCGCATCGCCGGCACGCATGGCGTCCTTCAGATCGGCGGTGAGTCGCTCCTGCAGCGCGGCCATATCTCTGGAGTATAGGAATGGGCGCCCGGTCAGGCGCGCACGACACTGCCCGCGGCGGCGAGCTCGTCCAGGTTGGCGCGGTCGAGGGGACGCTCGCCGTCCTCGATTTCGTGGATGAGCTCGATGAGTCGGCGCAAAAGGGGCGTCGGGAGTTGATGCCGCTCAGCCTCGGCCACCACGGGTAGGAAGTGGGCATCGACCTCGGTGCGCCGCTTGCGCACGGCCAGGTCGCGCCACACGCCGCTGTGCGTCTTCTGATCGCCGCGCCGAATGCGAATCAGTCGATCGAAGGCGGCGTCTATGGCGGCGGGATCGCCGGACCCGATGATGTCCGGCTCGAACCCGTCGAAGCCCAATGGTTTGACGGCGCGCGCTGAAGCGACCTGCAGCACTTCGCTGGCGAGCGCCAGCATCAGCGCGCGATGCGCGTCGATGGCATCAGCCATCGAGTCGTTGGTGAGCGCCGTGGCGAACAGCATCGCGCCATAGGCTTGCTTGCCCCACAGAAAGCCCCAGATGTTGTCGGTGACCTCGACCCGGCCCCAGTGCCCGAGCGCGCCTTGCAGCGCGTGTAGCCGCGGCGTGATCTGCCCGTCGAGCTCGCCAATCTGAAAAGCACCGCGCCCACCGAAATGGATCAGGCCCGGCTCGAGATAGTCGGCCGAGAAGTTGACGAACGCGCCGATGGTGCGTTCGGCGCCGACCAGCGCGGCGATCTGCAGCTCGTTCAAGCCGTTCTGGAGTGAGACCACGACACCGTCGGGAGCGAGTCGCTCGGCGAACGAGCGCACGGCTGCCTCGGTCGCGGGTGCCTTGACCGCCAGCAGCACGGTCTCGAGCCGATCGGGTAGTGCCTCCGGTCCAGTGGCCTGGACCGGCACGGTGAAGGTCGCCTCGAAGCCACGAATGGTCAGTCCGCGCTCGCGCATGGCGCGCACGTGGTCCGCGTCGCGGTCGACGAACAGGACATCGAGCCCGGCCCGCGCAAGATGGGCGCCCACGGTGCCACCGATCGCACCCGCGCCAAAAACGGTGTAGCGCATGTGCCCGAAAATGTAGCGCCCCACGATCCGACGTGCTATGCTCACCCCTAGAACATGTGTTCTATGGAAGACTCCTACGCGCGCCTGGCGGCACCGTTCGAGGTGACCTTCACCGATGTTCGGGGTGGCGTCGAGCTGACGTACGTGTCCGGCGAACAGGTGGTGCGTCGGCTGAACGAGGTGCTCGGCGTGGCCGGCTGGAGTTTTCGCATCGTCCGCCACGCCATCCACGCCGAGGCTGATGAGGTGTGGGCATTGGGCGAGCTGATCGCCGAGATCGGCGATAAGACCGTCGTCCGGCAGCAGTTTGGCAGTCAGAAGCTCCGCCGCTCGCGCAGCACGGGCGCGCCACTGGACATCGGCTTCGATCTGAAAGGCGCGGCGACGGATGCCATGAAAAAGTGCGCCAGCCTGCTCGGCGTCGGCCTGTATCTGAGTCGAAAGGAGCAGCGGACGAATGCACGACTGAACCACAACTGAAGAGTGGTAGATCGGCGTACCGGGGGCACAGACGCACTCCGTATACTGCGCGCCGTGCCTGGGCAGATGTACGATCCGGCTGTTCAGCGCGCACTGCTGGAGAAGTTGGCGCAGTGGCGTCAGCTGCCTGAAGGCGATCTGATTGCGATGCTCAGTCCGGTCGAGCGGCTGCGCTACCGGCCCGAAGCGCTCGACGACCTGGAGTGGGACGGCCTGGTCACGGCGCGGGCAGCGGGCGACGAACGCGTGGTCAGCATCACCGAGGCCGGCGAGGCCTGGCTGCACCAGCCATGACCACGCCCACGCCGGAGCCCGGACCACGCAACATCCAGGCGGAAGTGGACAGCGCCCTGGCCGCGCTCGTCGACGGGCTCGATGCCGCCGCGGCGGCGCAAGCGCTGGCCGTGTTGCTCAGCCGCGCTGCGACACGGCTGCACACGCTCACGCGCGGCGAAGCGACGGCTAGAAAAGGCGCGCCGGCCTGGCCGGCCTGGGCGGCGCTGCAGAATAGCGCGCGGGCCCTGGTGCTCCAGAGCAGTACCTGCCGTGACCTGGCGGCGCGACTGGCGAGCCGGCCGCCCGACGCGGCAGACTAGGCAGCACACAGCGGGCGGCCCGCGTCCTGGCGCGCTTCTTGCAGGGCGCGCGGCACTCCCTGTGATGACCGGTGTGACGCGCACAGCATGAGCATCGTGGCCTGGATCGTTCTCGGCCTGGTCGGCGGCGCGGTCGTCGGTTGGCTGAGCGGTGCACGCAGGCGCGACCTGCTGGCCAGTGTGGTGGTCGGTGTGTTGGGCGCGATCATCGGCGGCTTCATGGCCAGCGTGCTGCTCGGTCTGGACATCACCGCGATCGACGGCACGACTGTCCTGGTCGCGGCGTTCGGTGCGCTCGTGCTTGTCCTGTTCCAGCGCGTCATTCCGGCTACGCAGGTGTTCGACTAGTTGCTGGCGAGTCGCGTGCTCAAGGGGCAGCTGCGTCGTCGACGGGACGCCGCCGCAGCAATTCCCGCAAGCGTCGCTGGAACACCCGCAGCGTGGCGCGCCGATCCTGGGGCGTGCGGCGTGTGCTCGACTCGAAGACCGCGATCGCGCGGCGCAGCACGCGTTCGGCCGCCGCGAACTCCTGGCGACGTTCGTACATGGCCACCAGGCGACCATAGGGCAGATCGCCCGGGAAGCCCTCTTCGACGTTGCGCTCGTACAGCGCAATGGCCTCCTCGAGTCGACCGTCGCGTTCCGCCTCGAACGCCTCCAGGTTGCGCGCGGTTTGCGTTTCCAGCAGCCAACGCTCCTCGAGTGTCTCGGGCGGCGGGTCTTCGGGCGGGCGACGACGCGGCATTCCGTTGCCGATCCGTGTGCCGGGAGTGCGCCGCCGCCTGCCCTGACAAGGGCCGCGGTCGCACGCGCAGTGCGGTCGGGGAGAGAGGATTTGAACCTCCGGCCCCCACGTCCCAAACGTGGTGCTCTGCCTGGCTGAGCTACTCCCCGCGGCGGAACGGCGTGTCTGAGTGTAGCAATTCACTTGTGGCTTCGACAGACCGATGCAATCTGCTAGCGTGAGATCGTCTATGCCCAGTTACGGAATGTGCGCATCAACGTATCGATGAAGCAAACAACTGTTGCCCAATCGCCCATGCTGCGCCGCGCACTCGAGATTGTGCCGACCGCCACGGTCTGGCTGATCATCACCGCGCCGGTGTGGGGCGCCATCGTCGCACCTGAGGCACTCGGCTTCGGCATGGTCGTCTTCAGCGTGTACTGGCTATGGAAGTCGACGACCTTCGCTGCCGGCGTGGCCATCGGCTTCTGGCGGCTGCACCATGCCCAGAACCGCGACTGGCTGAGCGATGCCGAAAAGGTCGACGGATTCGCGTCGCTGCACCACCTGGTCATCGTGCCCACCTGTGGCGAAGGTGAGGAGATCCTCGCCGACACGCTGCGCTATCTCACCCAGCAAGACGTGCCGCTCGAGCGCGTCTCGATCGTGCTGGCGTGCGAGGAGCGCGATTCGCTGGCGCCGCACCGCGCGCAGCGACTCGAAGCGCGCTTTGGGTCGCTCTTCGACAACTTTCTGATCACGTTCCATCCGGATCTGCCTGGCGAAGTCAAAGGCAAGTCGTCCAACCTGACGTGGGCCGCGCAACGCGTTGAGTCCGAGTTGTTCGCGACGGGCAAGCTCGACCCGAACAACGTCGTCGTCACTATCTGCGATGCCGATTCGCGGTTGCATCGCGGCTATCTCGCCGCGCTCAGCCACGAGGTGCTGACCCATCCCGATGGCCGGCTGCACATCTTCCAGCCGGCGATCCTGTTCTATGCCAACCATTGGCGCCTGATCGCGCCCCTGCGTGCTTTGAACAGCATCTACTCGTTGTGGGAGTTGGCGCGCATGGTGCCCAGCCATCGGCTGGTCACCCAATCGACGTACTCACTCAGCTGGTGGGCTGCGCGCGAGGTCGGGTTCTGGGATACCGACGTCATCCCCGAAGACTCGCACATGTGCTTCAAGGTGCTCTTCCACTTCGGGCGGCGGGTCAAGGTGCGGCCGATCTGGCTCCCCGTCTACGCCGACGCCGCGGAAGGCCCAACACTGCAGCGCACGTGCATCAACCAGTACCACCAGATCCGCCGCTGGGCGTGGGGCGTATCGGATATCCCGTACGTAGCACTTGGCGCGCTGCGCGCTCGCGATCTGCCCTGGCACATGCGCATCATGCGGGTGGCCTGGTACGTCGAGGAGCATCTCATGTGGCCGTCGCACTGGTTCTTGCTCACGTTGGGCGGACTGGTGCCGGCCCTGCTCAATCCGGCCTACGCGCACAGCATGCTCGGCTTGTGGCAGGCCGGTCTGGTCTCGGCGATCATGGGCCTGTGCTTGCCGTGCCTGATCCTGGTCATCCTCGTCGACTGGCGATTGCGTCCGGAACATCCCGATGGCGAGGACATCGTCGACGTGTTGATCGGCTGGGCATCGTTCGGGCTGCTGCCGATTGTCGGACTCGTTCTGTGCGCCATTCCTGCCCTCGACGCGCATACCCGTCTACTCCTGGGCCGCCGACTCGAGTACCGCGTCACCGAGAAAGTGCCCGTTCAGGCGCGCTTCCGCGGCCAGCGCGGCGCGCCCGCGCGCGTCGTCGTCGAGCCGATGCCAGTCGATCCGCGGCCGCTACGCCGCGCTCGCTACGACCAACTGCCCGAGTACCGCTCGTATGCGCCGGGCAGCACGACCGCGGTGACTGATTCGGTCCTTCTCGTCTACCGAGACTTGCGCTAGCGTCTGGCCCAGGCGCGGGACGTAGAAGATCGGGTCAAAGCCGAATCCGCCGGCGCCCGCGGGCGCGCGCGCGATTTCACCGCGCACCTCGCCGCGTGCGAACCACATGCGCCCATCGGGGTGGCGCAGCGCAGTGACCGAGACGTACCGACACCCGCGCGCCGCGCCATTCTTGCCGTCGAGCAGGCGGATCAGCAGCGCGTTCTTGCGCCGGTAGTCCTTGCCCGCCCAGCGTGCGGAGTGCACGCCCGGTGCGCCGCCGAGCGCGCTGACCATCAGTCCCGCGTCTTCGGCGAGCGTCAGCAGTCCGCTGGCTCGTCCGTATGCCTCCGCCTTGAGGATCGCATTGGCGCGGAAGGTACGGCCGGTTTCCTCGACGTCAAATGCAATGCCAGCGTCGCGCAGCGTCATGAGCTCGAGAGGCAGACCGCTGAGCAGATTGCGCCATTCGAGGAGCTTGCCAGTGCTGGTTGTGGCGATGAGCAAGCGCATAGCGTTAGTGGCAAGTATGGCGTTCGAGGATCTCCGTCGGGCGCTCGAGGGACTCCCGCCGGGCTGGCACGGCCTGCTTTTCGAGAGTGTCGGCAGCACCCAGGACGAGGCGCGACGGGCCGCTGCGCAGGGCGCCCCGACGCGGTCAGTTCTGGTTGCCGACTACCAGAGCGCCGGCCGTGGCCGCCAGGGTCGCGTGTGGCACGCGCCGCCGGGCGCCGCACTGCTGGTGTCGATCCTGCTGCGCGAGACTGGCGATGTCCCTCGTCTGTGGCGCACGACGGCCCTGGCTGCCGTCGCCCTGGTCGAGGCCATCGAAGCCGCTGCGCCATCGCTCCAACCCGCCATCAAGTGGCCGAACGACCTGATGCTTGATGGGCGCAAAGTGGCCGGCACCCTCGCCGAGAGCTGGTCTGAGCGCAACCAGCTGGCGATGGCGATCGGCATCGGCGTAAACGTGAACACACGCGCCGAGGACTTACAGGCCGTGAGCTCCGTTGCCACGAGCCTGCGCGTCGCGAGTGGCGCGGACGTCGATCGCGGCGCGCTGTTGCTGGCTCTGGTCGAGGGCATCGATCGCTGGCAGGCACGGCCCGAATCCGAGGTCCAAGCGACCTGGCAAGCGCGCCTCTGGGGCCGTGGTCAGCGCCTGCGCCTGGCCGACATCGGCCTGGATGAGGAGGTGGTCGTGCTCGGTGCTACCCTCGACGGTGCGCTGCGCGTGCGACTCCCCGACGGCACCGAGCGCACCACCACCACCGGTGAGCTCCTGCTCTAGGAGTTCGGCCGAAAAGCCACATAGCCGAGCCGGGCCGCGGCCGAACTCCGTTTAATGATCTGTCCTAGAGGAGCGGCCGAAAAGGCCTCGAGCGCACTCGCTGCCGCCCCTCTAGGACTCGGCCGTGGCTGCCACGTTGTGGCGCTGTGCCAACGTGGCGGCTGAATCTGGCCCAGGAGGGCGGGTGCGCAGCAGGATGGCCGCGTAGAGCGCCAGTCCGAATAGCGCATAACTCGAGCCGTGCAGGTCCACCCCGGCCAGCGCGGTCGAGCCTACTGCCGAGCCGACGCCGCGCACCAGGCCCGTGAACAGGTCAGCCAGGACTCGATCGTAGGCGGCGACGGTGAGCGCGCCCAGCACGACGCCGCCGAGGCCCCAGCGGCCGCCGATCACTACGGCGGCCAGGACCATCAGCGACACCGTCAGGTCGAACAGGCCAGGCTCGATATAAGACAGCAGTCCGGCGTACAGCGCCCCGGCCAGTCCGGCGCAGCCGGCGCCCAGTGCGAACGCGAGCAGCTTCGTGCGCGAAGCGTGCACGCCGACCGATTCCGCGGCGGCTTCGTCGTCGCGGACAGCCGCCCACGCTCGGCCGCTGCGCGAGCGCGCCAGGCGCAGCGCGGCCACGCAGGCGAACGCGGCGAGCAACAGCGCGAGCGTATATGCATGCGCCGCCCGCGAATCGCCGCCGAGTGCAGCAAACAGTGTGGGCAGCGGCACCCCGCTCAGGCCGTTCGAGCCGCCAGTCCAGTACGGCACGTGCCAGATGACGCCCGGCACGATCTCGCCAAATGCCAGCGTGACGATAGCCAGGTACTCGCCTCGGGTGCGGATGCTGGGCAGCCCAAAGGCGACGCCAAACCCGGCCGCGACGAGTCCAGCCAGCGGCAACGCGAGCCATGGCTCGCGCAGCGCCTCGGGCAGGGCCAGCGCAACGCGGCTGCCGCTACTGGTCAGCAGCGCGGCAGTGTAACCGCCGATAGCGAAGAACGCCGCATAGCCGAGATCCAGCAGCCCAGCGCCAAGCACCAGGCTCAGGCCAACGCCCAGGCTGACCAGCACCAGCATCGCGGTCACGCTTGCCAGGCGCTGCCAGCCCAGCACTTGATCGACGAACGGATACGCCACGGCGATCGCCAACAGGCCAAGCAGCAGCCAGCGCGTGCCGCTTCGCGCTGGATCCGCCACTGTGGGCGGTGCCGACTCCACCGGTGAGTCCGCCGTAACGGACCCGTTCACCAGAATCCCGCCCGGACGCCAGGCCAGCAGCATGATCAACAGCACCAGCACGAGCACCGGCGTCCACTGCGGGTCCAGTAAGTAGTCGTTGAACGAGCCGACGATGCCCAGTACAACACCCGCGACAAGTGCGCCACGCGGATTGCCGACACCGCCGAGTACGGCGGCCGTGATCGCCGCTAACCCGGTGCGCAGGCCAAACTGGCCCGAGGCGGCGCCGTAATAGGCGGCGAACATCGCCGCGCCGAGACCAGCCAGTGCACCGGCCAGGGCGAACGCGATCAGTTGTGCCCGCTGTGGATCGCCACCGGTCAAGCTGGTCAGCTCCGCGTCGTGGGCAGCAGCGCGCAGCAGCCGACCGGTCCTCGTCCGGCCGAGAAACGCACCCACGCCGACCGCGACGAGCGCTGCGAGGACCAGGATCAACACGTCCTTGAGCGTGAACGACACGCTTGCGCTGCCAAACTCTAAGGACGGGATCAGATCGGGCATCGCCAGCAGCGGCAAAACCACGCCGTTGTGCAGGAGCATGCTCTGCAGACTGCGCTGATTGGGAAACAGCACACGCCACCAGATCGCTGCCTGGAGCAGCACGAACGACAGACCCACGGTTGCGATGAGTGGCCCGAGGCTGTCGCCGCCGCGCCTGAACGGCCTGAAGGCGAGCCGCTCCACGCCGACGTTCAGCATCAATCCGCACAACGCACCCAGCGCCGTCACGCCGATCAACGCCGCGATGCGCTGCCAGGCTGGCGCATCGCCGGCGACGCCAAGCCATGTCGCCGCGCTGGCCACCACGACGGTCGACAGGGCGAACACATTGCCGTGAGCCAGGTTGATCTGGCGCGCCACCGAGTACGCCAGGCTGAAGCCGATCGCGTTCAGGGCGACCACGGCGCCATTGGTCAGGCCGTAGATCAAGAGCTGAGTGGCAATTGCCAGGTCAAGCATTGGCTGGCCCAGGATTGTCTCATGGCCCGTCTTCCGTGCGGCGACCGTCTGCCACAATCGGTCCCGTCCAATGAGGCCGGTCCCGCCCATGAAGCGCCATGCGTTCGCAATCGGGCTGGGTGCGGCGGTATTGGTCGGACTTGCGTATCGGCTGGCCGTACTGGGCAGTCCGCTCGGCGAGATCGATGGCGACGAAGCGGTCGTTGGCCTGATGGCGCGCCACATCGCGTTCGCCGGCGAGCGGCCGGTCTTCTACTACGGCCAGCCCTATCTCGGCAGCCTCGAGGCCTTCTCGGCGGCACCGCTGTTCGTCGTCTTCGACTCGAGCACGGTCGCCCTGAAGCTGGTGCCGACGGCCTACAGCCTGGGCTTCCTGGTCCTCAGCGCCATCACCGCCCAGCAGCTCTTTGGCACAGGCCCGGCGCTAGCCACGGCCGCGTACCTGGCGCTGCCACCGTCGATGTGGGCGGTCTGGAGCACGAAGGCGCGCGGAGGCTACGCCGAGTTGCTATTCCTCGGCGAGGCGCTGCTGCTGGTCACGCTTGCGCTGGCCGAACACAACAACCGCAAACTGGCGGTGCTCTGGGGCCTGCTGGCTGGGCTCGCCTTCTGGACGCACCTGTTGGCGATCGTCTATCTCGTGCCGGCAATGGCCTACCTGCTCCTGCGCAGACGAGCGCGCTGGTGTGGGCAAGAGGTCGCCCTGGCGGCCGGCGCAGCCATCCTGGGCATGCTGCCGCTCTTGTTTCACAATGCGATCACCGGCGCGCCCACACTGCAGGCGCTGCTTCAACCGCCGGACCTGCCACTTGACCCGGTCGCGCAGTTCATCAGGTTCTTCAGAGTCGGCGTCCCCGTGCTGGCTGGTCTGGGTCAACCGACCACGTCGGATGTGCTGTTCGACCAGGACTGGCTGCGGCGACCCGCCGGCAATCCATGGCTTGCCCTGAGTGCGGTCGGAGTGCTCGTCGCCGCACTCGCCATTCACCTGCCCTCGCTGCGCGCGCTCGTCACGCCGCACGGACGGCCTGGCCCGGCGCTATTGCTGCTGGTCGTGGTCATGATTCCGCCCGTTGTGGCAATCACGCGGTTCGGCTTCTTCGTGTCCGAGCCGCGCTATGCGCTGCCGCTGTATGCCGGTGTGCCGCTATTGGCTGCGGCGTTGTGGCGAGCCATACGACCCAGCTGGGTGAAAACGGCCATCGTCGTCCTGATCCTCGTCGGTAATATCGCCAGCCTGATCTCAACCGACATCAGACTGTGGCGACCGCAGGACGCCCTCGACAGCACCGCCGCGACGCGCGCTGACCTGGTGCGCTACGTCACCAGCGAGGATCGTCACCAGCTGTATACCGACTACTGGATTGGCTACCCGGTGATGTTCGAGACGCGCGAGGTCGTGCTCGCCTACGTCATCTCGGGCGGCTTCAATCGCTACCTGCCGCCGGCCGACAACGTGCAGCGCACGCCGAATCCAGCCTGGGTCTTCACGCCGGGATCCGACGCCGAGCAGCTATTTCTCGAGCAGCTGCGTGCCGTCGGCGGTCGTGCACAGGTGGCCGACGTGGCGGTGTATCGCGTCTATACCAACGTCGAGCCGCTCGGAGCGATGCGCCCGCCGAGCTAGCTTCGTCCGACGAGCTTGCGGCAGGACGGACAGACGCTCGGCTCGTGGGTCACCCCACGGATGGCGTTCAGTTCTTGTTCGCCAGCCGAGTAGACGAAGTTACCGCCGCAACACCTGCAACGCAGCTCCACGTCGGCGTGTCTGATCAACAACATTGCTCGCATGGTGCGTACCTCTGGTTGAAGAAACGTTGACCAGGAGCGAAACCGGGGTAGAGTCCGAAACATGGTGCCCAAGGCCGGCAGCGCCCTCATCGTGGCCTGTACCCTGCTGCTCAGCGCGTGCGCCGTGGCCGCGCCCGGTAGCGCCCCGACATCGACACCGCCAACCTCGGTGCCGACCGTGGCCAATACGCCGGCGGCCGCGCAACCTCCAGTGACCAGTCCCAGCCCGCAGACGAACCCAGCCGTCGAGGCAGCGCTTGCCGCTGCCGCGACACGGCTCGGCGTTGCTCGGGCCGACTTGCGAGTCGACCGCGCCGAAGCCCGAGAGTGGCCAGACGCCTCGCTGGGCTGTCCCCAGCCGGGCGTGCTGTACGCGCAGGTGCTCACGCCCGGCTACCTGGTCGTGATCTCCGCCGCCGGAAAACAACTCGAATACCACACCGACCAACGCAGCAAAGTCGTGCTGTGCCAGGAGCGCTAGGACGGGCGAGTTCACGCCGTTCGGCTACCTGCGCAACCCGGGCCATCGCGCACACTCCTGGGGCGCCGTCGAGGGCGGTAATTTGCGCACGCCGACCGACGCGGTCGGCATGGAATGGGTCTACCCGTTGCAGCGCGACCCATCGTCGGGGTGCGGCATCGTCCTGGATCTCAGCACGGCGACGTCGGATTACCACTCGGCGCTGATCCTCGGCCTTGGCCCGGCGCGCTTCTTCCTGGTTGACCACGACGTGCTGTGCGCCCGCCTCGACGGCCGCAACGCGAGGCCGCGCACATGGGGCGACCTGCCGCTGCCACATGCCTTCGCGCTGAGCGAGCCGGCCCCGACGCGCTACGCAGTCTTGGCCCGCGCGCCAACCAACGAGGCCGCCAACGCTCGCGCCCAGGCGGCGCTGCAGCTCGCACAGACCCGGTACCAGGCCCTCCTGGCCGAGGACGCAGCCTTCTACGCGACCTGCCCACAGCTCGACGGCGACTGGCCCGCGGGGTGGCGCGAAGGACTGCACTACGACTTCGAAACTACGCGCATGCTCGTTCAGCCCAAGGGCGGCATCTTCCACGATGTCTGGCCGGGCTGGATGGTCGCCTGGCCGCGGGTCGTGCTCGCCGAGGGCACGCTCGACATGCTGCGTCTTGCCCTGGCCGACCCAGCCCTCGCCCAGCGCGCGGTACACAGCATGTTCCGCGACGCGCCCATGCCGAATGTGCCATGCGTGTTCGAGGACGGCAGCTACAACATGCTTGCCGCGGACGGCAGCAGCTGTGGGACTTCGCCGGCCTGGTGCTTGCCCTTCCTGAACCTCGAGCTGCTGTACGCGCGCACGCTCGACCGCGCGTGGCTACGCGAGCTGTACCCGTACCTGGTCGCGTACATAGAGTGGTGGCTGGCCGAACGCACCGACCCTGAGGGGTGGGTCGTCTACAAATGCACCTGGGAGTCGGGCGAAGACGGCAACCCACGACTCGATCCAACCGGCTCGGGCGATGCTGTGATCGATCGACGCGTGCGCCCGGTCGAGCTGCAGGCGACCATGGCGCATGCGGCGCGGGTCATGTGCTTCTTCGCGCGCGAGCTCGGCCTGCCGTCGAGCCGCTGGCGCACACTCGAAGCGCGCTACCGTCGGCGGACCCGCGAGCTATTCGATGCTGAGACGCAGCGCCACCGCGACTGGCTGGTGGCCGAAAACCGGTTCCAGCCCGAGCGACCAGATCGGCCGTATTGGGGCACCGATACCGGCCGCTTCTCGCCGCTCGGCCTTACGCCCGCGCTGATTGGTGAGCCAGTCTCAGCGGAGGAGGTCTGGCGCCACGCCACGCCGCCGTGGACCTTGTGGCCATCCTGGACCTATGCACTGGTCGAGTCAGCGGCCGCGGATGGCATCGTCGACGGCTTGGGCGCGCTCGTCGCGAGCATCGTCGACCGTGTCTACCGCGTGACCACCCGTCACACACCTGGCGATCTGCCAAGGCCGCTGCCAGGCGTGTCGCCCGAGTTCTGGCCCGAGGACTGGCACACCTACCAGGGTCACGATGCCTACGGCTGGGGCGCCACCACCGCTAACTTGCTGGTGCGGCACCTGTTCGGCTTCCAGGAGAGCCGCTACACACGCGGCTGGCGCGCGACGCTTATCCCCAATTTTCCGCCTGAGCTCATGGCGGTTGGCCGCCGCTTCGGCATCCGGCAGCTCAACTACCGCGGCTGCGTGTTCGACCTCGCCTACCAGATCACCCCTGACGGCCTCGAGGCCCATATGCGCCTGCCCGCCGCCCGGGCCAGCCGCGTTCGCCACGCTGGCGGGCCGACCATCTATCACGGCCGAAGGCAGTCGGAGCATCGGTTCCGCCTGCTCAACGGCCAGCGCTACGTTCTGGACTTACAATCATGAACAGCAATGCGGGCGCGCTTCTGGGGCACACGCGGCTCTGTTCCCACGCCCGGGCCGACGACGGTGCGCTACGGCGGCAACACAGCCTGCGTCGAATTGCGGACCGCGGCCGAAACGACCTTCATCTTCGATAGTGGGACGGGCATTCGCGAGCTCGGTGTGCACCTGGCGCGCCAGGGCGCTCAGGTCTCGGCGCACCTGATGCTCGGCCATACCCACTGGGATCACATCTCCGGCTTTCCGTTCTTCTCACCAGTGTTCGTGCCGGGCAATCGCCTGGTGATCTACGGTGCGCGCGATCTCGATCGGTCGTTGCGCGACGTGCTCGCGGGCCAGATGCACTACACGTACTTCCCCGTGCCGCTGGGCGATCTGCGCGCCGAGATCGACTTCGTCGAGCTCGAGGAGGGCGAGATCAGCATCTGCGACGCTGTGGTGCGCACGCACTATCTGAACCACACTGCCGTGTGTATGGGCTATCGGGTGGAGGCCGACGGCGTCTCCGTTGCCTATGTGACCGACCATGAGCCCTACGGCCTGCTGGTCGGCGGTGCGGGTATGCAGGAGCCAAGCGTCGGCCGCGGCCTACGCGGCGGGTTCATCCATGGTGGCGACCGCCGCCTGATCGAGTTCGTGCGTGGTGTCGACCTGCTCATCCAGGACGCCCAATACACTCCCGAGGAGTACGCTCAGCGCCGCGGCTGGGGCCATGGCAGCACCGACTACGTGACCGACGTCGCGGTCGAGGCGGGCGCTCGGCGCGTAGCGCTGTTTCACCACGAGCCAACCCATTCCGACGACGACCTGGAGCGTATGGTCGAGTACGCCCGTGCGCGTGTCCAGGAGGTCGGCGGCAGCGTAGAAGTCTTCGCCGCGGCCGAAGGCCAAGAGGTGACGGTCTGAGCAGCTCAAATATTGTGACCCGGCCGGGCGTCGCCTATAACCCGCCTCGCGATGAAGGAGTTCCGCCCCGGCGACTGGTGCTACGACCCGTACCAGAAGCAGTGCGCACAGTGCGACACGGTCATCGGTCGCTACGCGGTAATGGTCGACGACCAGGGCCTGCGCCAGATCCTGTTCTGGCCGCATCGCGAGTGGGACGGCGTGGAAGGCAGCTCGCGCTGCCGAGTGCACTCCCAGGTCGGCCGGCAGTGGCTCCGACTATTCTAGTCAACATGGAAGGGCCGACCCGCGCAGTACCGTGGGTTGCGCGGGCGGACGAAGCTCATCCCGCGTAGAGCCACATGCGTGAGGTCGGCCCAATGCACATGATGTCGCATCAGCGCGTCCGGTTCATCGGTCTGGAT
>DASXRR010000481.1:0-3315 GCA_036506475.1 Chloroflexota bacterium
AGCTCGTCGGTGCTGGTCGGTTGGGGGAATACGTGCATCGGCAAAGGCTCACCTCCGTGTATTGACGTAGAACACGACGAAGTGGGTCAACTATTCCCAGAGTTTGCCGAGGCACGCCAGATACACGGGCGGTTATGACCGGGCGGGCTATCGGGTTCCTCGCGCTGCGCGCGCGTCTGGCACGGCCGCAGGCAGGCCGAAGGCAGGCCGCAATGCAGCCGTCAATGCGGGGGCCCACGGGCGGCGACCTGGAGCCGGTCGGGTACTGTTGACCAGGGCCACGACCATGCGCTTTGGCACGTTCCATCTCATTGGCAGCCCGGAAATGGCGCCCGCGCGCGACCGTTTCGACGAGACGCTCAGCCACATCAACCTGGCCGACCAGCTCGGGTTCGACATGGTCTGGGTCGCCGAGCACCACTTCTCGAACTACGGCTACTCAGCCAATCCGCTGCTGCTGATCGCGCGCGCGGCCGCGACTGCGCCGCGGGTGCGGTTTGGCCAGGCCGTGCTGGTATCGCCGTTCTGGCATCCCCTTCGGCTGGCCGAAGACATCGCCACGACCGATCTGCTGACCGGCGGTCGGCTCGACATCGGGCTGGGCCGCGGCTACCAGCCGCTCGAGTTCCACGGCTTTGCGATCGCCCAGGATGAGAGTCGGTCGATGTTCGCGGAGCACTTCGAGCTCATGCGCCTGGCCTGGACTCAGGACGACTTCACCTTTTCAGGCCAGCACTACCACGTGCCCACGCCAATCACCGTCTTGCCACGGCCGCTGCAACAGCCGCATCCGCCCATCTGGCTCGCCGTCCAGAGCGAAACATCGTTGAAGTGGGCCGCCGCGAACGGCTGCAACGTCCTGCTCACCGGTGGTGGCACCGAGTGGGACGTGCTCGGCCGATGGATCGACACGCATAGGAACGCGGCAGGCAGTCAGGCTCGGATCGGTGTGCTGCGCCACGTCCTGGTCACCGAGCGCGAGGCCGACGCACGTGCCGCGCTGTGGCAGTCGCGCTGGCAGCGCAATGTGGCCACCCAGCTGCGGCTGGGTAAAGAGCGCGTGCGCGGCGGTCGCAACGACCTGACCGGCTACGTCGACGAGACGACCGAAGAGGCGTGGTGGGATCGGGTCGTGTATGGCACCCCGGAGCGCTGTATTGCCCAGCTACGTCGTCAGGCCGACCAGGGCGTCACCGATTTTCTGGCCTGGTTCGACATCGGTGGCCTGCCCGCGGCGCAGGTACAGACGTCGATGCAGCTGTTTGCGCACGAGGTCATGCCGGCGCTCGCAACAACGGTCGCACACTGAGCGCAACCGAAAACGTGGTTGGTACGTCTGATCGAGCGATGGTGACGAATTCGATGGACAAGCGGACCCGTCTGGGCGCAGTGATGTTGATTGGTCTGGGCGCGGCCATCCTGCTGTGTCAGGTCACGCCTGCGTTCATGCATGGCGCGTTCGTGCTGGCGATCATTGCTTTGACGTTTGGCGCGCTCTACGCGATGGGCGGCTTCCGCTTTGGCTGGGCCAAGGTGCCGGCGATGTTCTTCTCGGCGCTGTCCGGGTTTGTCTTCTTCGTGTCGCTGCCCGGAGTGTCGTTCAAGATGTGGTGGCCGCTGCTGCTCGTCGCCGCCGGTTTGTGGATCATGCGCCGAGAACGCCGCCTGGTGTTCTGAACCCACCGAGCTGATGGCCGAGCCGCGGGTGAGCCGGCCGTATATGCCGGGCTATGGCATCCAGACGGGTGAGCGAGGATTGCTGACGTGGGCCTGGGCCGAGCAGCAGCTGACCACTTCGCACAATTTCTGGCTGGTGACGCATTGGCCGGATGGGCGTCCGCACGCTATGCCGGTCTGGGCGGTATGGCACGACGGCGCGCTGTGGTTCAGTAGCTCGAAGCAGTCGCGCAAGGCGCGCAATCTGATGGCCGATCCGCGGTGCGTGCTGACGACGGAGGACTCGGCCAATCCCGTAGTGGTCGAGGGCGAGGCTGAGCTGCTGACGTTGCAATCCGACCTCGAACGGCTGCTGCAGATCGAAAACGCGAAATACAAGACGAACTACGGCATGGAGATGCTGAACCCGGACGAGAACAGCGCCTTTCGCGTCCGACCGCGCTGGGCATTCGCACTCCAGTCGGATGACTTCACCGGCACGCCGACACGGTGGACATTCGAACCCTGAGGTAACCTGGACCCGACCGTTTCGTGGGAGGCTGCCATGCCGCTGTACGTGGTCCTGAGCAAGTTCACCGAGCAGGGTCGCACCGACATCAAAAACACGTCCGATCGACTGGATCGGCTCTCGCCAGTCGCCGACAAGTTGGGCGTCAAGGTCATCGCGAACGCGATCACGATGGGTCCATACGACGTGGTCACCGTGTTCGAGGCGCCCAACGACGAGACGATCGCGCAAGTGATCGGCACCGTCCTGTCGCGCGGCTACGTCACGACCCAGACGATGCGCGGCTTTAGCGCCGAGGAGTTCAGGAAGATTACGTCCAGCATCGGCTGAAGTGTTATTGTCTCGGGTCTGATGGCCGGGCAGCGCTGGTCGCCCGCAACGCGTGCGTACGCAATGACGCAGGCTGCGTGGACACCTGCTCCCAAGATGCCATCGCTGCGCGTGGGCGACGCAGATCGTCGGCACGTCGTCGAACAGCTGCAGCGGCACTTCGTCGATGGGCGCCTGACCAGCGACGAGCTTAGCGAGCGCGTCGATCAGACCCTCGTCGCGCGCACCGTGGCCGAGCTGGCTGCGCCGCTGGCGGACCTGCCGCCACTCGAGACCACCGAGGTAAAGACTCCGGGTCGCTGGTGGCCCGCGTTCACCACGCTGCCCGGCATGGTGCTCGTCGGGCTGCTGGGCGTGATGCTCCTCACCTGGCTGATATGGCTGCCCGGCGCACATGTGGCCGGCGACGGCGCACCAGTGTGGTCACTCGTGCTGCTGGGCGGGTTCTTCTTCGTCGGAAAGCGCCGCTAAGGGTTTAGCGGTCGCGCGCGAGGAGCTCGGCCGGGTCAGTGCCGATGCCGACCACGATGCGCGCGATCCGGGTGTTCTGCGCCGGATCGCGTGCGTACACGACCATGATCTGACCCGGCGGCGTTTGGCGCGCGTCGAATGGCTCGGGGCCGAGGGCATCGAGCAGGCTCTGGCTGGTGAAGCGCTGGACGACGAACTGGTCGTTGCCCTCGGCCGGTGGCGAGGGCGGCTGAGCGTCGCGCGGCAGCAGCTTGCGGGCTTCGGTCATCGCCATGGCGATGGTCAGTGGCGGATTCGTTGGCGGGATTTCGACGATCAGCGCAGCACGC
>DASXRR010000482.1:0-11308 GCA_036506475.1 Chloroflexota bacterium
TGCACCCGATGCGTGTCTGTATACGCTGGGTCTGAACAATCGCTGGGGTCCGACCGCTGACGTCCGCGTGCGGCGCGCGATTTCCCACTCGATCAATCGCCAGGCAATGGTCGACCTGGCCTACGAAAGCTCGACCGTGCCGCGCGTCGTGCCGTTCTCGACATACGGCGGACTGGCTGCCTACGAGACGCAGCTACAGGGCATCATCGACTCGTACCGCCCGGACGATCCGAATCCCGCGGCCGTCGCATCGAACATGGCCGAGGCCGGCTACGTGCGCGACTCCGCCGGATTCTGGGCCAAGGACGGCACGCGCCTGTCGCTCGAGCTGCCGACGCCGGGCTGGCTGAAACCGATGGCTCCAGTCATCGAGAAGCAGTTGCGCGACAACGGGTTCGAAACGACGTTCAAGCTGTTCGATCCCGATACGCAGCCGTTCTTCGACATGGTTCGCGCCGGCAAGGCGAGCATCTGGATCATCGTGCACTGTGGCAGCAGCCGCGAGCCGCACGGCACGCTGCAGCACTTCCACAGTCGCTTCGCCTCACCGGCCGAGGGGCAGTTGAACATTTACATCTGGGCCAACAGTCAGCAGGTCAATCCGGAGTACGACGCGATCATCAACGAGATGGACGGCATGCAGCCGTCGCCGACCAACGCTCGCTACGTCGAGCTGTCCGGCGCGGCGACGAACATCTTCCTGCGCGACGTGCTGGAGATTACGCTGGCCGAAGAGCGCCACGTGACGACGTTCAACAACACGTACTGGCGGGGCTGGATGAACAATGGCAACGCGTATGCCGCGCCGTACAGCCTGTGGGCGCCGTTCGCCCTGGCGTTCTTCAAGCTCGAGCAAGGGCCGGGCCAGTAAGTAGCGCCCGAAATGCACCACTGTTACCCGCCCACGGCCGCTCCGGCCGACTACCCGGGTGGCGCGGGGCCCACCGGCCCCCGCCACCGCCCCAGCGTAGCGGCCGAACCGTCACGCGACGGCGGAAAAGCGTCACGCGAACCGTCAGCGCAAGGTCACAATTTCGGCCGAACCGTCACGGCTGGGTCGACAAGCGTCACGCGCATCGTCACGCCGACTCACAGCGGGCCGCGGAGCGTCACGGCATGGGCCGCCAGGCGTCACGCGAACCATCGGTGCGACGTGGCTGGTGAGGTAAGACTGCCCTTGTGACACTCGGCTACGTCGTTCGCCGCATCGGCGTCTTCTTCCTGGTCGTCATCATCGCCGTCAGCATCAACTTCTTCATTCCGCGCCTGCGCTCGACGAACCCGATCGAACAACGCATGCTCGAGTTCGCGGCGCAGGGCGGCGGACGCGCTGGCGACATTAGACAGCTGATCGCGATTTACAACGAGAAGTTCGGACTCGATAAGCCGCTCTGGGAGCAGTACCTCAACTACTGGCGCGACGTCGTCCGTTTCGAGCTCGGCACATCGATCGCCTTCTACCCGGGCTCGGTGCGCGAAGAGATCCTGCGCGCCGCGCCCTGGACCATTGGCCTGCTCCTGGTGTCGACGTTATTCGCGTTTGCCGTCGGCTCGATCCTCGGTGCGCTCGTCGCGTGGCCGGGCACCAGCCGTCTGCTGTCCATCTTGGTGCCGGTGCTCATGACGCTGTCGGCCATTCCCTACTACTTGTTGGGGCTGGTCCTCGTCTATCTGTTCGCCCTGGTGTGGCCGGCGTTGCCGACGGCGGGTGCCTACACGTCCGGCGCGCGCTTGCAGCTGTCCTGGCCGATCGTCGTCGACATCTTTCGGCACGCGATTTTGCCGGCTGGTTCGATCATCTTGGCCGGCATCGGCTTCTGGGGTCTGGGCATGCGCTCCATGATGGTTACCACCATGGGCGAGGACTTCATGACCCTGGCCCAGGCCAAGGGGTTGCGCGCGCGCCGGATATTTTTCAACTACTCGTTGCGCAACGCGCTCCTGCCGCAGATCACGAACCTCGCGATCTCGCTGACCGAGATCATGTCCGGCGCGATCCTGGTCGAAGTCGTCTTTGCCTATCCGGGCATCGGGTTCCTGTTGTTCCGCGCGATTTCGGGCAACGACTACTTCGTCATCCAGGGCGTGGTCCTGTTCGTCATCCTGAGTGTTGGATTGGCGCTGCTGGCGCTGGACCTGATGTATCCACTGCTGGATCCGCGCATCCAGTTCCGCCGCGCGTGAGCCGATGCTGAAACAACTCGCGCACGCCCTGAACGACAACCGCATGCTGGTCGCCGGTGTCGTGCTGATCGTGGTCGTGTTGATGTTCGGGGTCGCCGGCAGCTGGTTTGTGACGCGCGCACAGGGCGACGTGGGCGCCGGACGGCCGGCTCGCCCGCCGAGCTTCGAGCACCTGCTGGGCACCGATCAACAGGGCCGCGATGTCCTGGCCAATCTGATCTTCGGCACCCCCGCGACGCTCAAGATTGGCATCATCGCCGGACTGCTCGGCGTCGGCGTTGGCACCCTGTTGGGTGTTGTCGCCGGTTACGTTGGCGGCACCGGCGACGCCGCAATTCGGCTGCTCATCGACGTCTTCCTGACTATTCCGAATCTGATGGTGCTGGTGGTCATCGCGTCGATGTTGAGTGGCGTCTCTGTGGAACAGATGGGGGTCATCATTGCCGCCTTGGCCTGGATGAGGCCGGCGCGCACTGTTCGCTCGCAAGTCCTGACGATCCGCGAACGAGCGTACGTGCACGTGGCGCGGCTGAATGGCGTGGGTCCGCTGGGCATTGTCGTGCGCGAGCTCTTGCCGAACTTGTTGCCATTCCTGGCGGCGAGTCTTGTCGGTTCGATCGCAGCGGCGATCCTGGCCTCGATCGGTCTATCGGCGTTGGGGCTCGGACCACAGAATGAGCCTTCGATTGGACTCACCATCTATTGGGCGATTTTCTACGGTGCGCTGATCAGACAACTGTGGTGGTGGTTCATTCCGCCGATCATCGTCACAGTCATCCTGTTCACCGGACTATTCCTGACCACGGCTGGACTCGACCGCATCGCCAATCCGCGACTCCGGACGACGGTCTAGAAGTTCGGCCAACAAGCCGGTTTCGGCGCGTGTCGCAGTCGGCCGAACTTCGTGCGACAAACTGTCCTAGTGCCGGCCGGCGCAGGCCTGCCGTTCGATTGTCATCCTGAGCGCAGCGAAGGATCCGCTTGCTGATACGTTCCGGCAAGCGGATCCTTCGCAAGCTCAGGATGACAACCGTCAGAGTTGCGCCCCATGGTACTAGGAACGCGGCGACCGAGACGCCGATGCAGCTTCTCCCATTTCGGCCGCGGTCCCCTCGAGAAGTTCGGCCGACAAGCCCGTTTCGGCGCGTGTCGCACTCGGCCGAACTTCGTGCGACAAACTGGCCTGGGAACGCGGCGACCGAGACGCCAATGCAATTTCTCCTTTTTCGGCCGCGGTCCTAGGCTGCGAGTAGCGGTCGGTCGCACACGAAGTCACGGCGCGGATCGTAGTCGCGTCCGTCGAGTTGGCCTGGTGGTCCATACAGATGCAGTGACACCGCTGGCGTAAGGCCGGCGTTTTTTACCCGGTGGATGCCGCCGGCGTAGGGCAACAGCTCGGACTGTTCACCAGGCCGCCACAGTGCTTGCCAGTCGCGCCTGAGCCGCGCGACACCGGAGGCGGATTCGTCGTCGAGCCGCGCATAGCGTTGTTCGCCGATCGTGCCCGCCAGGCACACATAGATGCCCCAGCTGGTGTGATCGTGAATCGGCGTGGTTGCGCCACGCGCCCAGACGAACAGCTCGAGCGACCAGCCGTCTGCTCGGGCGAGAGTCTCGAAGGTCGGCTGTGCTGCTGTCCTCGGGGCATTGGCGATTGCTCGCTGGATCGCACGCCTGAGCTCACTCTGGCCGGCCGTGCCCGCAAGCAACGGCCCCGCCTCGCGCAAGGCCAGTCGTGGCGACAGACACGCAATCGCGTCAAGCGGCTCGATGAGCGCCTCAATCATGGTTCGTGCCCTGGAATACGCCGCTCGCGACTGGGTGGATCAGTTGTGAATTAACTCACAGCGCGGCGGGCGGGGTGACGGCTACGGTGCCCGGCGATGGGGCATACCACCACTTGTGGGGGAGTCACATGACACCTCGGATCCATTGGCTCGGCCGCGGCGGCCGATTGCTTGTCGTCGGTTTCCTGGTTCTCAGTGCCATGGCGCAGCCGACCATCGCCGCGGCGCAAGCCGCGCCCGCGCCTGGCACGCGCACCTACCTGGCCGGTTCGACGCTGCCAACCGCGGGGGAAGCGCGCCTGGCAGGCAAAGACCCATACCCGCGCGCGGACGCGCCAATCAGTCTGGTGCGCGGACAGCAGACCATCTCGTTTCGGCCACTGAAGACCGTGCTCACGGCGCGCGGCCCAGAAGCGCTCGCCGAGCGTTTGCTGGTCAGCTTCACCCAGACCGTCAGCGACGCCGACCTGGCAACGGTCGGCACCACAGCCTCGAAGCTCGGCGCCGGCGCGGCAACCGCGCTGGCTCGCGTCGGGGCGCGCGGATTCCTATTCGATGTAACCGGCGCTGCCTCGCTGGAGGCGGCGGCTGAGGCGTTTGTCGCCGCCGATCCACGCGTACTGGGCGCTGGCCCGGACTACGTCGTGCGCGATACCGAGACGCCCAACGATCCGGAGTTCAGCCGGCAGTGGGGTCCGGTCAAAATCCAGGCGCCCGCGGCCTGGAACCGAACCCACGGCTCCACCGGCAAAGTTATCGCCATTCTGGACAGCGGCCTGAACGATCAGGGCGCCAACGCGCATCCGGAGTTTGTCGGCAAGGTCATCGACCGCAAGGACTTCACCGGTTCATCGGTCGGCACGGACGACGTGCTCGGGCACGGCACGCACGTCGCCGGCATCGCCGCCGCGCCAGCGAACAATAGCCAGGGCGTCGCGGGTATCAGCTTCAGCAGCAACCTGCTCATCGGCAAGGTGCTCGACGACGACGGCAACGGCAGCATCTCGCAGTTGTTCGACGGCATCTACTGGGCCGCGGACCACGGCGCAGACGTCATCAACATGAGTCTGGGCGCCCAGGAGAGCTGCGATCCGTCGTGGTGGGAAGACCTGACCGACACCGGGCGCAACGAGCTGCGCGACGCGATCAACTATGCGACGAACCACAACGTGGTCCTGGTCGCCTCGGCCGGCAACAACGGCAATTCGAATCTGACGTGGCCGGCGTCCTGCCCGAACGTGCTGTCGGTTGCCAATACCGACCAGTCGGATACGAAGTCGGCGAGCTCGACCTTTGGCACATGGGTGGACGTCGCTGCTCCAGGCAGCAGCATCTGGTCGACCGCGGTGCCGGGTGGAGTGAAGTGCCAGAGCGGCATGATTGGCGCCTTTGCCAACTGCAGCGGCACGTCGATGGCGGCGCCGCATGTGGCTGGCCTGGCGGCTTTGGTCCAGGCGAGCTGCAATCTTACGAGCCCATCGGCGGTCGTCAGTCGGATCACCAGCACCGCCGATGCCATCGCCGGTACGGGCAGCAACTGGCAGTTCGGTCGGGTGAATGCACTCAACGCGGTGTGCTTCCCAGCGCCGAGCAACCTGCACCTGGGCACGCTTGGTGCCACGAGCATGCAGCTGCTGTGGAACGACAATACGCCTGGTGAATCGTCATTCCAGGTGTGGCGCAGTGTGGCGGGCGCCAATGCCTGGTCCTTCTTCACCCTGCCGGCGAATACGACCTCGTGGACTGACTCCGGCTTGACGTCCGGCGTGAGCTACGACCACAAGGTGCGCGCCTGCGACTTGCTCGGCTGCTCCGGATTCTCGAACACGGTCACGGCGACGCCGGGTTGGATGAAGCTAACCGTCAGCACCTCGAGCGGCGGTAAGGTGACCGCGCCGGGCATCAACTGCGGCCAGGGTGGCACCGACTGCACCGAGCTGTACGCGCCCGGTACCGTCGTCACACTCCAGGCCACGCCGTTCATCAACCTGCTCAAGGGCATCGAGTTCGATCTCGACCACTGGGAAGGCTCGTGCGCCGGTGATGGGTACACGTGCACGCTGACGATGAACGCGAACCGCACCACCAAGGCTGTCTTCGTGAACGTCTCGCCGTAAGAACGCTCGCGCGTAATGCCCGGGCTGACGCCTCAGCGCGTCGCCCGGGCGATTCCGTTTCGTAAGCTGTTGGCCAATGGGGCTCACCAATTCGCCCGCGGCGGCGTGGGACCCTTCCGCGTATGGCAGACACGCTCAAGCCTGACAAGCCGATCAGACGGTTCGACATCTTCGCCGAGTACCGGCGGCTCGACGCGCAAGACGATGGCATGAAGGCCGATCAGGCCAAGGGCTACGCCTTGTGGGTCGCCAAGGTCGTCGCCGCGCGCAAGTTCGGCCGCCTCAAAGGTGATCGTGAGCCGTCCGAGCATGAGGAGAAGCTGCGGCGCAGGCGCAAGTGGCGTGTCCTCAGCGGCGAGCGCCAGACCGACACGCTGTTCGAGCACGAGATCGTCGAGCGCATGGGCCGCGCGTTCTACCACGAGGTATTTTCGCCGGCGATTCGGGCCGCCCGTGAGAAGGGCCGCACGTATGAATCCATTCGCGATTCGATCCGTCGCCGCTGGAAGCCCACCACTGGCTGAAGCCTGGCAACTGGCAGCTACGCCGTCACCCCGCCAGCTGCCCATGCCTGCCGCCCCCGGACGGTTCCACCGGCGCCAGGCCCCACCCCGGCCATGCCCATTCCGGCCCTGGACGGTTGCGCTGTTGCCAGGGCGCACCCCGGCCATGCCCATTCCGGCCCGGACGGTTGCGCTGCTGCCAGGCGCACCCCGGCCATGCCCATTCCGGCCCCGGACGGTTGCGCTGCTGCCAGGGCGCACCCCGGCCATGCCCATTCCGGCCCTGGACGGTTGCGCTGCTGCCAGGGCGCACCCTGGTCGGGCCCATTCCGGCCCCGGACGGTTCCACTGGCGCCAGACCGCACCCTGGTCAGGCCCATTCCGGCCCCGGACGGTTGCGCTGCTGCCAGGGCGCGCGCAACGGTCACGTCCAACCCGCTCGGGTGCGGATGCGCGCGCAGCGCGAGGACCGCGCGGAGGTTGACGTGCGCTGCTCCGACACGCCAGGGCGACCAGGTGCGCCTATCAGGCGCGAAGCGGGCGCATTTGGAAGCCCTCCCAGGCGGCGGGTATCTTTGATCGCGGCGTGTTGTTGACTGAACGGAACGAATTCCGCCTGGCCGCGGCGTTGCCGAAGGCCGATCCGCTGCTCGCGACGCTGTGGTGGGCGCTGCTCCTGCTGCGCGGTGCGCTGCCGGCGGTGTTCGGCATCGCCATGGGCTTTCTCGTCCGCGCGGTGCAGAACGGCGAACCACTAACAGGCTCGCTCACCACAGTCGGCGTCACGTTCGTGGCGCTCCAGGTGCTGACGCCGATCCATCAGGCCGTCGGCCAGAACCTGGGCGACCGCACCGCTGCCTGGCTGTACGACCGCCTGACCGAGGCCTGCGTCCGGCCGCAGGGCATGGGCCATCTCGAAGATCCGTCGCTGACCAATGACCTGACGGTCGCCCGCGACTTCGACCTGGGCATGACTGGGCCGCCGCTCTCGTTGTCGATGGATTTCATCGCCGGCGGCCTTGTCGAGCTCATCGCCGGCCTGGCCAGCGCGATCGTGCTGGCCACGTTCCAGGTGTGGGCCGCGGTCCTGTTGGCGGGGGCCTGGCTGGCCACCCATTGGCTGCTCAAAGAGAGCGCGGTCTGGCGTGATCGCAATACCGAGGAGGTGCGCGCCGCCCAGCGTGACTCCGACTACATGTATCGGCTCGCGGTCGATCCGCCGCCGGCCAAGGAGCTGCGCCTGTTCGGGCTGGTCGACTGGACCATCGACCGATTCATCCATCGACGCACTCGACTGCACGACCTGCAATACGCCGCGACACGGCTGCGCGAGAAGTCCGTGCTGTGGAGCATGTTGCTCGTCATCATTGCCAACGTCGTCGTCTTCTGGGCGCTGGCGAATGCCGTCATCGGCGGCAGCCTCGACCTGGGTGGGCTGGTCATCTACGCCCAGAGCAGCATCGGCGTGTCGATGATTGCTTTCGGCGGACTCAACTGGGCACTCGACGGCGCCGCCGCGCCGGTCGCCGCCACCATGCGCCTCGAACCAACGATGCGCGCAAAAGGCGGACTCCACAGCGGCACTATTTCGGCCGCCGGCCTCCCACAGCGTGAAATCCGCTTCCGCGACCTGACCTTTGCCTACCCCAACGGGCCTACGGTCCTCGAAAACCTCGACCTGACGATCCCCGCCGGCTCGTCGCTGGCAATTGTCGGACAGAACGGCGCGGGGAAGACCACGCTCGCCAAGCTCCTGTGCCGCCTGTACGACCCAGTCTCAGGCGCCATAGAAGTCGATGGCCAAGATCTCAGAACGTTTGATGTCGAGGCCTGGCGCATGCGCCTGACCGCGGTGTTTCAGGACTTCGTGCGCTTCGAGCTGCCACTGCGCGACAACGTCGCCCCGCGCGGGGCGCCCGATGCCACCATAGAAAGCGCGCTCGCGGCAGCCGGAGCGCAGCACCTGGCCGCGCTCGACACCATCCTGGCGCGCGGCTATGACGGTGGCACCGACCTGTCCGGTGGCCAGTGGCAGCGGGTTGCGCTGGCGCGCGCGATGTGCGCCGTCCAGCTCGGCGCCGGCGTGGTACTGCTCGACGAGCCGACGGCGCAGCTCGATGTGCGCGGTGAGGCCGAGATCTTCGACCGTGTCCTCGAAGCCACACGCAACGCCACGACGATCCTGATCTCGCACCGGTTTTCAACCGTCCGCCACGCCGATCGCATCTGTGTGCTCGAGCACGGTCGAGTCATCGAGCTTGGCACACACGACGAGCTCATCGCACTGGGCGGACGCTACCGGACCATGTTCAGCCTGCAGGCCGAGCGCTTCAGCGCGACCGAGGATGAGGAGGGGGTGGTCTACGAGTCTCTCGCATGACACCGCCCAGCAGGCGCGGCGCGGGATGGACATGCCACCCGCGCTGTCGTCGATGTGGCGCCTGGTCAAGCTGGGCTTTCACTTCGAACCGAGCCTCATGTTCTGGGCGTTCGCCTTGTCGCTGCTGGCGGCACTGCCCGACGCACTCCTGGCGCTGTGGCTCGCCCTGCTCGGCAAAGCGGTCCTGGCCCAGGACAACGCGCTGGTCTTCATTTCGGCGCTGGCACTGGGCATCTCCGCCGCCGCGACGTGGTTCTTGCGGACGATCAGCACTCGCGTTCAGCGCCGCTTCCGCGACAAGGTAACGATCGCGCTCGAGTCGCACGTGGCGCGACTCCAGGCGTCGGTGGTGACCATCGCCCACCAGGAACGGCCGGAGTACCTCGACCGACTGTCCGTCCTGCGCGACCAGGTCTTCGTGCTCGACCACATGTACATGTCGGTGTTCACGACGTGCGGCTGGATCCTGCGTTTGCTCGTGACCGTCGTGTTGCTGGCATCGATCCATCCGGCGCTCGTGCTGCTGGCAGTGTTTGCGCTGCCGACGGTGCTGACCTCGGCCTGGCGTCCGGCCGTCGAGCGTGAGGCGAACGAGCGCGGCGCCCAGGCGTATCGTCGGGCGCGCCACCTGTTTCAGCTTGCGACGACGGCCGCGCCGGGCAAAGAGGTCCGCGTGACCGGCATTGGCGAGCGCCTGATCCGCGAGCGTCGGCAGGCCTGGGAGGGCTGGTATGCGCCCGTCTCACTGGCGCGTTCGGTGTCGGCCGTGTGGCACACGCTGGCCTGGGCCATCTTCGGCGGCTCTTACGTGGGCGCCGTCGTGTTCGTGTCGTCCGTGTTGCGGGGAGCGCCCGGCGACGTGCTGCTCGTGCTGGCCGCGGGCGCGCGCCTGTCCGCCTATATCGGGGCCACGGTCGGCGAGATCGGCTTTCTGCGCGGCATCTGGATGGACGGCTCGCGGCGCCTGGCGTGGCTCGAAGACTACGCCGCGTCGTTCATGGCCAATGCCGACGTCGCCGTACCCGACCGTATTGTCCACGGCATCCGCTTCGACCACGTGTCATTTGCCTATCCGGGCACGGACCGATTGGTGCTGCAGGACGTGTCACTGGAGCTGCCCGCCGGAGCGGTCGTGGCCATCGTCGGCGAAAACGGCGCGGGCAAGACCACGCTGGTCAAGCTGCTCAGCAAGTTCTACGAGCCTTCATCGGGACGGATCCTGGTGGATGGGCAGCCGCTGGGTCGCATGCGCGCCGATGACTGGCGCACACGCCTGGCCGGCGCGTTTCAGGACTTCTTCCGCTTCGAATTTCGCGCTCGGCACACCGTCGGCGTGGGCGACGTGCCGCGGCTCGACGACGAGCCGGCCGTTGTTACTGCCGTCGACCGCGCCGGCGCAAACGACGTGGTCGGACGGCTCGTCGAGGGTCTGGACACGCAGCTCGGACCGACCTGGCCCGAAGGCGTCGATGTCTCCTTTGGACAGTGGCAGAAGCTGGCGCTCGCGCGCGGCTTCATGCGCGATCGCCCACTGGTGCTGGTATTGGACGAGCCGACCGCCGCGCTCGACGCCGAAACCGAGCACGCGCTGTTCGAGCGCTACGCCAGCGCCGCGCAGGAGGACAACCCCGACGGGCGCATCACCATCCTCGTGTCGCATCGCTTCAGCACGGTGCGCATGGCCGACCTGATCGTGGTCCTCGACGGTGCCCACGTCGTCGAGGTCGGCGCGCACGCGGACCTGCTCGCCCGCGGCGGGCAGTATGCCGAGCTGTACGGCATCCAGGCCGCGGCCTATCGCTAGAGCGGCTTCGCCGCGGTTTTGGGGTTGGGGTGTTGGGTGTTGGGTGTTGGGTGTTGGGCTGCGCCAGGCCTGGCAGAGCCTGCCGGCGGCCATTCGACGACCACCCATCACCCATAACCAATCACCCATCACCCAACCGCAATACAACCGTTTTGTGCGCTAGCTCAACGCGGGGCCGCGTAGCCTGCCGAACGATGCGGGGGCATATGCGCGTTCTGGTTGTCGTGTGCCTTGGACTGGTGGTGATGCTGCTGCCAGCGCCGATCGCGGCGCAGCGCGTTGGGCCAGGCGGCGCGCCGGGTCCCTCGGCGAGCGGTATCGACCTCACTGCGCCGGTGCGGGTGATCGACGGCGACACCATTGAGACCTGGATCGATGGGAAGCGCGTCGGCATCGGCCTGGTCGGCGTCTCGGCGCCGATGGCCAACACCAACTGCGGTCGGGCTGCGACCGGGCTGATGTGGGGTCTGACCAAAGGCGGGCTGCACCTCGAGGACGAGCCCGGCCTGACCTTCGACGAGCGCGGTCGACGC
>DASXRR010000483.1:0-3210 GCA_036506475.1 Chloroflexota bacterium
TTCTCGGAGCCAGCATCCTGCTCGTACTGCGTAGCATTTGACCCCTGCGCGTCGCTCGACTGCTTCGACGACGGGCCCCGCCTAGCCGCGGCGTGGTGCCGGCGGCGTCTCCGGGAGCAGCCATGGCAGCGCCTCCGCCAGCGGGCCGACGAGCGCCACATACTGCTCATGCGGCAAGCGGTCGCCGGCCAGCAGTGCCAGGGCCGCGCCGTACACAGCCCGCTCGGCGGTGTGGCTCTCGTGACCGTGCTCCTCCTTCCAGGACAGCAGCGCGTCGCTGCCTTCCATCAAGCCGCGTAGCCTGCGCCGGAGCACCTCCCACGCAGGACCTCTATCAGCCTGCTCGATGGCGTGCAGAGCCGCTAGTTCCGCCGCCTGAAAGGCCTCGGCCTGCCCCTGGTGCTGACGCCAACCCCAGCCGACCCGCTCGATGCCCGCGGGCGAGAACGTCCGCAAATCCGAGGCGAGCCGTTCCTCGGCGCCGGCTCCTATCTCATGCTGATGCATCGTCTCACCCAGGTCCTCCAGGTGGAGGGCTCAGCCATGCGAACCGCCCAAGTGGTGGCGGAGCGCCTTCACGGCGGGGTACGAGCGCCCGCAGAACGGACACTCGAAGCCGCCGTACTCGACCAACGTGACGGGCGCATCCACCGCTCCGACTGCGTGGTCGCGGTCGCCTACGGGCACTGCCAGGTGCTCGTTCATGGATCTTTCGCTCCCATGGTACCGCCAACGTCCGCGCCGCCTAGCGGCCACTCCAGAATCCGCCCCAACGGGCAACGCTGATCGCGGTCAGGGCGCATGCGACGAGGAAGCCCGCTGCAAGAACGGCTGGATTTGCGCCCGCGAGCCATAGGATCGGTACTGCCACTGCGGCGAGCATTTGGGCGAGCCCGAGGGCCAAGCGCCAGCGGGCCTCGGTCACCGTCAGGCGACGCTCAGCATGCTGTGAACGACCGAGTGGTCCGCGTCCCTCATCGACACTTCGCCATCCAGAGGTCAACGGGCGCAAGACACTCCGGTATCGAGCACGGGGTTCAGGAGCCACGGACAGTCCGAGCATGCAGCGCCAAGCGCAGCAACAGGCTCAAACAGCCGATCAGGAGGATCAGAATCAAAGCGCTGCCCCATGCTTTGGTGTGCCAGTCCTGATACGGCGCGACCGCGTAATTGTAGATCTGGATCGGCAGCGCAGCCACAGGCTGGAGAAGGTTGGCGTTGAAAAACTGATTGCCGAGTGTGGTCAGAAGGAGTGGCGCCGTTTCGCCGCCTGCCCGTGCCATTGACAACACGATCGCTGTCAGGACGCCTGCGCGCGCGGTTGGCAGCACCACCCTCAGGATCGTCTTCCACTGCGGCACGCCGAGCGCCAGACTCGCCTCACGCAGGTTGTCTGGCACGATGCGCAGCGTCTCCTCGACAGTGCGGGTGACGATCGGGATCATGATGATCGCGAGTGCGACTCCGCCCGCCAGGCCGTTGTACTGGCCTACGACGTTGCGCACGAGCCATGCCCAGACGAACACGCCCACCACGATCGACGGCAATCCGGCGATCAGGTCGATGAGAAAACTGACCATGCGCGCGAACCAGCCGCGCCCGTACTCGGAGAGATAGATTGCGGTGCCCACGCCAATCGGCACGCCGATCAGGCCAGCGACCGCGAGCATCTCGAGCGAGCCGAGGATGGCGGGCGCAACACCGCCACCCACCTCTCCGTAGGGCAGCGGTCGCTCGGTGAAGAAGGCGAGATTGATCGCCGGAATCCCGCGGATCACGACATATCCGAGGATGATGAGCAGCACGCCGACTGCTATCGCCGCACACAGCCACACGAGGCTTGTCGCCAGCCCGTTCACAATCTTGTTGCGGTCGAGGAGCGGGATAGCGAGGCTAACGCGCGCCGAGCGATCGGGTGGCGGTGAGGTGGTGATGCTCACGTGAGTCGTCCTAACCGGCCCGCACGGCCGCGCCGCCCGGGCCGCGGGTCGCGCCCCACACGAGCAACCGGGCAATTACATTGACGATCGCTGCGACGAGCAGGAGCACCAGCGCCACCTCGACGATTGCGCTGAAGTAGATCTCCTTATCGGCTTCTGTGAACTGGTTGGCGATCGCGCTCGCGAGGGTATAGCCGGGCGTAAACAGCGATGGCGAGACCACCGTTGAGCTGTTGCCGATGACCATTGTGACGGCCATCGTTTCACCAAGCGCGCGCCCGAGCCCGAGGATTGCCGCGCCGGCGATCCCTGAACGCGCGTACGGCAGCACGGCTTTTTGAATCGTCTGCCACTTCGTGGCGCCGAGCGCCAGCATTCCTTCGCGTTGGGTGTTCGGCACCGCAAGCAGAATCTCGCGTGAGACGGCGGTGATCGTCGGCAGAATCATGATCGCCAGAATGACGCCCCCCACCAGCAGGTCCTTGCCGATCGCAGGACCACTGAACAGCACACCGACCACGGGCACCCGGCCCACGCTGCCCTTCAGAAAAGGCTCGATGACACCACGCATGACCGGAGCCAGGACAAAGAACCCCCAGAGGCCATAAACGATGCTCGGTATGGCCGCCAGCATCTCGATTCCAAATGCGACTGGGCTCCGCAACCAGCTGGGGGCGTATTCGACGATACACAGCGCAGCACCCACGGCAATCGGCGTAGCGAGGAGAAGACCGATCAGTGCCGTCACCAGCGTGCCAAACGCATAGGCCGCCGCGCCGAAACTTTCGAAGACGGGGTCCCACTGACTGGTCGTCAGAAAAGACAGGCCAAACCGCTGCATTGCCGGCAGGGCGTCGATGAGCAGCAGGAGCATGATTGCCGCGAGCAGGAGCGGAACCAATCCGGCCGCCGCCAGCGTGGCGTTCCGGAACACGCTGTCGCCGCTGGCGGCGACGCCACGCGAGACCAGTGGCGGCGCGCTGTGCAGTCGCTGCACCTCAGCGACCTGGGAAGACCGCCGCACCCTCGACGCTGATCTGGCGGATCATCGCGTCGCTCTTTGGCGTGATCTCTTTTGGCACGGGTGCGTAGCCCAATTCGGCATTGAACTTCTGAGCGTCATGAGTCGCCCACCACAGCATGCGAGTGAGCGCCAGACCCTTGGGCTTGTCGGTCATGTTCTTGTAGGCGAGCAGCCACGTGAACCCCGAAATCGGATACACCGCATCGCCCGGCTCGTCGACGATGCTGACGCGAAGATCTGGCACAA
>DASXRR010000484.1:0-30365 GCA_036506475.1 Chloroflexota bacterium
AGCATGCGCAGCAGTCGGCGCGGGGCGCGCACGATGCGGTTCCACGCGAGGCGCAGCCGCAGCTCGAGTAGCAGGCGCAGGGTCACACCGTGTTGTCATCCTGAGCGCAGCGAAGAGCCTGTCCTGAGCGGAGCGAAGGCATCCGCGTGCTTCGAGCGACCGGCATGGCCCTAGTCGTCCCTCAAATACGCGGCCAGCTCGCGTTCTTCGCTGCCGCCGGTGAGCTGCAGGAATACATCCTCGAGCGAGCCGGCTTCACGCTGCGCCTGTTGGCGCAGCTCGTCGAGCGTACCGGTGGCAACCATCTGGCCTCGATGAATGATCCCGACGCGATGGCATAACTGCTGGGCGATCTCGAGTACATGCGTCGACAGAAAGACTGTATGGCCGCGCGCGACCAGGCCCAGCAGCAGGTCCTTGACCAGGCGCGCGGCGCGCGGATCGAGGCCTGACGTGGGCTCGTCGAGAAAGAGCACCTGCGGCTCGTGCAGCATGGCGGCCGCCAGCGCCAGCTTCTGGCGCATGCCGTGTGAGTAGCTCTCGACCAGCTGGTCAGCCTTCTCCATGAGCTCGAACAAGCCGAGCAGCCGCTCAGCTCGCTGGCGGGCCTGATCAGCCGGCACCTCGTACAAGCCGCCCATGAAGTGCAGGAACTCCCGCCCGCTGAGCTTCGGATACAGGTACGGCGTTTCGGCCAGATAACCGACGCGGCGCTTCACTTCGCGCGGCTCACGCAACACGTCATAGCCGGCGACGTACGCCGACCCACTCGTGGGGCGCACCAGGCCGGTGAGCATGCGAATCGTCGTCGTCTTGCCGGCGCCATTCGGACCGAGAAAACCGAACACCTCGCCGGCCGGGACCGACAGATTCAGGTCGCAGACGGCGGTGAGCTTGCCGAACTGCTTCCTCAGGCCGGTGGCTTGGACGATGGAGGAGCCGAGCGCCATAGGCCGTCGGTCTCAAGTGTGCCGCACGAATGGCCGCGCCGGCCGGTCTTTCTGGCTCTCACTCGAGCTGCCTCGAGTGACGCATGGTGCGCGCGAAGGACATCATGCCCCGCATTCTGTCCATCCTCGCGTCCGCCGCGTTCGCGCTCACCGTTTCCCTCAGCACTCTGCCCATCGCTGGCGCATCGGCCGAGGAGGCTCCTTCGAGTGACTTCGCCATCGCTCAATTACGACCCGCGGGCGAGTTCGAATATGGCACGCACGTCGCCGCCGTCCATGCGCCGATGGCGCGCGCGGCTGGGTTCAAACTCATGTGGGGCTATGTGCCGTGGCAGCAGGTCGAGCCGACGCGCGGCGATTTCGTGTTTCGCAAGCAGGACCAATGGGGCAAACCGCAGCCCAATGCGCTGACCAACGTCATCTCGGCCGCGGCTGACGCGGGCATGAAGGTCATCCTGCGCATCGACGAAGTCCCTGGCTGGGCCGGTGGCAATCCTGCTCAGCTCGATCCCACCGACCTCGAATCGTACCTGTAGGAGACGGTGCGCTACGGCAAGGGCACTATCCAGTACGTCGAAATCTTCAACGAGCCGAACCTGCCCTACGAGTGGGGCGGCCCGCCGGACCCGGCGGCTATGCGCGCCTGCTCGCGGCGGCGAGTCGCGGCATCAAGCGCGCCGATCCAAACGTCGGCGTGATCTCGGCCGCGGTGTCGCAGCGCACCGGTGGTCGCGGCGGCACGATGGAGGACGTCGATTGGCTCGACGGTTTGTACCAGGCGGGCGCCAAGGATTGGTTCGACCTGCTCGGCATGCACGCCTACCTGGGCAGCTTCGCGCCCGAGACCGACCCCAGCACCTGCTCGCCGATGTGCTTCCGCGACGTCGAGCGCTTCCGCGCGGTCATGGAGCGCAACGGCGACAGTTGGAAGCAGGCCTTCATTACCGAGGTCGGCGTGCTCGAGCAGACTAGTGTCGACCTGGGCCCGTACGCCTGGATGCGGCTAGCGCCCGACACGCGTGCCGACTACCTCGTGCGCGCACTGCAGATGGCCAACGACAACTACCGCTGGATCCGCGGCGCCATGGTCTACAACTTCGACGCGGCCACCGTGCCATGGACGCCCAACACGTCCGAGAAGTTCTGGTTCAGCCCGCTCAATGCGAACGGCACCGCCAGGCTGGCCCTGGACCGACTGACCGCCGCCCGCCACGACGGCCGACTGACCTAGTCTGTCATTCTGAGGCCGCAGCCGAAGAATCCGCTTGCTCAACGTGCACCAACGCGCGGGCAAGCGGATCCTTCGCAAGCTCAGGATGACAACCTGATTGGGTATCCTGCGCTGCGATGACGGACCTGTCTTCGCGCGTCGCGCTCTGGCGCGCCCCGGCCACCAAAGTCGCGGTAGCTGGTGGCGCCATGTCGACCCTCGCCCCGACGACCCTCCAGGCGCTCAAGGCTGCTCCTATCGAGCTGATTCAGCGGCCACTCCTGGAGCCGGACGGCAGGGTCGCGGACGTCGTGGCCGATGCCGACGTGGTCATTTCGGGCGGCGTGCGCATTGACGCCAACGTGTGCAGTCAGTTCCGTCGCGTGCGTTTCCTCCTCCGCCCGTACGTCGGCTACGACGACATCGACGTCGACTCGGCCAGCGACCGCGGCATCCTGTTCGCCAACGTGCCTGATGCGTTCATCGAGGAAGTCGCCAACCACGCGCTGGCGCTTATTCTGGGCACCAATCGCAAGCTGCTCGAGATGGACGCGTTCACGCGTCAGGGTCGCTGGGCCAAAGGCGACCGCCCGCGCCAGACGGCGGCGCCAATTCGGCGTTTGTCGCAACTGACGCTGGGTCTGATCGGATTCGGCAACATCGCCCGGCTGGTAACCGAGCGGGCCAAGCCCTTCGGCTTTCGGATCATTGCGACCGATCCGTTCGTGCAGCCCGAGGTGGCCGCGGCGATGGGCGTTGAGCTGCTGTCAGTCGACGAGGTGCTGGGGCAATCAGACATCGTCTCGGTGCACGTGTTCTTGAACGCCGAGACGCGCGGGATGCTCAATGCCGAACGGCTGGCCAAGATGAAGAAGGGCGCCTACCTGATCAACACGGCACGCGGCCCGGTTGTCGACGAGGCGGCGCTGATCGAGGCGCTGCGCTCAGGTCACCTGGCTGGGACTGGCCTGGATGTGTTCGAACAGGAGCCGCTGGCCGCGGATAGCCCACTCATGAGCATGAGCAACGTGCTGCTGGCGCCGCATCTGGCGAGCTACTCCGAAGAAGGCGACGCACGCCACCAGGAACGTATCGCCGAGATCGCGCTGCAGGTCGTCAACGGCAGCCTGCCCGAGCGCAAGGTGGTCGTCAATAAGGACCTGTACGACCAGATCGAGCAGCAGCTGAAGCTGGCGCGGGTCTAGGAGTTCGGCCGAAAACCCAACAGCGCAGATCTCATTGCGGCCGAACTCCGTTTGATTGACACGGCTAGAGGGGCGGCTTTCACTCTCGCCACAAGGTTTTCGGCCGCCCCTCTAGGCGGCGCGCATCAGCGGCGCGTCGGCCTCACGCGAGCGGGAGGCCAGCTGCGCTGCGAGGCCGCGCGCGGCGGCCGCTTCGGCGCGCCGTTCGTCGGCCCAGCTGAGCAGCGCGCGCCGTGCGCACCTGAGACACAGGGGGTCATCACCGTGCTGCACGTAGCGCCCATCAATGGCCTTGCCACAGCGGGCGCAAGCTGCCGCGCCGCCGCCGGAAACCACACGGAATGGCAGCGTCGGTTCAGCGGGGCGATGCTTGGACACCCACTCTTCACGGGCAGCGCGGCGCTCAGCGGCGCGGCGCTCGCGAACCGCTGGGTCAACAGGCGCATGCGAAGCGGGACGGGCAGCCGAGCGGGAGCGGGCAGCGGACGCGCGTACAGGCAGACCAAGCCGGCGCCGCCGTTCAGCGTCCAGGTCGGCAGCGCGAATGTAGTGCAGCCGACCAATGCGTAACGACGGCAGGCGCCCGGCGTAGATCAGATCGCGCACCGAACGCGGCGCCAGGTGGAGCACTGCGCTGGCACTGGCCACATTCGTATATCCGGGGAGAATTGCCGTCATGCGCGATTATAGCACAAACGTTCTGCTGGCCCTAGTTTTGCTGCAGCAGCGCACCCACCAGGAGCATCAGCACGATGGCCGCGAAAAAGGCGCACGACACAAGCCACTGGAGGCGATCGCTTTTCGCGAACATGTCGTAACCAAACCGCAGGATTCGGGCCAGGCTCAGGCGCCGGCGCGCGGCGCGGAGAGCGCGCTGAGCGGCACGCGCTCGACGATACCGC
This sequence comes from Chloroflexota bacterium, assembly GCA_036506475.1. Lineage (GTDB taxonomy): Bacteria > Chloroflexota > UBA6077 > UBA6077 > CF-72 > CF-72. The sequence goes on from DASXRR010000484.1 coordinate 4,268, forward strand.
CGCTCAGCGGCTGCACTTCGGCCTCACGCTCATCCAGTGACCACACCACAACCAGGCCAACCTGATCGAGATGGGCCAGTCCGCCCACCTCCAGCCAGCTCGGTCGTGCCACGAAGCGTCCGCGCAGCTCAGCCTCGGCGATCTGGCGCAGGCGTCGCCGGCGCTCGACGCGCGTTGCCGACGCGCGCGGTCGAGCAGGGCTGCGCAGCACCTGCGCTGCCGCCCGAGCCGCACTCGCCGACCGACCCTCGAGCAGCGCCAGGCCAGCCAGCTTGTCGAGCCGACGATTACTGTCGGCGCAGCCGGCGATGTGCAGACAGTTCGGGCAGCCCTCAGCGCACGGACACTCGCGCACGAGCTTGGCGGCGCCCTCGAGCAGCTGCTCGAGCAGGTGGTACGCCTTATCGGCCAGACCGGTGCCTCCCTCGGCGAAGTCAAAGACGTAGACGCGCCGTCCGTCGCTACTCGAGCCAACGTCGCGCCGGTCGCACAGCAGGAGCAGTGGCACGGCATTCACCAGCGCGTGCTCGAACGCGTGCACGGCGGATCCGTCGGCCTCCAGCTCGTGTGGAATGTCCACCCACAGGCCGATGGTGTCCAAAACTGAGGTCAGCGGGGTCGCCAGGGCAAACGACACGGATTCGCCCCGCTGATGCTCGCGGTAGCCGACGACGTTCTCGCGCACGCTTAGCGGCCCAAGGCTCACGCCCAGTGGCCCACAGCTACGGCTGGCAGCGGCGTCGCCCCGTGGCTGAACCGCCACCTCGACCACTGAATCGGTGCGCGTAGCGACGTTGGCTGCCTCGAGGCGCACCACGTGTGCCGAAGCGTCCACGCTGAGCACGCGATAGCCGCGCCCATTGTGCAAGTAGATCGCGCCCGGGTAGCACTCGCGCTGCAGCCACGGCGGCTCGATGGTGCCCAGCACGACGCGCTCGGCCTGGAGCGAAAACGGCGACCGCGAAGTGCCGCGCAGCGAGACGTCGGCGTGCGGTGCACCGCTGGCGCAGCGCCATGGTGGACCGTCGCTCAGCTCGCCCGCGTCGACCAGGCGCTGCACCAGGCCTCGAGCGCTCGCCGGCCAGAGCTCGAGCTCGGACTCGCGCAGCGGCGCCTCGGCCGCGGCGCACAGCAGATGCCCGAGCTGAATCGAGGCATTGCTCGGATCGACCGCCGCGTGCTCCATCGCGCGACCGAAGAACGCATCGGGGTGCTGAATGTGAAACTGATCGAGGGCATCATCGCCGGCCACGAACACAACCACGGCTTCGCGCGCGCCGCGGCGGCCGACCCGGCCGGCCTGTTGCCAGAAGCTCATGGTGCTGCCCGGGTAGCCCGCCAGCACCGCCAGGTCGAGGCTGCCCACGTCGATGCCCAGCTCGAGCGCGTTCGTCGACACGACGCCCCGCAACTGACCGCTGCGTAGCCCTGCCTCGATTTGGGCGCGCTCGTCGACGCGGTAGCCGGACTTGTAGGCGCTGATGCGATTGGCCAGTTCCGGTCCGACCAGCCGACGCACGTCGAGCAGCATGCGCTCGACCGACTGCCGCGCTCGGCCGAACAGGATGCCGCTGTAGCCGGCGCCGAGCGCTTCGGCAAAGATCGCCGCTGACTCGCCGAGGATACTCTCGTGCTCGTTGGCTTCGGGATCACCGCGCAGGGGCGGCCGCCAGAACAAGAACCGTCGCGGTCCCGAGCCAGCCGCGTCGCCCTGGATCTCGACGAATGGCCGACCCACGACGTGTTCGGCAAGCTCGACCGGGTTCGAGATCGTGGCCGAGGCTGCGACAAACGCCGGTTCGACGCCATGGATGCGGCAGAGACGACGCAGCCGGCGTAGGACCAGTGCGACGTGTGCTCCGAAGACGCCGCGGTAACTGTGCAGCTCGTCGAGCACGACAACGTCGAGGCCGCCCAAAAATGCCCGCCAACGCTGGTGGTCGGGCAGCAGACTGCGGTGCACGATGTCGGGATTGGCCAGCAAGATGCTCGGCGGCCGCGCCGCCAGGTCGTGGCGCTCCTGGCGGGGCGTGTCGCCCGTCAAGACGCGCACTTCGATCGGCAAGCCGTCCACCAGCTCGCGCAACGCGCGTAGTTGATCGCCGATCAGGGCCTTGGTTGGATACAGATACAGCGCTCGCCGCGTTGGGTCGCCGAGCAGGCGTTCGAGCGTGGGCAGCGCGAACGCCAGGCTCTTGCCGCTCGCGGTCGGGCTGGCCAGCACAACGTTGTGACCGGCGCGCATGGCCTCGACGGCGCCCACCTGGTGGGCATAGAGCTGCTTCACCCCATGTCGAACGAGGGCTGCCGCGAGCTCACGCGGCAATTGCGGGCGCAGCACCCCCAGCGACGGCGCCCGCGCCGCCTCGGCACGCTCGTGGACCAGGACGTCGTCGGCGTCGCCGGCGCGCGCCGCCAAGGTGCGGCGCAGCTGCTCGACGAGCGCATCAGCCGACTTCGCGGAGCCCTCCGGCATGGCACGAGAGGGTACCCTGCAGAGCACTGGTGACCATTCCGATTTCGATCAAACGCGCTGGCCGCCACGAGGCCGCGGCCGCGCCCACCTGGGCGCACACGATCCTCGAGGTGTTCCGCGGCGAAGACGTTCGCAACCTGGTTTTCTTGCCCGACACGGTCATGGGTCGCCTGCTGGCCTTAGCCGAACAGGACTCGTTCTTCAGATTGGTCGGCGTGCATCGCGAAGAAGAAGCGGTCGGCATTCTGAGCGGCCTGTTCATGGGCGGCCAGCGTGGTGCGATGCTCGTTCAGAGCTCCGGGCTGGGCAATGCGCTCAACGCGCTCGGCTCGCTGGCGATGGTCTACCGCATCCCCTTTCCGCTTCTGGTCAGCCTGCGCGGCGAGCTGGGCGAGTTCAACCCAGCCCAACTGCACATGGGCCGCGCGGTCCCGGGCTGCCTCGATGCGCTCAGGATTCAGCATGTGACCCTGCGCGTGCAGGACGATCTCGAAACCCTGCTCAGTGGCGCGCTCAAGACGTGCTACACGGCCGAGGAGCCATTTGGCGTCCTGCTCTCGGCACAACTGACCGGCTGGAAACCGGAGCGGTGATGCAGCGGCTCGCGGCGACGCGCATCGCGGTCGAGCTGGCGGGCCAATCGCCCATCGTGGGCGGGGTGGGCAACAGCACCTTTGATCTCGTCGCTTGTGACCGAACAAGCAACTTCTACATGTGGAATTCGATGGGCATGGCCTCGTCGATCGCCCTCGGGCTGGCGCTCTCGCGGCCCGACCTGCGTGTCGTGGTCCTCGACGGCGATGGCTCGATCCTGATGAACCTCGGTTCGTTGGCCACCGAGCACACCTCGGGCGTGACCAATCTAGTGCACGTGATCTGGGACAACGGCGGCTGGGGAATCACCGGTGGGCAGCCCGCGGGCTCGCCCTTCGGCATCGACCTGGAAGTCGTCGCCCGCGGCTGCGGCTTCGCCCGGACGGCGACCTGCGCAGATCTCGATAGCTTTCGGGATGCGTTCGGACAAGCGATGGCAGACGCACGGCACGCGTGGCTGATCGTGGGCAAGGTCGAGCCCGGCGACTCGCCGTATCGGCCGAGCAAGAACTGCGTCTGGCTGCGCGATCGATTCATGACCGCCATCGCGGACTGAGTTCCCCCATTCGGGGGAGGCCAGAAGTCCCGCCGGCCCGTATTTTTCGGCCACATGTCGGGGCGCTCGATCAGGTTAGCGTTTGTCGTGCTGTGCAGCGGTGTGCTGTTGGCCGGCTTGCCTGCTGCCGCGGCGGCACGACCGTCGCTGCCAACGCACGGTTCGGTTGACCCGTACCTCAGTCAGCACGCCGCGGCAGCCTCAGGGGCGGTGCCGGTTCTGATCCATACCGTCGATCGTGCGCGCGCCGCTAAAGCCGTCACCGCGCGCGGCGGGCGGGTCTTCGGCAAGCTCGATCTCGGCAACAGTGTCGTTGCCGAGGTGCCCGCGGATCAGCTCGAGCGCCTCGCCGCCGAGCCGGGCATCGTTCGCATCGCATACGACCCGCCGTTGCAGATCCAGGCCGATCCGCTTGATTCGTGGAGCACCCGGCTGAAGAACGTCTATCCGCAGGCGATCGGCGCGCCGTCGGTCTGGTCGGGCAGTGCCAGGCTGCGCGGCAGCGGCGTTGGCGTGGCGGTGCTCGACAGCGGCATCAACGCCGCCCATCCTGACTTCCGCGGCATCGCTCCGAACGGCGACATCGGCGTGCCCCGTCTGCTGCAGTCGGTCAATGCGATCGAAGGTGCGTCGACGACGCGCGATGACAATGGTCACGGCACGTTTGTCGCCGGGATCATCGGCGGCCGCGGCTGGGGCGGCGCGGGCACCGCTGACGATGGGCGCTATATCGGTATTGCGCCCGACGTGAACCTGCTCAGCGTCAAAGTCAGCGACCGAAACGGCACGGCGCATGTGTCGAGCGTCGTCGAAGCGATCGAGTGGGTGCTCACTCATCGCGATCAATACAACATTCGCGTGCTGAACCTGTCGCTGGCATCCAACGTCGCCGATTCCTACGCGACGAGCGTGCTCGACGCGGCAGTCGAACTCGCGTGGTACAGCGGCATCGTGGTCGTCGTAGCGGGTGGCAATGGCGGAGCGTCGGGTGCGCCGATCACCGCGCCGGCCAACGATCCGTTCGTCATCACCGTCGGTGCAACCGATGACTTCGGTACGGCGTCCACGGCTGACGATCGACTCGCGTCGTTTTCCTCCTTTGGCCCGACGCGCGACGGTTTCAGCAAGCCCGACCTGGTGGCGCCCGGCCGCCACATCGTGTCCACGTTGTCCTCGCGCCTCGATCCGCTGGCCAGACGCTTTCCGACCAAAGTGATTGACGACCGGTACATCCAACTGTCAGGCACGTCGGCCTCGGCGCCGATCGTGGCTGGCGCAGTCGCCCAGTTGTTGCAAGCCCGACCGTGGCTCAAGCCTGGCCAGGTCAAGTGGCTTCTCCAGAACACCGCGCGACCCGTTGCCGGCGCTGGCACTGGCGCCGGCTATCCGCGTATCGACGCCGCCGTGTGGTTCAGCGGCCCGGTCGGCAATACGGACACCGGCCTGAAGCCAAATGAGCTGCTGCGAGTGGCGATGTCAGCCCTGGCGGGCCGGCTGTCGGACAGCGTGGCGTGGGACACCGTGGCGTGGGACACCGTCGCCTGGGACACCGTCGCCTGGGACACGGTGGCCTGGGACACGGTCGCGTGGGACACGGTCGCGTGGGACACCGTGGCCCGGGACACGGTCGCCGGCGACTGAGCCAAAGTCGGCGGCGCGCGCTGCCGATGATTGACACGGCTGGTATCTCCGCGGATGCGCTTCAGCGACCTTCCCATTGCCGCTCGGGCGTACGTCGTCCTGGTGTGCGGGCTCACCCTGGCCGTGCTCGGCCTCGGCATCGGTGGGCTGCTGCCTGGTGCCGCCACGAGCGCCTCGCTCGAGCTCACCCTGCTCATAACGCTCGCCGCTACGGTCGCCCATAGCTTTCCGGTGAGCACGCCGGGCAAGCAGGCGTACCACGTCTCACTGCCCATCTTCGTCGCCGCGACGGTCGTCCTGAGCCCGCTCGAGCTGCTCGCGTGCATCGGCGTCGTCAACGCCGTCGAGCATGTCCGACGTCGACGGTCCGCCTTTGCCCAGCTGTTCAATGCCGCGGCGTACTCACTCTCGGCGCTGGCTAGCCAGGTCACCTATCACACGCTGTGGTCCGATCCACACGGCGGCGTCGACCTCGGCCAGCCCGGCTGCCTCCTGGCTGGCCTCGTCGGGGCAGCCGCGTTCATCTGCGTCAATCGCGGCCTGGTCAGCGTGGCCATCTGGCTCGGCAATCGCATCCCGCTGCGCGAGCAGCACATGTTCGATCCCGAGAGCCTGCTCACCGACGCCATCCTGCTGCTCATGGGCCTGCCGCTCGCACACCTGGCCGCGCTCGCACCATGGGCGGCGGCCGTGGGCGCAGCGCCGCTGTGGCTCATCCATCGCGTGCTCGACCTGCCCAACGTGCGCGCCCAGCGTCGCCAGGACGGCTTGACGGAGCTCTTTACCGCGCCCTACCTGACCGAGACGTGTACGCGCGAGCTCAACCGAGCGAGACGATTCGGTCGCTCGATTGCGCTTGTGCTGCTCGACGTGGACGGTCTGGGCGAGCTCAACGCTACGTTCGGCTCGCAGGCTGGTGACGCAGTCATCCGCGGTACGGCGGCCATCATTCGCAAGGCGACGCGTGAGTACGATCTGGCCGCGCGACTGGCTGGCGGCCTGTTCGCAGTGCTGCTGCCCGAAACTGATCTGGCCCAGGCGCAAGTCGTGACCGAGCGTATGCGCCGAGCGGTGGCCGAGCGCCGCCACGAGCTGGCCGACAGCGTCGAGCAAGTTCGGGTCACCGTCAGCATCGGGGCTGTCGTCGCCGGTGCCACTATCGACAGCTCGGCACAGCTCTTTTCCGTTGCCGAGGCAGCTCTCGCGAACGCCAAACGAAGTGGCGGCAATCGCGTCGAGTTCGCGGCGGTCGAGACGTCCGCGCCAGCCGTTGAACCGGTGCGTAGCAGCCGCGCGCCCGCGGTGCTCATGGCTGCGCCCGTGCGTTCAGTGCCGCGTCCGCGGGCCATCGCGAACCCATCCGCCACTGTGCTCGCCACCAGCCTGGGCGTGTTGGCTGCGCTTGCCGGCGCCTGGGCGTTCGTTCAGTCAGGTGGCCAATTGGAGTGGGCCACCCTCGGGCTGCTCGTCACACTCGCCATGCTGGCCGAGGTGCGCTCGCTCGATTTGTTCGAGCGCAGCAGTTTCGCCATGAGCAGCGTGCCGTTGCTGGCGGCATGCGTGCTGCTCGGACCAGCTGGCGCCGCGCTCCTGGCGCCGGCCATCGCGCTCGTGCGTCTGCTCACGCGCCGCACACGCTGGCAGCGCGTGGTGATCGATGCGTCGTCCTATTTGCTGGCCGGCGTCGCGGCCGCCGTGACCTACGCGGCGTTGGCGGGACCACCCAGTCTCGATGGCTTGCCGCGACTGCTGATACCCGCGCTTGCCGCCGGGCTCGTGTTCTACCTGCACACGCTGCCCATCGCGCTGGTGATGGCCATCGAGCTGCGCAAGGCGCCGCACCGCGTCTGGCTCGATCACTTCCGCTGGCTGTGGCCACAGTTCGTCGCGCTGGGCGGCCTGGGTCTGCTGCTCGCCGTGGCCTATCACGTCTTCGGCCTGATCGGCGCGGCTGCGTTCGTCGTCCCGCCCCTGGTGATGCGCTACGTGACGCAGCAGTACCTCGATCGTGCGGTCGACAACGTGCGCCACCTGCGCAGCGTGAACGAGCAGCTCGAGCACCGCGCCTTCCACGACCCACTGACCAACCTCGCCAACCGCGCTCTCTTCGCCGAGCGCCTCGAGCACGCCTTCCGTCGCTCCGATCATGGCACGATCGCCGTTCTCTTCCTCGACCTCGACAACTTCAAAGTCGTCAACGACACGCTCGGCCACGCGGCTGGCGACACGCTGCTGACCATCGTCACGCAACGCGTGCGTCAGTGCGTGCGCTGGGAGGACACGATCGCTCGCCTCGGTGGTGACGAGTTCACGGTGCTGCTCGAAAACGTGCGCGACGTCAGCGACGCGGCGCGCTCCGCTGAGCGCATCGCCGAGGCGCTGCGCCAGCCGTTCGACCTCGACGGTCAGGAGGCGCACGTGTCGGCCAGCATCGGCATCGCGCTCGACACTGATCGCAGCCATCAGCCGGACGATCTGATGCGTGAGGCTGACATGGCGATGTACCGCGCCAAGTCGAGCGGCAAGTCACGCTACGAGATCTTCGATCCGGGCATGAACACGCATGCCATGGAGCGGCTCGATCTGGAGACGGACTTGCGTCATGCCGCGCAGCGCGGTGAGCTCGTCCTGCACTACCAGCCGCTGGTTGATCTGGCAACGCGTACCACGACTGCACTGCGCGCGCACCTGCGCTGGCAGCACCCACGGCGCGGTCTCCTGGATGCCGCCGCGTACGGGCCGCTGGCTGAGGAGACCGGACTCATACCCGACCTGGTGCACTGGGCGCTGCGTCAGGCCACCCAGGATGCTGCCGCCTGGCAGGCACAGCTACCGAACATGGCGGTCCACTTGCGTCTTGCGCCGCGTGTCTTTGACAACCCCGACTGCGTCGACGACATCAAAGCCGTTCTAACTGACGCCCGCTTGCCGGCGGCGTTGCTGTCGCTGGGCTGCATCAGTCTTAGCGACGGCGCTGAGTCAACCCTGACCGCCTTGCGGGAGATCGGCGTCAACACCACCTTCGACGACTTCGCCAACGTCGCCGTGCCGGTTCGCCAACTGCACCGCCTGGCTATTCAGTCGCTCACCATCGACCCAACTACCGACGCGGCAGTTGTGGCCAGCGTCCAGAGTCTGGCCAGCAGTGTAGGCGTTGCGGTGCTGGCCGAGGAGGGCAGCCCACGCGTGCTAACGGAGGTGCTCTCGCCGGCGTTTCCGCGCGCGGCGTGAGTGGCATGTTTCCTGCCGTCACGGACAGCGCGCAATGCCCAATATTCTCGTTGTCGAGGACGACGACGCCATCCGCGGGCTCGTCAGTGAAGTCCTTCGCGACGACGGATATCAGGTGCAGGAGGCCACCAACGGCGTCGAGGCGCTCGAATCGCTGCGTCAACAACGCCCGGACCTGATCGTCCTCGACCTGATGATGCCCATCATGGATGGCTGGACGTTCGTCGAGGAGTGCCGTCGTACGGAGTGGTGTGGCGAGGTGCCAATCGTGGTCACGTCGGCCTCGCATGACTTGCCGCGCACAGCCGATAAGCTGCGCGCGCTCGGCGTGCGCACCTGCCTGGCCAAGCCGTTCGACGTCGACGGCTTGCTCGCCCTGGTCGAACGCTACGCGCCGGCGCCCTCCTGATCCAGCGCCAGCGCCGGCCGCACGAGCTCGTCAAGCAACGAATCCAGTGCGCGTGCTGGATCATCAGACCGACCCACGTGCACCGGCGACGTCTGGATGACCGTGCTCCGCGGCGCTACCAGCCAGTGAAACCGTTCGGGCGTGGGTAGCGCCGAGACCGGCCCGCCGCTGGGATCACCTGCGCACACTGCTTTAAATGCCTGCAAGTGGCGTTCAACCGCGTCAATGTCGAGGTTGGGCCAGAGCGAGCGCAGGCGGTCGTGGTCGACCTCGATGTGCGCGCCGAGAAACTCCTGCTCACGCGCAAACAGGATGACGCCGACATTCAGGAACTCGCCACGCTCGACGCGCGGCACCACGCGCACCGTCGCGTAGCTATACCACACGATGCGTTTCACGCAGCCGCAGCGGGTCGGGACCGCGTTTGCGGGCGGCCACGGCTTCGGCGAGCCATCGCCGCGGACCATGTAGTCGCTCGCGCAGATACGTCACGTACGCAGCTCGGATCGCCACGGCATCGCCCAGCTCAGGCTCGGGATCGAGCCAATCATCGGGCAGCGTGGCCGCGATGTGCCCGATGGTTGCATCGTCCAGGCGCGGCCGCAAGCGCGCGTCCGCGGCTTCGAGGTCGCCGGCAAAGGGCAGCAGGACGTGCTCGGCGATCTGAACAAACGGCGTGTGCATACGCTCCTGCCAGCCTGCCCAACGGTGGTGCACATACAGCGCGGCGCCATGATCGATCAACCACACCTGGTCACGCGACATCAGCAGGTTGGTGTTGCGTGGGGTGCGATCGACGTTAGTCAGATACGCGTCGAACCAGACGATGTTCGCGGCCAGCTCGGGATCCAGCGTGGGACCATCGACGGCTGGATCGAACGCCAACGCGCCGGCCAGATAGCTCAGCCCGAAGTTCGCGCCGACGCTGCCGCGCAAGATGTCCTGGATCTCAGGATCGGGCTCGCTGCGCCCGAAGCCCTCGGCCAGGTCGACGATCGCCGGTCGGGGTATCGGCAGCTCGAGCACACCACCGACTCCGGCCAGCAACGCTTCGGCGATGAGTGCTTTGGGGCCCTGGCCAGCCCCGCGAAACTTGACGACATACGTGCCATCAGCGTCCGTCTCGACGATCGCCGGTACTGAGCCGCCCTCACGCAGCGGAACGATGTAGCGGGTGCCAATCAACCTCGGCAGATGCGGAATCATCTGCCCGCTGACTATAGAGGCAGGCCGCGCAGCGGCGATCGGCCCCCAGCCCCGCTTCCAACAGTCCGCTTCTCGTCAGAGAAGGAATTTGGAAATCAGGCGGCGCGGCGGTTCGGATCGGCGCTCTCGCGCAGCACGTCGTCGAGCGCCAGCGCTGGCGCCGGGCGGGCGAACAGGAAGCCCTGGCCCTGGTCGCAGCCTAGCTCGGCCAGGTGCGCTTGCTGTGCCGCGGTCTCGATGCCCTCGCCGGTCACGCTCAGGTTCAACGTCTTGGCCAGATCGACCACGCTGCGCACGATGGCCGTGTCGTGGGCATCCTCACCCAGGCCGCTAACGAACGAACGATCGATTTTGAGCGTATCCACGGGGAAGCGCTTGAGGTAGCTCAGCGACGAATAGCCGGTGCCAAAATCGTCGATCGCCAGTTGGATCCCGAGCGACTTCAGCGCCTGGAGCGTCCCAACCGTGGCATCGACATCCTGCATCAGCACGCTCTCGGTGATCTCCAGCTTGAGCAGGCCAGGATTGAGCCGCGACTGCTGCACCGCGCGCTCGATGTCGGCGACCAGACCGGGATGCTGGAACTGCCGCGCCGACAGGTTCACGCTCATGATCATCGGTGCCTGATGCGGGTATTGCTCGTGCCAGCGGCGAGCTTGCAGACACGCTTGCTCGAGTACCCATTGGCCAATCGGTACGATCAACCCGGTCTCCTCGGCGATCGGAACGAACGCGTCGGGCATGACTCGGCCACGCTCGGGATGTTCCCAACGGACCAGCGCCTCAACTTCGGCGACCTCACCGGTGGCGAGCTTGATGATCGGCTGGTAGTAGACGCGGAACTCGCCGCGCTCGAGCGCCTTGCGCAAGTCCGTCTCGACATCCAGCCGCTCGCGCGCTCGCGTCTCGAGACTCTGGTCGTAGATTTCCCAGCGGCCCTTGCCGCCTGACTTGGCGCGATACATCGCCAGGTCAGCGTTGCGCAGCAGCGCTTCAGCGGTCGTGTCGAGCCCGGCGCTCAAGGCAATGCCAACGCTGGTCGTGACGAACATCTCGCGTCCGTCCAGCGCGACCGGGACGCGCAGCGCCTGCACGAGGCGTTCGGCGACAGCCGTGATCTCGTCCAGGTCGACGACCTCCTCGAGCAGCACGGTGAACTCATCGCCACCCATACGCGCCGCGGTATCGCCGCTGCGCAGGCAGCCGCGGACACGCTCGGCGATCACGCGCAGCAGGCCGTCGCCCGCCTGATGCCCAAGGCTGTCGTTGATGATCTTGAAGTTGTCGAGGTCGAGCGCGAGGACCCCAACCGGACGTTGCTGGCGTTCCGCTCGGGCCAGCGCCTGCTCGAGCCGATCGTGCAGCAAGGAGCGATTCGGTAGACCCGTCAACGGGTCGTGGAAGGCTTGATGCCACAGCTGCTCTTCGAACGTCTTGCGTTCGACCGCGTACAGCCGCTCCAGGTCAGCAGTCATGCGGTTCACGTCGTCGGCCAGGTGGTGTAGCTCGCGCGGGCCGGCCGGCTGGACACGTTCGGCGAACTCACCGCGCGCCACGCGCGCCAGGTGCGTGGCCAGCGCGCGAATCGGGCCAATGATCGCGCCGACACTGCGCTGGCCGACCCACAAGCCGAGCGCAGCGGCCAGACCAACGCCGATCATGACCATGAACAGGCGCGCATGGTGGACCGAGTCGTCCGAGTCGATGAGGGCCACCGCGTCGTCGTTCAGGCGCTCTTCGAGCTGGGTCAACGCGTCCGAGGCGGCCTTGAGGGCAACCGTGTTGCTCGCATCGGCGTGATAGGCCTCGACCGCGTCGCGCGCAACATCAGCCAGGCTGTCGTATTGGCGGTAGTAGGCCTTGATCGAGTCGACCCCAAGGGCAACGCCGGGATACGCAGTGGTCGTCTCGAGCGACGCCAGCAGCGTGTCGACCCGATTCGCGTCGGGGGCGGGATCGGCGCCCGTGGCGTGCGCCAGCGCTTCGGCTTGCAAGGCCGCGTACGCGTCGCCGACAACACCTTGCCAGCGCACGTGCAGCTGCATGCGATGGCCGCGGAAATGCATGTCCTCGAGCGCGCTGAAGCCGATCCAGCCGACGATCACCGTCAGCGCCGTCAGCGCACAGATCGTCAGTTGTAGGCGCGCATGCAGCGAGCGCGGCAGCAGCGCACTCAACTTCTGGGCGGTCAACGCATAGACGCCGCGAGTAGCCAGACCAAGCCACGCCAGGACGACGGCCAGCACGGGCTGGAAGACCAGGATGTCCTGCTGTGGCCAGGTCACCAGCGTGGTCGGCAAGAGCATCACGCGCGGTGTCCAGCTCGGCATCGGCGACAGGCTGAATTGATTGACCAGACCCCAGACCGACGTTCCGAGGACCTGCTTGCCAAATACGAGGCAGGTCGCTGCAAGTGCGCCTGAGATAAGGCCGGCGACCAGCGCGGAGGCCAGCGCGCGCCGGCCTGTCAATCCGCCGACGGCCAGTGGGCCGGCCAGCACGAGCGGCAGCAGCACCAGCGGATAGCCGAACATCAGTGCCGGCAGCAACCAGATCAGCAGAACACCTACGGCTAACGGCGCACTGGTCGCGATACCGATGCGCGCTCCCCGACGCAGCCACGCCATTCTGAGCGTCATATGGTCTCCCCCGATGATCGGCGTGACCGACTATTCCTTTAGTCCGTAGTTACTCGGATGCCTCCCAACCGTCCCGCTGTTTCCCCGCCGAAGGCGGAACGCTCCGCGGCCGGGCGCTGCGCATGCGATCGGCTGTGGGCGTTCAACTGCCCGTTCAGGGCACAGTCTTCGGCAATAGCATCCCCTGCAGATCATCGAACATCCATTGCAGACGCTCGCGATCGACGCTGTACGTGGTGCGCGTGCCGTTCTTGGCAGCATCGAGCAGATCCGCTTCGCGCAGCGCCTTGACGTGCATGCTGACGGTCGGTTGGGAGAGCTCGAAGCGCTCGGCCAGCTCGGTGATGCTGGCTGGTCGACGGATGAGGTCGGCCAGCAGGGCCACGCGCGTCGGATCGGACAGGACTTTGGCGCGCCGCGCCACGTGCTCGGCGACGTGGGCCAACTGCTGGCGTGGGTCGGCGTCTTCGATTGGCACGCCAACGTGGATCAACCCGGGCAGGTCCAACACGTGAGAACCCGCCGATGAGAAATACAGCGGCGACAGCGCAACCGCGCCGTCGGGCTCGGCGTCCGTGATCAGCGCGAGCAGCTCGCCGCGTCGGTAGTGGCGCGCCATGTGCCCCTCGGGCAGCAGCTCGCCCAGCGATGCGCCGCGCGTGAGGCGTTCGCGCATGGCTCGCGCGGATTGCTCCACCGTGGTTCGCCCGACCGTTCGCCAGGTTGGCTCGACGCGCTGCCACGTTGTGCGCAGTACCTGTCCGTAGTGCGCGCGCAACGTAGCGTCGCGCCTGAGTGTGCTCAGGCGATCGCGGATGACCTTGGCCTCGTCGGGCGGCTCAGTGCGCAGGCGCAACTCACCGCTCGGCTGGCTGACGATGTCCTCCAGGTGAGCGAGGAACGGCTCAATGTCGCTACTGAGCAAGACTCCGCCACGATGGGCCAGTACGAGCAGCTCGTTGAATGCGTAGTGGCCAGCACCCTTCCACATCGCGCGAACCTGTTCGGCGAGGGCGGTGTCCTCGAGCAGCCCAGGCAGCGGACGGAAGGCCCGCCCCTTGGCCAGCGCCAACAGCGCCCAGAACAGCTCGGCCGGCGCCGAGGGCTCCACGAGCACCCGCCGCGACGGGTCATGCGCTTCATCCCAGGCCGGCATCGCAACATAACTCTACACCAATATCGAGCCAAGCCTGGCCACACTGCCCGACCGCGATCAACCTCCCGGCCGCCAGGCAAATCTCCACCTGTCTGCCAGCCTCGAACGTCGCCGAGCACATCGCAACGCCCGACATGCGGCGTTTGGCGCTCGACGGCCAGGTTCAGGCCGGCCGGTAGGCCAATCTCCGGCAAGCAGCCAGCCGCAGGCGTCGCTGAGGATGGCTCAAGGCGCCCCTGACCGATGCTTTGGCGCCCGCCACGCACTCTCCCAGCGAGAGTTACACATCCGGTAAGCAGCCAGCCGCAGGCGTAGCTGAGGACGGCTGACGCGCTCGGCAGGAGCGGTGTTGGCGCTCGACGGCCAGGTCCCGGCCGGCCGCCAGGCCAATCTCCGGTAAGCAGCCAGCCGCAGGCGTAGCTGAGGACGAACCATCGTTGACGGCTACATAGCTATATCGTAATGTCAATGGGCATGATGCACTACTTCGATGTGGAGCAGCGCGCACTGGCCTTCCAGGACGCGCTGGCGCGCGAGCTCGAGCACGATCGTCAGGCCGACGAAGCGCGCAACCACCAGCTGCACCAGACTCCAGCTAAGCTGGACGCGGACCAGTGCACTTCGCCCTCGCCTCGGCGGCTGCTGCCTTTCTTCTCACATTAGTCCTGGGCTATCCCGGCCTGCTCTACCTGCGCAAGGCCGGTATCGGCAAACAGGTCAGTCCGTACGAGCCGGCCAGCCATATGGCCAAAACGGGCACGCCGACGATGGGCGGCTGGCTGTTCATCCTGCCGGTGGTCGCCATCGTGTCCGCCCTGGCGCTGACCTGGCAGCGTGACGCCGGCCGCTCGGTCCTGCTGCCGCTGGGCACGCTCGTCGTCACCGCCGTCCTAGGCGCCTACGACGATCGACTCTCGCTGGTCGGTGCCCGAACGAGTGGCCTGAGCGCCAGGCGAAAGTTCACGCTCCTCGGCCTGATCGCCGCGCTCAGCGCGGTGGCACTGGTTCATCCAGCCGGCCTGGACATCGACACCCTCTTCCTGCCCGGCACGCAGCAGCCGCTGCATCTGGCGTGGCTCATGTTGCCGCTGGCCTGGCTGGCCATCGTTGGCGCCGCGCACGCCGTGAATCTGACCGATGGTCTCGACGGCCTGGCTGGCCACACCGCGGCGGTGGCTTTTGCCGCCTACGGCACGATCGCGTTCTTGCAGAACCAGGTCTACCTGGTCACGTTCTGCTTCACCGTCGCCGGTGCCCTGCTCGCATTCTTGTGGTTCAACGCCTATCCAGCGCAGGTCATCATGGGCGACACCGGCGCGCTGGCGCTGGGCGCCACCCTGGCCGTGGTTGCGTTGATGCTCGGCCAGGTGCTGCTGCTGCCGCTGATTGGCATCGTGTTCGTCGCGGTCACCAGCTCGGTCATCGCCCAGATTGGCTACTTCAAGCTGACCGGCGGCAAGCGCCTGCTGCTGCGCGCGCCACTGCACCGCCACTTCGAGCTGCTGGGCTGGAGCCAGATGCAGGTTGCTCAGCGCTTTTGGCTGGTCAGCATGATCGCCGGCCTGCTCGGCGTCGCGCTCGCCCTACTCTGAGCTGAGCGTGACCGGCAGCCGCCCGCGCGCGCGCTGCTCGCCGAACAGCACTTCGGTCGTGGCGACCATGCTCGGCTCGACCGATGAGTACGCGGCGACATACGTCGCAAGCCACGGCAGGACCAGCAGGTCGTAGGGCGTGCGCATGCCGACCACGACCAACCGCGCCGTTGGCGCCTGCTGCCGCACCCAGTCGATGAATGCCACCTGATCGGGATCGACAATGGCGTTCAACGTGCCGGCGACGATCACCTCGGCAGCACGGATGGCCTCATTCACGGCGCGCTGGGCTTCGCCCGTGACAGGGAACTCGATCGGCACCTCGACCGCCCCCGGCGCCCGCTGCTGAATCTCGCGCCCAAGGACGCTCTGGCCAAACGTCCACGTTTCCATCATCGTCCGCCGACTACCCAGTGGACTCAGCACCACGAGTCTTTCGCCCAGGTCTCGTGGCAGCGGCAAATGCCCGCCGTCGCGCACGACGGTGATCGTGCGCCGCGCCATCTCGAGCGCCTGCGCCAGGTGCGCGGGCGCGCCGACCTCGCGAGCCGCCCGTTGCGGGTCGGGCACATACCGATCGCTCGGAATGCGCGCCTTGGCCTCGAGCACGTTGCGCACCGCCCGCTCGAACCGCGGCGCGGTGATGCGCCCGGAGCGTACCGCTGACACTAGCGCATCGAAGACGGCCTGGTTTTCGGCCGGGCTGCGGCCAGTGAGGAGCGCGTCCGCGCCGGCGCGCACCGCCTCGATGGCCGCCTCGGGTTCGGGCAGGATGTCGGCCACGCCGGCCATCTCGAGCGCGTCGGTGACCACCAGCCCCGTATGCCCAAGCTGGTTGCGCAACAGCTCAGTCAGGATCAGTGGCGAGAGTGTGCCGATCCACTCGGGGTCGAGCGCTTCGACCAGCAGGTGCGCGGTCATCACGCTCGCCACGCCGGCCTCGATCGCCTGGCGAAAAGGCTCGAGCTCGATGCGCTCGAGGCGAGCCCGATCGTGCGCCATGCGCGGCAGCCCGACGTGCGAGTCGACGTCGGTATCGCCGTGGCCGGGGAAGTGTTTGGCGCACGCCAGCAGGCCCGCGGCCTGGTAGGCCCGAATAGCTGCCGCGCAATACGCACCGACGACCGCCGGATCGTCGCTGAAGGCGCGCGTGCCAATGACCGGGTTGCGCGGGTTGTTGTTGACGTCGGCAACCGGCGCGAGCGTCCAGTTGACGCCGACTGCCTCCAGCTCGCTCGCCAGCAACGTCGCGGCCTGGGCGGCAATGTCTGGATCGGCCGCCGCCCCCAGGGCCATGTTCGACGGCACCGCCGTGGCGACCGTGCGCATGAACCGCACGTGGCCGCCCTCGTGGTCGCAGCAGATCAACAGGGGCACGCCACTGCGCGCCAGCGCCGCGTGTTGCGCATGCGCCACGTAGTCGGCCATCTGCGCCGGGTTCTGGTAGACGTCGCGATGGATAATGATCCCGCCAGCGCCGAAGGCATCGGTATACGTCGTCGGCGACAGCTCCAGGTTGCGTGGGCGGGGCACGATGAGCTGCGCGACACGGTCTTCGAGCGAGAGGCGCGCGTACCACTCCTGGGCGGTCATACCGCGACGCGCTGCTGGACGCACGCCCTGAAGTCGGCCATCACGACCGTCGTGCCCGCCACGCGCGCCTCTTCGGCCGCAAAGGCCATGAGGTGACTCTCGACCGATTCGCGCGCCGAGGTGCGCAGCCCGTCCCGCTCGCCGCGCACCGCGCTGAGAAACGCCTCGATCAAGCCCCAATCGCCTCCGCCGTGACCGCCGCGCGCCGCTGGGATGTCAACGTCGCGCCGCTGCGCAGTGCCGTGCTCGATCACGCAGATTTCGTTGCGCGCTTCATTGGCCAACAGCGTGGCACGCGTTCCGTCGATGCGTACCGTCCGACCCTCGACATAGGAGGCGCCTTGCATCGTCAGTGTGACCGCCTGGCCGCCGCCGAAATGCATCAGCACCGCCTGGTGATCGACCACATCGTTGTCGCAGCGATACACGCAGCGGCCGTACGGACCGGTCTCCAATGCCCGCAGGACGCCCGCTTCAGTGTGGTCAAGGGTGATCGCGTTGACGGTGAAGTTGTGCGGATCTTCCGCCAGGCGGCTCAGGTACAGCCGCGGCGCGTAGTGCAGGCACTGCTCGGCATACGGGCAGCCATCGGTGCATCGGGCGGGCACCTCCGGTCCGACTTTCGCCGACGTGAAGTGACGCTGCTCGCCGTACGAGGCAATGCGCTCGCACGTCGAACCAAGCATCCACACCAGCAGATCCAGGTCGTGGCAGCACTTGGTGAGCAGCATCGGCGCCGTTCTGGTGGCGTTCGACCAGTTGCCGCGCACGAAGCTGTGCGCGTAGTGCCAGTAGACGAGGTTTTCGCGCCAGTCGATCGATACCACGTCGCCGAGGTCGCCCGCGCGGACCACGTCGTGGATGGTCTTGAAGAAGGGCGCATAGCGCAGCACGTGGCTGATCTGGAGCATGCGTCCATGGCGTTCGGCGGCCTGCGCTACCTCCAGGACGTCCTCCGGCGTGGTGGCAATTGGCTTCTCCAGCAGGACGTCATAGCCTGCCGCCAGCAACCCGAGCGTGCTCGCCCGATGCGTGCCATCCAGCGTCGCGTTGAACACCGTGGGCACCAGCGGCTGCCGCCCGGCCAGCTCTTCCCACGCCCCAAACTGACGCTCCGTTGGGATGCCATGCGCAGCCGCGAAGCTACCGCGCCGAGCGTCGTCGGGGTCGACCACGGCCACAAAGCGCAGCCGCTCGGGATTCGCCAGCGCATACGCCCCATACACGCGCGCGCCGCGATTGCCGGCGCCCACCAGTACCGCCTCAACCGGTCCGGGCATCCTGTAGAGGGTAGACGTATGCACACGCTCGGCGTCGGCGCGGTTGTCACCAATCCCCAGGGTCACGTGCTGCTCGTCCGCACCGCGAAAGCCGGCTGGGAGCTGCCGGGCGGTGGAGTCGAGCCTGGCGAGGACTTGATCGGCGCGCTCGAACGCGAGCTACTCGAAGAAAGCGGTTGTACTGCTTCTGTCGGCGAGCTCGTCGGCGTCTACGCGCACGTCCGCCACGATCTGCTCATCGTGATCTTCCGCGCCACGTCGTCGACGCTAACCCCTGCGCCGCAGGCGGACGAAGATGTACTCGAGGCGGCATGGTTCAGTGCTGAAGACGCGCTGCGCAACGTGACCCACGTGCGTGAGCACGAAGCTCTCGCCGATGCGCTGTCAGCTGCGTCGTCAGCGCGCTACCGGGCGTACGACGTTGCCGGTTAGGACCTTCTCGAAGGCGTCGACCAGCGCGTCGACGTCCGTTTCAGACATCGGCGTCGAGATGCAGCCCATGCCGCGTGGCGCCAGGAAGAAGCCCGCATTCATCAGCGCCAGCATCGCCGCGCGACTGGCTTCGTTGGCCCCAGCGCGGGCCGACTTGTAGTCGACGATCTCGTCGGCGGTGAAGTGCACGTTGAATAGCGAGCCAATGCCCGTCACCTGGACCGCTACGTCGAGCCGCTCGAACAGCGCCGTCAGCCGGGCACGCAGGCGCTCGCCCAGAGCGTTCAGCCGCGTGTACACGTCGGGCGTCAGCGCTTCCAGAGTGGCGATGCCAGCCGCGGTCCCGACCGGGTTGCCGTTGAACGTGCCACCATGCGGAATCGCCGGGCCTGTGCCACGTGGGTCGAGCAGCGCCATGACGTCGGCGCGCCCGCCAAAGGCCGCGACCGGGAACCCGCCGCCGATAATCTTGCCCAGCGTGGTGAGGTCGGGCCGCACGCCGAACACCTCCTGCGCACCGCCCGGCGCCACGCGCAGCGAGATGACCTCGTCGAAGATCAGCAAACTGCCATTGTCCCGCGTGAGCGATCGCAATCCGTTGAGGAAGTCGGGCCGTGCCGGCAGGACGCCCGCCGCGCCGAGCACCGGCTCGACGATGATCGCCGCCAGGTCATCGCCGACCTCGTGCACCACTCGCGACACGGCCGACAGGTCGTTGAATGGCGCGCTGACCACCGTGTCGCGCACCACCTGCGGGATGCCCGCGCTGCTCGCGAACGCGGCGTAGTCATGCGTGCCGTGGTAGCCGCCGTCCATGACCAGGATCTTGTCGCGTCGAGTAAAGGCGCGTGCCAGGCGCATCGCGAACAGCGTCGCTTCAGTGCCCGAGTTGGCAAAGCGCAGTCGTTCGACTGACGGTACGCGCGAGCAAATGAGCTCGGCCAGGCGCAGCTCATTCTCGCTCGGAGCTGCGAAGGCGGTGCCGCGCTGCGCCTGCTCGGTGACCGCGGCCACGACGCCTGGGTCGGCGTGACCCAGGATGAGCGACGTGTAGTTGTTCAGGAAGTCGAGTCGGCGATTGCCGTCGAGGTCTTCGACCCAGCACCCGCTGCCGCTTACCAGGACCGGCGGGTAGGGCTCGAAGAAGACGGTCGTACGCGTGGTGCCGCCTGACAGCACCTGGACGGCGCGCTCGAAATGGGCGCCCGAGCGCGGATTCAGCTCGACATAATCGGCGATCGCCACATCCAGGCTTACGTGACGCGGCCCGAGCACGGTGCTCATGAGCCGCCGATGCTATCACCGCCTGACGACAGACCGAGCCAGCGCGCGCGGCGCACCACAGCCTCGGCCATCTTGCGATTGGCCTCGTCGATCATCTCGCCCTCGAAACGCACCGCGCCCCGGCCTTCGGCCTGCGTGGCCTCACGATAGGCAGCCAGAATGCCCTCCGACCGCGCCAACACCGCCGGGTCAGGCGAGAAGATGCGATTGACCGTCTCGATCTGCGACGGGTGAATCACCCACTTGCCGTCAAACCCCAAAGTCGCGGTGCGCCGCGCCGATGCCTCGAGTCCGGCAAGATCGGCGAACGCCGCATACGGCCCATCGATCGCCAGCAGTCCAGCCGCGCGGGCCGCGACCAGGAGGCGCATCAGCGCGAAGTGCCACACGTCGCCCGGGTAGCCGCTCTCGAGCGTGCCAATGCTCAGTTGACCCATGCCCAGACTGGCCGATAGATCGCCCGGTCCAAACGTCAGCGACTCCAATCGACGCGATGCCCGTGCAATCTCGTCGACCCGCTGCAGGCCGGCCGCCGATTCGATCAGCACCTCCAGGCCGATCCGACCACGCGGCCAATCGTGCGCGTGTTCGATCTGGTCGAGCAAACGATCGACAAAATGCACATCCGCGGCCGACTCGGCCTTGGGCAGATACACCGTGCCGACGCGATCGCCGGCGGCCTCGATCACGTCCACGATGTCGCGGTAGCACCATGGTGTGTCAACGCCGTTGACGCGCACACTTACTAGCCGGCCCGCGAAGTCGAGCGTGCGCAGCGACTGGACGATGACCGCGCGGGCAGACACCTTCTCGGATGGCGCCGTCGCGTCTTCGAGGTCGAACAACACCTGGTCTGAAGCGAGCGTGGCCGCTTTGAGCTGCATGCGCGCGCTGCTGCCGGGCACCGATAGGCACGTCCGCCGCGGCTTGAGCGAGCGCGTCACGCTTCGTACACGATATGTCCGCCGACCATCGTCAACACCACCTGCGTCTCCAGCAGCCTGTCCGCGCTGAGCGGACCGTCCAGCACCACCAGGTCGGCGTCCATGTCTGGCGCCAGCCGGCCACGCCGCTCCGATGCACGTTCGGCCACCGCCGAACCGTGGGTATATGCCCGCACCGCCTCGTCCAGCGTTAGCCGCTGCTCTGGGTACCACCCGCCAGCGGGTTCCCCATGCGGGTCGACGCGCGTCGTGGCAGCGTGCAGGTTCAGCAGGGGCTCCAGGCGTTCGACAGGCGCGTCCGTACCAAGCGCCAGCACAGCGCCAGCGTCGAGCAGCGTCCGCCACGCGTAGCCATGGCGCGCCCGAGCGCCCCAGTGCGCGTCGGCCGCGCGCCAGTCGGCGACGGCATGGATGGGCTGCATCGACGCGAGTACGCCGAGCTGCGCGAAGCGCGGCACATCGTCCGGATGGACGAGCTGCGCATGTTCGATGCGCACCAGTCTGCCTGGCCGCACGGTCTGGACGACGTCGAGCACGGTGCGCACCGCCGCATCGCCAATCGCGTGCACCGCGATGTCCAGGCCCTGATCAGCCGCCGCGCGCATGTCTGCCGCCAGCTCCTCGGGCGTCAGCGTGGGCACGCCACGATCGTTGGTGCCCTCGTACGGCTCGAGCACATGCGCCGTGCGTGAGCCCAGCGCACCGTCTGAAAACAGCTTGACTGGCCCGATGCGCAGCCACTCGCTGCCCGCGCCAGTCCGTAGGCCCAGCTCGGCCGCCCGTGTCAGCAGACCGCGCCGCACGCCGTGGTAGACGCGCAGCGTCAACTCACCCTCGGCCGCCAGCGCTCGAAACGCCGCCAGGCTGTGTTCATCTTCGAGGTTGTGCATGCCGGTCAGCCCCGCTTTTGCGGCCAGCGGTAGCGCGTGCCGAATCGCCTCGCCGAGGTCCTGCTCGGTCGGCTCAGGCACCTTGCGTCGGACCAGGTCCTGCGCATTCTCAAAAACCACGCCACTCGGGTTGCCGCTCGAGTCGCGCTCGATCGCCCCACCCGCGGGCGCCTCGCTGCTGGCGCTCAAGCCGACCGCGGCCATCGCCGCGCTGTTCAGCCACAGCGAATGGCCGTCGTGACTCGACAGCAGCGCCGGCCGTGCGCCAGTCACCTGGTCCAGCTCGGATGCCGTCGGCAGTCGTCCCCAGCGGTTCCGGTCCCAGCCACGCCCGCGCAGCCATACCCCCGCGGCCAGCCGATCGGCGAAGGCGCGCACCTCGCGCAGCCCGTTTTCCAAGGTGGCCGCATGATCCAGGTCGACCTGCGTCAGCCCCAGCGCGAACGCCCCGAAGTGGATGTGCGCATCCACGAACCCGGGCAACACCGCATTGCCGGCCAGCTCGATCACGCGCGTCTCCAGCCCGCACACCTCGTCCAGATCGCCCTCGCCCACAGCCACGATGCGCCCCTCACCAACGGCGACGGACCGTGCGCGTGGCCACTGGGCGTCCAACGTCAGGACGCTCCCGCCCCGCAAGATGACGTCCGCGCGCATCGCGCGAACCATCGTATCTGCGATCATCAACGCCACGTGCCCGAGCTCGCCTCGACAAACGAACGCCCGCTGCTCGTCATCGACGGTGACAACCTGGCGCACCGCGCCTACCACTCGATTCCCAAATCGCTCCGCTCCGCTGACGGTCGACCGATCAACGCCATCGTCGGCTGGACGAACATGGTCCTGTATTTGTGGGACCAGGAACAGCCGCGCGGCATCTACGCCGCGTGGGACACGCTCGGCGTCGAGACCTACCGCCACAAGCTGTGGCCCACCTATCAGGCTGGGCGCGTCTTCGATAACTCCATCGTCCGTCAGCTCGATCTGCTGCCCGGCCTGGCCGCTGCGTTCGGCTTCGGCGTCGGCAAAGCACCTGGCTATGAAGCCGATGACTTCATGGCCGCGGCCGCCGCGGCCGAGACCAAACGCGGCGGACACAGCCTGCTACTGACCACCGATCGTGACGCCTACCAGCTCGTCTCTGAGCAGGTGACCGTCCTGGCACCTCGCGCAGGCATTCGCGATCTGCTGCGCATCGGTCCGCAACAGGTCGTCGAGCGCATGGGCGTCCTGCCCGAGCAGGTGCCCGACTACAAGGCCCTGGCCGGCGATTCGTCGGACAACATCCCTGGCGCCAAGGGCATCGGACCCAAGGCGGCCGCGTCTTTGCTGCTGCAGTACGGCAACCTCGATGGCGTGCTGGCTGCGCGCGCTGCAACCATGCCCGCCAGCATCGCCGATCAATTGCGCGTCTTTCGCGACGTCGTCAGCATGCGCGGTCACGAGCTGACGGTCGAGCTGCCACCCAGCGGCCGGCCTACGTGGGCGAGGGCGGCCGCCGAGCTCGAGCGGCTGGGCGCGCAGAACCTGTCGGAGCGCGTCGCCGCCCTGGCCCGCGGCTGACCTTCTTCGCTGACTCCCGAATCACCAATTTCGCGTCCAGTACTAGCGGCGCTGCCGACATGCCCAGCACCACGTCGACGGCCGCCCGACCCAGCGCCTCGGCCGGCTGCGCAACCGACGCCAGTGCCGGCCGCAGCAGCGCCGCCAGCGGCATGTCGTCAAAACCAAGCACGGCCACCTCGTCGGGCACAGCCTTGTGCAGGTCGTACAACGCCGCCAGTGCGGCCACCGCCAACCGATCTGTCGCGGCAAAGATGGCGTCGGCATGCTCACGCCGCAGCTCCGCCGCGATGGCCGTGTAGGCGTCCTCGGCCACGCCACTGGTCATCAGCACCACTGGCGCCAGGTCGGCTGCGCCCATGGCCTGCAGGTAGCCGTCACGCCGGTCGACCATCGTCGTCTGCGTGGCCGGCCCGGCCACGTGCAAGATGCGCGCGCGACCTGGTCCGATCAGGTGCGCGGTGGCCGCCCGCGCCGCCGACACGTTGTCGACACTGACATACGGCAGGTCGACGTCGTACCCGGGCCGACCGATCAACACCACCGGAAGCCCGCTGCGCACCACCAGTTGCAGCTCCTCTAAGCCCAGGCTGCTGCCGCCTGAGAGCAGCACGCCGTCCACGCGCCGTGCGCGCAGCAGGTCCAGGTACTCGCTGAGATGCGCGGGATCGCCCAGGGTATTGCAGATCAGCACCGCCAGCTGCGCCTGGCGCGCTGCTTCCTCGACGCCGCTGGCGATGTGTGGGTAGTACGGATCGGTCAGGTCGGGCACCAGCAGGCCGAGCAACCCTGAACGCCGCGCCACCAGCCCGCGCGCAATCGCCGATGGCACAAAGCGCAGCTCCAGCGCCGCCTGGCGCACCCGCTCGGCGGTCCCGGCACTGACCGGGTGTTGATCCGGCCCCGGCGACAGCACGCGCGAGACCGTCGCGATCGAGACGCCGGCCTTGCGCGCCACGTCGCCGATCGTGACCGCCACGCTGCTGATCCTACCGGGCACCAGTCGCCGAACAGGGCCCGAAAGCCGCCGCCATTGGCGCGCGCAGCGCGAGGACGGCGCTCAGGCCGCCAGCTAGAGCGCCCAGTACCTCGTTCAGCTTGTAGCCAGTGGCCGAGCAGGCCGAAAGCCGCCGCCGGTGGCGCGCGGAGCGCGAGGACGGCGCTCAGGCCGCCAGCTAGACCGCCCAGGTAACCAGTTCAGTTTGTAGCGTGTGGCCGAGCAGGGCCGAAAGCAAGCCGCCGGTGGCGCGCGCAGCGCGAGGACGGCGCTCAGGCCGCAGGTAGGGCGCCCAGGAATCCCGTTCAGCTTGCAACCAGTCGCCGAGCAGGCCGAAAGCAAGCCGCCGGTGGCGCGTGCTGCGCGAGGACGGCTCTGGGCCAGCAGGTAGGGCGCCGAGGAAGCCCGTTCAGCTTGGAGCGTGTGGTAAACGCTTACCGGTAAACGCTTTCCGTGATACCCTGAGCGGACCATGACTGCCCCTGTCCGCGTCGCCCTCGTCGGCGTCGGCAACTGCGCCTCCGCCCTCGTCCAGGGCATCCACAAATACCGTGACGCCGATCCCGACACGTTCGTGCCCGGCCTGATGCACGTCAACCTGGGTGGCTACCACGTCCGCGACATCGAGATCGTCGCCGCCTTCGACGTCGATCGGCGCAAAGTTGGCCGCGACGTCGCCGAGGCCATCTTTGCCGAGCCCAACAACACCATGCGTTTCGCCGACGTGCCACGGCTCGGCGTCACGGTCCACCGCGGCGATACGCGCGACGGGCTGGGCACGTATCTCAAAGAGGTCATCGACGAAGCGCCCGAGCCGCCAGTCGACGTCGCCCACGTGCTGCGCGAGACGCGTGCCGAGGTGCTGATCAATTACCTGCCCGTCGGCAGCGAGCAGGCGACGCGCTTCTACATGGAGCAAGCCCTCGCCGCCGGCTGCGCGGTGGTCAACTGCATCCCGGTGTTCATCGCGCGCGAAGCTAGCTGGCGCCACCGCTTCGAGGAGCATGGCCTGCCCCTGATCGGCGACGACATCAAGAGCCAGGTCGGGGCCACGATCGTGCATCGCGTTTTGGCGCGCTTGTTCCAGGATCGCGGCGTTCGCCTCGAGCGCACCAGCCAGCTCAACGTCGGCGGCAACACCGACTTCCTGAACATGCTCGAACGCAGCCGCCTGGAATCCAAGAAGATCTCCAAGACCACCAGCGTCACCAGCCAGATTGACGAGCAGCTCGCCGCTGAGGACGTGCACGTCGGGCCGAGCGACTATGTCCCGTGGCTGACCGATCGCAAGTGGGCGCATATTCGGCTCGAGGGCCGCTCGTTTGGTGACGTACCGCTCAATCTCGAGCTCAAGCTAGAGGTGTGGGACTCGCCCAACAGCGCCGGCGTGGTCATCGACGCCGTGCGCTGCGCCAGGATCGGCCTGGACCGCGGCCTGGGCGGCGCCCTGGAAGCCCCAAGCGCCTATTTCATGAAGAGCCCACCGACTCAATTTCGCGACGACGTGGCGCGCACCATGGTCGAAGCCTTCATCTCACCAGTAGAGGCACGTACCCCGGCCCTTTCAGGCGCTCACTGACACTCTTTTCGTCCACGAACCCTGTGCGCTTAAATG
>DASXRR010000485.1:0-18087 GCA_036506475.1 Chloroflexota bacterium
ACCCGCTGCACACGCTGCCGGGCAGCCACCTGCCGCTCACGCTGCCGGGCAGCCACCCGCCGCTCACGCTGCGCGGCACCAACCGGCCGCCCACGCTGCCGGGCAGCCACCCGCTGCTCACGCTGCCGGGCAGCCACCCGCCGCTCACGCTGCCGGGCACCAACCGGCCGCTCACGCTGCCGGGCAGCCACCCAACGCTCACGCTGCTCACGCTGCCGGGCAGCCACCCGCCGCTCACGCTGCCGGGCAGCCACCCGCCGCTCACGCTGCCGGGCAGCCACCCACTGCTCACGCCGCGCACGCTGCCGGGCAGCCACCCACCGCTCACGGTGCCTGCCACCAGGCGCTACACACGGTGCCGAACCGCCTGGTCGTGTCGCACCGCCAACTTGACGGAAGAAGCGTCACCTGAACCGTCACGGGAAGCGACAAAAGCGTCACCTGAAGCGTCACGGGAACGCAGCAAAGCGTCACCAGGCCGCGCGATAGATAGCCAGCAGGTCGGCGAGTGGGTACTCGGCGCTGGCAACGGGCTGAGCTGCGGCTTCCAGGTCGGCCGCGCTGAGGCCAAACGCGCCGAGGTGGCGCGGCAGGTCCAACGCGGCGATCAGCGCAGCGACGGCGTCGGCGGCGCACGCGGCGGCTTGCTCGAGCGGCATCTCGCGCACGTCGGCCCCCAGCGCGGCGGCAATAGATGCCTGCGCCCGCAACGTGCGCGGCGCCAGATAGCGCATCACATGCGGCAGGACCAGACACGAGCTCACCCCGTGCGGGATGTTGTGGCGCGCGCCGATGCGCTTACCGAGCGTGTGACTCAGCCCGCCCGCGGCCGGGCCGGGCAGCGTGAACGAGAACCACGCGCCGAGTTGGCTCTCGGTGCGCGCCGCAACGTCAGCCGGCTCGGCCTTCGTTTCCAGCAGGCTGCGCTGCAGTCGGCGCAACGCCTCGAGCGCCAACGTGTCTGAGTACGGGTGCGCATCAGGCGCGAGGAGCGTCTCGACCGCGTGGTCGACCGCGCGAATGCCTGTCGACAGCCACAGCTCGAGCGGAGTGGGCAGCGCCAGCTCAGCGTCATACACCACACTCGACGGAATCAGCGCCGCGCTGCGCAGTCCAACCTTCTCGTGCTCGTCAGCGGTCGTGAAGCCGGCCAGTCCCGAGAGCTCCGCCGCCGAGAGCGTCGTCGGGATGGCCAGGTGCGGCAGCAGTGCGTCCGATTTCGGGTCGCAGTCGCGTGCGCGCGCCGCGGCACCCGGTTCACTCAGATCGACGCCCGTGGCCAGGGCAAACGCCACCGCCTTCGCCGCGTCGATCGGGCTGCCGCCACCCAGGGAAACCAGCGCGTCGGCCTGAGCGTCCCGCGCCGCCGAGACTGCCGCGGCCACGGATGCCACAGGTGCATGCTGACCGATGCCCGAGAACGCGCCCACACACCGCGCGCCCAGCAACCGTTCCATGGAGCCGAGCAGCGCGGGATTGCCAGCCACGCTGCGGGTGGTGACCACAAACACGCGTCGCGCGCCCAGCCGATCGAGCTCGGGCGCCAGGTGCTCGCTCAGCGCCCCTGGTCCCCAGTGGATGCGGGGCGGGTTGGCGTAGGCAAACGATCCCGATTGGGCGCCCGATTCCACGCCGCAAAAGGATACCGCCGGCCTTTCTTTTGGGTGTACGCTCAGCACGCTGTTCCGCATCTCAGGGGACAAAGGAGTTCGAGATGACGACGACTCCAACCCGCGTCAACGTGATGGAGTATTCGGGCAAGCAGTTCCTGCTCGACCTGGATCGAAAGGAGCGCGCCGAGTTCTACAAGCTGCTCGACGAGGCTCCCTGGGAAGGGCCAACCGCTAGCGGCCACTGGCAGGTGCGCGATCTGTGCGGCCATTTGATCGACGTCACCGAGGGCTACCTGGAGCGCTTCGCGATGGCGCGTGCTGGTCAGGAGGCGCCCGCGGCGCTCGGCCTGCCGATCATGGCGTCCATGCTCGACGAGGGTGCGACGCGCTTCCGCTCGCTCAGCAAAGACCAGGCGATCACGCGCCTGAAGACGGCCTCGGACAAGATGTTCGAGATCTTCGACGCACTCGACCAAAAACAGTGGTCGGGCGAGATCGTGGCGCACAAATTCATGGGCCCGCTGCCTGCGTGCTTTTTCGCGGCCTTTCAATTGATCGACTATTCGATCCACGCGTGGGACATCAAGTCCGGCCTCGGACGCGACGAGCCACTGTCCGACGACGCGGCGATCACGCTCATCCCGTTCATGCTGATCGTGATCCAGTACACCGTCGACGCCCAGCGGGCGCAGGATCTCAAGGCGAAATTCGGGGTCGAGATCAGCGGACCAGGCGGCGGCAACTGGTGCATCTCAGTCGACGGCACCAACGTGAGCTATGAAGAGACCGAGACCACAGATTGCCAGGCCGTCTTCAGCTTCGATCCCAATGACTTCGTCCTGAGCACCTACCAGCGCAAGCGCGGCGGCACAGTGCGTGGCGATACCGCGCTAGCCGAGCGCATCCGGGATGTTTTGTTCAAAATCTAACTATGACGACGACCGCCGAAAACGAACGCCGCGTCAAATTCAACGCGAACCGCGAGCGCTGGGCGCAGCAATATCTGCGTCCAGCGGCGAGTCGGCCCGCGTCGACCGCGCGCGGCCTGCATCACCTGGCCCTGATCTGCAGCGACGTCGAGCGAACGATCCAGTTCTACCAGGACCTGATTGGTTTCCCGCTGGTCGAGCTGATGGAAAACCGCGACTACCCTGGCTCGACGCACCTGTTTTTCGACATGGGCCACGACAACCTGCTGGCGTTCTTCGACTTTCCGGAGCTGGGACTCGAGCCCGGCATCGAGGCGCTCGGCGGCGTGCAGCACATTGCGATCTCGACGACGTCCGAGAACTTCGAAATGGTCAAGAAGCGGCTCGAGGCGGCCGGCATCCAGTACCTCGGACCGGACCGCGGTGCGATTGACTCGATCTACTTCAAGGATCCGGACGGAATTCAGATTGAGCTGATTCGCGAGCCGCTGAAGACCATGGACGGGCGGAGCCTGGGAGAATGAGGGCGCCCCCCGGCTCGCCCGGGGTGCCAACGCTGCGCTCACCGCTGCCGACCGAAGCCGCGGCCATCCGGGCCGTCTGGGAGGCGTCGCACGTCGCCGACGATCCGGGCGGTCGGCCCCGCGGCGGCTGGTCCGTCGATCCGTGGGCGACCCGGCTATGCGTGCTCACATCGGGCGCGCGGATCGTCGGCGTTGCCGCGATTCGCGCCGAGCCGCCGCCTGCCGAAGCGGTCTCGGCGCGTGTCGCGCTCGAACTCGCCGCTCGTACGCCCGCCTCCGCCGAAGTGCTGGTCCAGTCGACGATCGACATGGCCTGCGCGGCCGATGGCGCGCTGGTTCGACTGTTCCTGCCGTCCCGCGCCGACTGGGCGACGACCGCTGCGCGTGGGGCGGGCTTTGCGCCGGTGCGGTCGATCTTCCACATGCTGCTGCCTGCCTCCGTTACGTACGACGAACGTAACGCTGTTCCGGTGGGTGTACGGATCAGGCCGATGCATGAGCACGAGGAGCCACGGGTCCTGGCGGCGTTGAACCGTAACTGGGCGGGCACCTGGGATTTCGTCCCAATTCGGCCCGAGATGCTGGCAGGCGATCTCCACGGCCAACGCGCCGGCATGCTGGTGGCTGTCGACGCGGCTGACGATGCGCGCATCCTGGCCACCTGCCACGCCGTCTTCGACCCGGTCGATCAGAATCCGGACGGTGAGCCGAGGGCTTGGATCTCGAACCTGACCGTCGATCCGGAGCACCGCGGCCGCGGTCTCGGCCGCGCCATGCTGCTGGCCGGGCTGACGTCGCTGCGCGCGCGCGGCGCGGGCTCGATCACGCTCGGCGTCGACGCGGGCAACGCGCAGCCGTTGCGGCTGTATCAGTCGGTCGGTTTCGAGACCGTGAGCAGCATGGACGCCTGGGACAAGGCGCTGCGCACGTAGCATCATCTGAACATGGCCGACTTCACGATCAAACGCCTCAATCATCTGGTTCTCTACGTGCGCGACGCGCAACGCGCGATGAACTTCTACCGCGACGTGCTGGGCTTCACGGTTGTCGAGATGCCGAGCCCGCAAGCCGTGTTCATGCGTGCCAACGGCAGCGACAATCATCACGACCTGGGTCTCTTCGGCATTGGCATGGACGCGCCGCCGCCGTCGAACGGCCGCCAGGTCGGTCTGTATCACGCGGCCTGGGAAGTGGCCGCCATCCAGGATCTCGCAGCAGCGCGCGACGAGCTGATGCGCGCCGGTGCCCTGGCCGGCGAGTCCGATCACGGCAACAGCCTCAGCCTGTACGCCAAGGACCCCGATGGCAACGAGTTCGAGGTCTTCTGGATGCTGCCCCGCGACGAATGGGCAACACGCGGCTTCGGCACGCGCCGTCTGGACCTGGCCGGCGAGCTGGCAGCGCGCACGACCTGACGACCCGCGTGCGCTTGAGCGGCATGATCACGGCGGTGGATGCGCACGCGGGCGGGGAGCCGGGGCGGGTGATCACGGGCGGCGTGCTCGATGTGCCGGGCGCGACCATGTTCGAGAAGCGCACGTATCTGCTCGAGCACGCCGATTGGCTGCGCAAGCGCATGCTGCGCGAGCCGCGCGGGTATCCGGGCCTGTGCTGCAACCTGCTGCTGCCGCCGACGCGGCCCGATGCGGACGCCGGCTTCGTGATCATGGAGCAGACCGATTACCCGCCCATGTCAGGCAGCAACACGATCTGCGTGACGACCGTGCTGCTCGAGACGGGCATGCTGCCGATGCGCGAGCCCGAGACGAAGCTGGTGCTCGAGGCACCCGCGGGGCTCATTGCCGTTACTGCCGGTGTACGTAACGACAAGGTGAGCAGCGTGACCTTCCGCAACGTGCCCGCCTTCGCGACCCATCTCGACGTGCCCGTCGAGGTCCCTCAACTCGGCACCATCAACGTCGACATCGCCTACGGCGGGATGTTCTACGTCATCGCCGCCGCGGAACCGCTGGGCCTCCAGTTGACGCCCGACGAGGGGCGGCAGATCGTGCGCATCGGCGAGATGATCAAAGCCGCCGCGCGCGAGCAGATCGCGATCGTCCACCCCGAGAACCCGGCCATCAACGTGCTCAGCACAGCGCAGCTGACCGGTCCCGCCCACAGTGCCGAGAACGACATGCGCAACGCGGTGGTCATTTCCACCGGCGAGTTCGACTGGCAGCGGCCCGACACGTGGACGGGCGTGCTCGATCGGTCAGCGTGCGGTACTGGCACCTGCGCCAGGATGGCGACACTGCACGCCCGCGGCCGGCTCGACCTCAATACGCCGTTCCGTCACGAGAGCGTGCTCGGCACCGTGTTCACCGGCGAGCTCGTGGAAGAAACGAGGGTTGGGCCGTACCAAGCCGTAGTGCCCACGATCAGTGGCCAGGCCTGGATTACCGGCATCAGCCAGTATGTGCTCGATGCCGAGGATCCATTCCCCGAGGGTTTCGTCGTCGGCGACCTCTGGCCTGTTACCTGAGCCCGACCGCCGCGCGGGCGTTGACCTGTGCCACGCGCGGGATGACATGTGTGCCGAACAGCTCGATCGCTTTCAGGTTGTAGACGTCGGGTAGGGCCATCGTGACCATGTCGAAGCCGACCTCCCCCAGGGCGGCGATGCCCGCGGTGACTTCGTCGATATTCGCGCCGTCCTGGGCAATCGTCGGTCGGAAGCCGCCGACCTTGGCGATCTCGCTCTCGTCGCGGCCTAGCTTCTGGCAGTGCTCGCGCAGCACCTCCAGCTTGTGCCGCGCGGCGCTGGGATCGGGCGCGTTGATATGGCACGCGTCGCCGTACTGGGCGACCATGCGCAGCGTCTTGCGCTCGCCCGAGCCACCTACCTGAATCCGCGGCCGCGGCTGACTGACCGGCATGGGCGACAGCAGCGGCTCGGCAAGCTGGTAGTACTTGCCGCGGAACGGACTGCTATCGCCTCGAAACGCCTGATGCGCCAGCTGAAGCGTCTCTTCGAGGCGCTCGAAACGCTCCTTGAGTGGCGGGAACGGGATGCCCAGCGCGTGGTGCTCCTTCTCGAACCACGCTGCGCCAATGCCAAGGAAGGCGCGTCCCTTCGACAGCACGTTCAACGTCGAGACTTGCTTCAGCAGAAAGCCGGGAGCCCGATAGGTCACCCCGGTGACCTGCACGCCCAGTCGGATGCGCGTGGTCACGCCAGCGATGAAGCCGAGCGCGGTATAGGCTTCGAGCATGGGCAGCTTGTAGCCCTCGTCGGGCGCGAGGGCGAAATAGTGATCCATGACGGTGATCTGGCCGAAGCCTGCCTGCTCCGCGGCTTGCGCGACATTGCTCAGGTGATCTGCCAGCGCCTCAGGCCCGCCCGGCCAGGCAAAGACGGGCACATGTAAGCCGATCTGCATAGCCCACAGACTAGCGTACGATCGTCGCCAACGGCGGGAGCAGTGACCAATGTGGTGCGCATGCTCGTGGTGCGTGCACCCTCCGGGGTGGAGCGGGTGGTCGCGCTGGCCGCTACCGGTGCGGCGCGAAACCAATCCTAATAACAGGCATAGAGAAAAGGTAAAGCTGGACCCATGCGCGGACGATAGTCGAAGATGAAGCTGATGTCGTTTACTGTCCTGCTCGCCGCACCGCGCGGGTTCTGCGCTGGCGTCGAACGTGCCATTCGCACGGTCGAGCTCGCGCTCGACAATCGTGCCGTAGGCGACGAGCGGCCGGTCTACGTGCGGCACGAGATCGTGCATAACAAGTTCGTGGTCAACGATCTGCGGGCGCGTGGCGCGGTGTTCGTCGAAGATACGCGTGAGATCCCGGTCGGCTCCACGGCGGTGTTCTCGGCCCACGGCGTTTCACCCGATGTACGTAACGAGGCGCTGACGCGACAGCTGGTCACCCTCGACGCGACCTGCCCGCTCGTCTCGCGCGTGCACGCCGCGGTGCTGCGCTACGCCGGCCGCGGCTACACCATCCTGTTCGTCGGGCACGCCGGCCATCCTGAGGTCGAAGGTGTCATGGGCGAGGCGCCCGAGCGTGTTCGTCTCGTGCAGACTGTGGCCGACGCGCACACCGTCGAAGTGCCCGATCCGACGCGCGTCGCTTATGCGACGCAGACCACCCTCAGCCTGGACGATGTCTCGGCAATCGTCGAGGCGCTGCGCACGCGCTTCCCAGCCATGGTCGGGCAGGACGCCGGCGACGTTTGCTACGCAACGCAGAATCGCCAGGAAGCAGTCCTGGCGCTGGTCGAGAAGCACGCCGCTGACGTGGTGCTCGTGCTTGGCTCGCCCAATTCGTCGAACTCGAACCGATTGCGCGAAGTGGCCGAAGCAGCCGGCGCGCGGGCCTACCTGTTGGGTGGCGCGAGCGAGCTTCAGCCCGATTGGCTCGAAGGCGCACGCCGAGTCGGTGTGAGCGCCGGCGCATCGACACCCGAGCACCTGGTCCAGGCGCTGCTCGATCGACTCGCCGAGCTCGGCGCCGGGGACGTGCAGACCGTCGAGACGCGCATCGAAGACGTCTTCTTCGCACCGCCGCCGCTCGCCAGGCTGAGCTCACGATCTAGCCTGTAGACTGTCGGCAGATACGCCGATGACGGATAAGACGGGCGCGATACGCACGCGCGAGGTCGAGACGCCCACGACGTGGCGGTGTTTGACCTGCCGCCTGGAAGTGGTCGACACGATCCTGCCGCGCAAGTGCCCGCGCTGCGGCGCCTCGCGCGTCAAGTTCGTGGAAGTCGGCGCCAAGGCCGAGCCCGAAGAGTGAGCTGAACCGACACCTCGTCGTCGCTGCCTTGGTCGCGCTGGCGCTGCTTGCGCTTGGCGAAGGTGCACCGTCGGCCTGGCCAGTTGACGTCGTCGTCGAGGTCCATGGCGCGAACGTCGTCGTCCGTGTCGACGGTGCCGAACACGCGGTCACGGCCGCCACCGGCTCGACCTGGCGCGGGATCAACCTTGACCAGCCAGGCCCGTTGGTGCGCGAGTACCAGGTCGATGGAAGCGACACGACATCGACCAATGACCGCCGAATTGCCGCGCTGGAGCCGGTCCTTGGAACGCCGCTCTACGCCGTTGATGCGTGGCTGCGTGACGAAGGGAGCTACAGTCGCTGGGAACGTATTCGCCTGACCGATCTGGAGACCGACCGGCCCTTAGTGCATACCAGCGCGGAGTCGGGTACCCCGTTTGGGCAGCGCACGGAGCTCACTTTTCGCTCGAGTGCTTTCCGTGTCGAAGTGTCGCTGCGCCGACCTGAGGCGCCTGCGCACTTGTGGCTGCTTTCGCCTGCACCGGGCCAGCAAGAAGGACTGGAGCTCGACCGCGATCGACGCAACGCGCGCTGGATTGTCCAGCGCAATGGCACCACGGAGCCGCGGCCACGCTGGTTCTTTCCTGAACAGCCCATGCCGTTCTTGGCCGAGCTGCTGCACCTCGTGGGTCGCTCGGTCGCGGCCGGGTTTGCGCTCGTGCTGGCCGCACTGGGCAGTGCACGAGCGCTACGGTGGACCGGCACCCCCGAGTCGCAGCTGGAAGCACTGCCGTGGCGTGGCCGCCGGCCGATGCCGCTGCGGACCGCGGACGTGGTGTTGGCTGTGTGGCTCCTCGGCGCCGGCATCATCACCACGCGCCTGTACCACCAGCTGCCACACATCCTCGACGCCATCTCGTACACGTTCCAGGCCGGCGTGTTTCGCGCGGGCCGGCTGTGGCTCGACGTGCCGGCGATCGACGGCGCCTTCAAGGGCCCGTTCCAGGTTATCTGGCACGATCACTGGTTTTCGCAGTATCCGCCTGGCGCGGCATTCGCCTACGCGCTGGGCGGCTTCGTCGGGCTCCACTGGCTGGTTGGCCCGCTGGCCTGCGCGGCGCTCATCGGCGGCACGTCCTGGACGGCCGCGGCGCTGTACGGCCGCGGAGTCGGTGGCGTGGTGCTCGGTTTGGGTGTGCTGTCGCCGTTCATCCTGTTTCAGGCCGGCTCGTTTCTCAGCCATCCCATCGCAGCTGGGCTGCTGGCGCTGGCGCTGGCGGCAGCCGTGCGGGGCGAGCGCACTGGATCGATGCGTTGGTATGCACTGTCGGGCGCGTTGCTCGGCGCGGGATTCATGACGCGTGAAGCCGCGACCGTTTTGTTCGCGATACCTCTGGCGGTGCGAACGCTAGCCCTCAGGCGCTGGCAAGGCATTGGGTGGCTGCTCGCCTGCGGACTGCCGTTCGTGCTGCTGTACCTGGCCTACAACAACACGTTGACAGGCAGTCCGCTGCTCCTGCCGCGCACCATCTTCGACCCATCGGATCGGTTCGGATTCGGCGACGGACTCGGCTTCCATCGCCGCCATACCTTCGCCGCCGGGCTCGCCAACACCGATGAGCTGCTGACGATCTTGCAGTTCGATCTGTTCGGCTGGCCAGCCCCCTTCAGCCTGGGCTTGCTCACGCTGCCCTTCCTGCTTGGCCGCCCCAGGGCGTGGGACATGTACGCCGCGTTCGGCGCGCTCATGTTCGTGGGCGCCTACGCGGCGTACTTCTATCACGGCATCGCGCTCGGACCGCGCTACTACTTCGAGGGGCTGCCGTGGCTGCTGCTACTCGCTGGCCGGGCCGTCCAGCGCCTGGCCGAGATCACGCGGAACCAAGTAGCGGTTATCGGTGTAGTGGGCGTGCTCAGCCTGAATACGCTGCTGTTCTATCTGCCGGCGGAGATCGCTCGGCGCACGGACTACTCCGGGTATCCAGATGCCCGCCCGTTGACCCTGGCGTTTGTGCGCGTGGGGCTGTTCGGTCCGCGCCTGGACAACGTTCCCGTACCGTCGCTGATCTTGAGCAGCGACTGGTGGATGTTCAACACCGCGCTTGCGCCGCTGAACTGTCCGACGGTGCCCAACTGCCCCGCACTCTTCGCGCTAGCCACAACGCGCGAGGACGCCGCCCGCCTGCGCCAGATGTACCCCGGCCGCCTCGCCCTGCGCGCCGTCGATCACGACGGCCGCGTAGATCTGGAGCCCGACTGAGCTGGCTACATGGCGTTGAACGTTTCGTACACCTCGATCGTGCCGCCGCTGCTCAGGACCGGACAGCCTTTGGCTTTCTGCGTCGCGTCGGCCAGGTCGTCCGCTTCGGACTCGAGCCGATCGGCGACCAGCGCGCAGATCGACTGCGTCGCGCGGTCGAGCGGCCGCAGGGCGAGCATGGCGCGGCACAGGGTAGCTCAGGCGGCGGCGCCGTCTACTGCCTCGGTCGTTCCTCGAGCGCGGCTCAGGGTAGTCAGCAGCGCGACGCACACGATGGCGGTGACCAGGTGCAACAGCATCAGCACGAGCACCTGCTCGATGGGCGTGGTGAACCCGCCGCCGGGCGGGCCTCCGCCGGGCGGGCCTCCGCCGCCGGGTGGCGGCCCGCCCGGGCCAGGTGAGCCGAGCGTGGCCAGCGGACTGACGAAGCGCATCGCCAGGCCGGCCGGTGCGCCACCCAGACCGAGGGCGATGTCGGGTAGCCAGCTCACCAGCAGTGCAATGACCGCCACGATGCGATACCAGAAGAACGGCCGTTTCGTGAGCAGTACCGTGAGCACGAAGACCACGATGGCCGCGACGCAGCCGATGACCGTCAGGTTGATCATCGGCTGATCGAGCTGTGGCATCCGCGCCAGCCGCGGGTTCACCACCTGGAGGACCGCGCGGATACCAAAGTTCACCGCCAGTGCGACGATGACCGTCAGGGGCGCCACCCAGGCCAGGCGAGCCCAGGAAACGTTCTCGCGCGCCGGGACGCTGCGCGCGCTCGCTGCAAGAGATGCAGTAGTCATGCTGTCGCGTACTGTACGCAGTCGAACCTTGGAGGAGCCTGAGAAGGCGCGCTATGGCGCGCGGGCGGCACACTATAGGCATGGCCCAGCACAAACGCCTCGGTGTCGGCGATCGCGCGCCGCTCTTCAGCCTGCCATCGTCGACCGGCCAGCCGGTCGCGGTGGCCGACCTTCTGGCCACGGGTCCAGTGGTCGTGGCCTGGTACTTGTTCGACTTCGGCCGCGTCTGAACGCTCGAGCTGAATGGGTTCCGTGCGAACCAGGAACGCTTCGAAGCCGCCGGCGCGAGCATCATTGGCCTGTGCGTCGAGAGCGATCGCGCCCATAAGGCCTTCGCCGAGTCGCTCGACCTGACTTTCCCACTCTTGAGCGACTTCAACAGGCAGGTGGTCAAGCAATTCGGCATCGACTACACCGAGGATGAGCCGTTCTCAGGGTTCTGGGGCATGAGCCGCCGCTCCGTGTTCGTCCTCGACACGGACGGCATCGCGCGCTACACGTGGGTGACCGACGACCCACTGATCGAGCCGGACTATGAGGCCGTGCTCAACGCCGTCCAGCAGCTAGCAGCAAAGGAGTAATCATGGCCGACCGTGAATTCAACTTCGGACCCGGCAATCCGGACCCGGGCGTGTTCCCGACCCAGGAGCTTGGCCAGGCCGCGCAGCGCGTCATCGCGCGCCTCGGCGCGGAGCTCGCCCATTATCCGGATCCGCTCGGGTTACCGGAGCTGCGCGCGGTCGCCGCCGAGCGCTTCGCGCGCAATCACGGAGTACGCCCACCGCTTACAGACATTGTCATCACCAACGGCGCAATGCAGGGGCTCATCCTGAGTGCGCAGGCGCTGGCGCAGCGCGGTGACAGCGTGATCATGGAGGAGTTCGAGTACGGCGGCACGATTCGTGTCTTCAAGCAGTACGGGCTGCGCCTGCTGGGCGTGCCGGTCGACG
This sequence comes from Chloroflexota bacterium, assembly GCA_036506475.1. Lineage (GTDB taxonomy): Bacteria > Chloroflexota > UBA6077 > UBA6077 > CF-72 > CF-72. Next base: position 11,802 of record DASXRR010000485.1, read on the forward strand.
ACGATGGCATGCGCATGGATGCGCTGGCCGACGTTCTGGAGCGCGAAAAACCCGCGTTCATCTACACCACTGCGAGCTATCAAAATCCTACCGGCACGACGCTGCCACGCGAGCGACGCACTCAACTCCTGGCACTCGCCCGCCAGCATGGACTACCGATCGTAGAAGACGACACGTACGGCGATATCAGCTTCGAGCCGCGGGGTGAGCGGGCGATTTACTCGCTGGCCGACCCAGGCGAAGTGGTCTACATCGGCTCGTTCTCGAAGATTCTCGGACCCGGACTCCGGCTTGGCTTCTTCCTCGCCCCGCAGCCGCTGCGCGACAGGTTGATGACCTGGAAGATCGACGGTGGCACCAGCGCCTTGAGCCAGATGATCGCGGCCGAGTACTTCCGCGACAACTTGTGGCAGCACGTCGAGGAAGGCCGCGGCTCCGTCAAGGACAAGCGCAACATCCTGCTCGACGCCCTCGAGGCCGAGTTCTCCGGAGTCGAGGGCATGCACTGGACGCGGCCGGAGGGCGGCCTGTTCGTGTGGATCAAATTGCCGGAGAATGTTGACCGCGCACGCTTGCGTGAGCTTGCAACGGCGCAGGGCATCATGTACGCCACCGGCCAGGCCTTCCACGCCCTTGACCAGGACGTGCCCTATCTGCGCCTGGCCTTCGGTTGGATCGAGCGCGAGGACATTCCCAAGGGTGTCCGGCTGCTTGCCCAGTGCGTGCGCGAGGCGATGCCAGCGCCCGTGGGCTGAGGCTCACGTCCTGGAGCGAACGCCGCCGTCAGTCCACGCGCCGCGCGGGAAATGATTTTTCTCTTCCAGAGAGGTTTGGTAGAGGATACGAACCTGACGGCTTCGCTAGCGGGCGCCTTCGACCGCGCGTTGAACCAGCACGGTGGCCAGGTGGCGTTTGTAGTCGGCGCTACCGCGCAGGTCGCTGGTGGGGTCCAATCCTTGCGTGGCATTGCGCGCGGCTTCCGCAGCGGAGGCTCCGGAGCTGAGTGCTTGTTCCACAGCAGTAGATCGCACCGGAGTCGGAGCGGCGTTGGTGACGCCGATGCGCCACTGGCCGTCGTCCAGCTTCTGCGCGCCCGCGCCGACGATTGCCCAGTCCGACAAGCGGCGGCGGAACTTCACGTATTTGTGCGGTCCGCCCGCCACCGGGAACGCGACCTCTGTTACCAATTCGTCAGCCGCTAAAGGCGTCGAAAATAGGCCGACGAAGAATTCGCGCGCCGGAATACTCCGCTTGTTGGTGACTACCGTCGCATCCAGCATCAGCGCCAGAGTTCCATAGTCACCAGCGGGATCGGCGTGCGCCAGCACGCCACCGATGGTGCCCATGCTGCGCACTTGTGCGTCGCCCACCTCGGAGGCAATTTCGGCCAGCAGCGGCAGGCTCCGCTTCACTTCTTCGGACTGTTCGATCTGGTAATGGCGCGTCAGCGCTCCGATGCGCACGGTGCCATTGTCACGCCGCACGTAGCTCAGCTCGCGTTCGAGTCCGTTGATGTCGACGAGCATGCTGGGCTGCGCCAGGCGCAGCCGCATCAATGGAATCAGACTGTGCCCGCCGGCCAGGACTTTGGCATCGGCTCCACCCTCGGACAGGAGTCGCGCAGCGTCTTCGACTGACGAAGCGCGCTGGTAGGAAAAAGCAGCGGGAATCATCAGCGGGCTCCTCCCTGCGCGGCCTGAATCTGCGCCCACAGCCGATCCGGACTGGCGGGCATGTCGACGTGGTTGATGCCAAGTGGTGACAGCGCATCGACGACGGCGTTGATCACGGCCGCGCTCGCGGCAATCGTGCCGGCCTCGCCGATGCCCTTGACCCCGAGCGGATTGCTCGGACTGGGGGTAACCGTCCGATCCAGCACCGGCGTTGGAATCTCATTCGCCGTCGGCATCAGATAGTCGATCAGCGAGCCGGTCATGAGCTGCCCGCTCTCCGGGTCGTACGAGACTTCTTCGTACAGCGCCTGCGCAATGCCCTGAGCGATGCCACCGTGCAACTGGCCCTCGACGATGAGCGGATTGATGATGTTGCCGCAATCGTCGACCGCGACGTATTTCTGCAGATCGACATCGCCCGTCGCCGGATCGACCTCGACGACCGCGATATGGGTCCCGAATGGCCACACGAAGTTGGGTGGATCGAAGTACGAGATCGCTTCCATGCCGTGGTCGACGCCTTCGGGCAGATTGGCGCCGTACGCGGCGAAAGCGATTTCACCCATTGCCTTGGCCGTGCCAGGGTTGCCGCGCACGTGGAATCGACCTTGATCGAAGACGACGTCATCGGGCGAGGCTTCGAGCAGATGCGAGGCGATCTTGTGCGCCTTCTCGACGATCTTCTTCGACGCGGCATGCACCGCCATGCCGCCCACGGCGAGGCTCCGACTGCCATAGGTGCCGTAGCCGAACGCTGGCCCCTCGGCAGTGTCGCCGTGGCGCACCTCGATCGACTCGTACGGTACGCCCAGCGTGTCCGAGGCGATCTGCGCGAAGGTGGTCTCGTGCCCTTGGCCATGGGCGTGCGTCCCAACATAGACCTGCACCGAGCCGGTGGGGTGCATGCGCACCTGGGCCGACTCGATCAGCGCCAGACCTCCAGTCGCGCCCGCGGTCGCCGCGCTCGGGCCAAACCCGCAGATCTCGATCCAGGACGAGAGCCCAATCCCGACGTAGCGGCCCTCGGCGCGCGCCTGCTTCTGGCGCTGGCGCAGCTCGGTGTAGCCGATGACCTGCATCGCTTTGTCGAGTGCGCCCTCGTAGTTACCGGAGTCGTACACGAGACCGAAGGGGTTGGTGTACGGGAACTCGTTGGCCTGGATGAAGTTCTTGCGGCGGATCTCCGCCGCGTCCATGCCCAGCTCCTGGGCGAGCTTGTCGACCATGCGCTCGATCAGATGCGTCGCCTCGGGTCGGCCCGCGCCACGGTATGGATCTGTCGGCACGCGATTGGTCAAGACGCCAACTGTCCTCGCGGCGATCCCACCGGGCCACTTGTACGCACCGCCGGCGAGCAGGCAAGCGCACGTCTGGAAGGCGCCGAATGTACCGATGTAGCCACCCAGATCGAGGTATTGCACGACCTTGAGGCCCAGGAACGAGCCGTCACGTTTGGCCGCGAGCTCGACGTCGAAGATCTGGCCGCGCCCGTGAGTCGTGGTCTGCAAGCTCTCGGTGCGCGTCTCGATCCAGCGGATCGGCCGCTTCAGCAGCCGCGCCGTCGCGGGCACCAGGTAATCCTCGGGATACGGCGAGATCTTGCTGCCAAAACCGCCGCCGACGTCGTGCGAGATAACCCGCACCTTCGTCTCGGGCAGGCCCATCGCACCCGACACGAACAGTCGGATGAAGTGCGGGTTCTGGGTCGCTAGCCAGATCGTCAGCTGATCGTCGAATGGGCTCCACTCGGCCATGACGCCGCGCGTCTCGATTGGCATCGGCGCCAGCCGTTGCTGCAGGATGCGCTCTTTGACGACGATCTCGGCCTGACTGAAGGCATCCTTGACGTTGTCTTCGGGTGAGAACGTGAGGTCCCAGCCGATGTTGTCGACCGCGCTGCTATTCACCTTCGGGCTGGCGGACTCGAGTGCCGCGATCAAGTCCTGAACCGCTGGTAGCGCCTCGTACTGCACCTCGACCGCCGCGGCGCCATCCGCGGCCAGCTTGCGATTGTCGGCGACGACGACCGCCACGGGCTCGCCCTGGAACACGACCTCAGATTCGGCGATCGGGAAGCGCTCCGGGACGGTGTGTTTGTCCGGCACAAACGCGGGCGCCACGGGGTGCGTGCCGGTCAAGGCCGACTTGAAGTCTGCTGCCGTCAAGACAGCCACCACGCCGGGGATGGCCTGTGCCTGCGCGGTATTGATGCTGGTGATGCGCGCGTGCGCGTGCGGGCTGCGCACCACGGCCATCGAGAGCGTGCCCGGTCGGACGAGGTCTTCGACGTACCGGCCGCCGCCCGTAATCAGACGTGGGTCTTCGCGGCGATGAATCTTCGCCCCGATCATCTGCGAAATAGCCATCGGACTATGCCCTCCCCGCGGTCGCGGCGCCGGCCGAAACGCCTGCGCCATTGGCGATGGCCTGACTGGCGGACTGCACGGCGCGCACGATGTTGGTGTAGCCCGTGCAACGGCACAGGTTGCCTTCGAGCCCTTTGCGAATCTCGGCTTCGCTCGGTCTCGGATTCGCCTCGAGCAGGGCGGCCGCGGTCATCAGCATGCCTGAGGTGCAGAACCCACATTGCAGGCCGTGCTCATCCCAGAAGGCTTGCTGGAGCGGGTGCAGCTGACCGTTCGTGGCCATGCCTTCGATGGTCCGTAGCTGGTGGCCGTCGGCCTGAACGGCGAACAGCGTGCATGCTTTGACGGGCCGATTGTCCAGGAGCACCGTGCAGGCACCGCACTGGCTCGTGTCGCAGCCGACGTGCGTACCCGTCAAGCCCAGATCCTCACGTAAAAAGTAGACGAGCAGATCGCGCGGTTCCACGTCCCGGGCGTAGCTCGACCCGTTGACAGAGATGGTGACGGGAACTCTCTCCGCCATAGCCCCTCCCTCGTAGAGATACGAACGGCGGCCCTCATTGGCCGCCACGACTCAGGCGATTGACGATATGTCTCGGGCGTCGCGCTGTCAATTTCGAACCGCGCCGACCACCCATAGATCCTCGTAGACCGTGTGCAGCGCCGGAATCAGCACCGGCCGCGTCGATTGGACGCCCACCCAGCCGAGCTGCCAACTCACCGCGAGCAGCGCGGCGGCGAGTGGGTCTGGGCCGAAGCGCTCGGCCAGCACGAACGCCAGCCCCAGCGGCAGCGCGACGGGCAGGCTGGCCATCAGGAACGTGCCGAGCAACATCCAGAAGTAGCGTCCGCCGAGCTGCCACGACGCGATGACCGCTTCACGTCCATCGAGGTCGCCATGGATCGCCAGGTATGGCGCGAGCACGGTCCGCACGTGCTGGTGCAGCGCGACCGCGCCAATGACACATACCCATACCGCGGACGGGATCGCGTTGCCGAGCGGGCTGCGATCGCGCAGCAAGACCAGCGCGCCCACGGGCACCCAGAACAACACCGTGGTATGCACGTTCGTCCACACGTAGCGCGGCACCGACGGCACGCCGCGCCGTGTCGCTTCCAGGACCCCGATACGTTCGCCATCGTGGCCAGCATTGACGGCCTGCATCAGCACCACGGGCGCGACGACCATGGTGATCAGCGGTAAGGCAAACGCGAGCGGCTGCGACGAGGCTGGTCCGAACAACACGATCCAGGCGGCCGCCAGGGGCGGCAGTGAATACAGGACGACCAGCTTGACGTACAGATCCGGCTGCTGGCGGGTGATCGCCAGGCCGCGTTGAACGTTGTCCAGCCCAGCCAACCACGGAGCCACTGGACAGGATCATAGTGGTAGGGCCCATTCGATACCCACTCCGCGCGGCTGCGCCGCGCTTCGGGAGCACTCGTCGCCCGCCTACAATCTGTCGATCTGTGGCACCCGCGCTGCTCCTGGCCGAGCCCGCTCCGTATCCGGACGATCCGTTCCCTCTGCTCGAACGAGGCAGCGTCGAAGGAATCGAACTGATCCCATGGGGTTCTAACTACACGTTCGCGGCTCGTTTGAACGGCGACGATGGTTCGAGCTGCTTTGGCGTGTACAAGCCGCGGCGCGGTGAGGTGCCTTTGCGCGACTTCCCCAACGGCACCCTGTACAAGCGTGAGGTCGCCGCGTACGTGTTTGCGCGCGAGCTGGGCTGGGACCTGGTGCCGCCGACCGTCATTCGTCAGAACGCGCCACACGGCATCGGCAGTTTGCAATTGTACGTTCAGCCGCACGTCGAGGCCGCCGCGCATTTCGATCGGCTGCGCGAAACGCATCGCTGCGAGCTGCAGCGCATGGCCCTCTTCGATCTCTTGACGAATAACGCCGACCGCAAAGGCGGGCACTGTTTGCTCGACGTGCGCGGACACATGTGGGGTATCGATCACGGCCTGACGTTTCATCACGTGCCGAAGCTGCGCACGGTCATCTGGGACTACTGTGGCGAGCCCATTCCTCCTGAGCTGGTAGCGCACCTGTCAGCTTTTCGGGGCGACACCGCGCGAGTCACCGCCTTGCAGCGCATCCTCGCACCGCTGCTGGCCGAGCACGAGATCGAAGCCATGTGGCAGCGCTGGGATCGCTTGCTGGCCGTGCCGTGCTACCCCGAGCTCGATCCGTATCGCAACGTTCCCTGGCCGCCGTTCTAGGAGGTCGGGGGGGGGGGG
>DASXRR010000486.1:0-8880 GCA_036506475.1 Chloroflexota bacterium
GCGGCCACCGGGCCGGCCGGCACCGAGTGCGAGACAACAAACGCAATCAGCGTCATGCCGACCATCAGCGGCAGCATGAGCAGGAGGCGCTTGGCGATTATGGCTTGCATGGGCTGCCTGTCATCCTGAGGTGAGGAACGAGCCGAAGGATCCGCTTCTCCAGGCGGTCACAAGACGCGGATCCTTCGCAAGCTCAGGATGACAACGCTACGCTCAGGATGACGAAGAGAACACTACGACTTGGTCAGCACGTACGGGTTGACGCGCCAGGCGGGGTTGTAGGCGTAGTTGCCGATGCGGCTCCGCGTGGCGATGTAGACGCCGGGCTGGATGACGACGGCGAAGGGGCCTTGGAGCATCAGGTAATCCTGGGCTTGCTGCCACAGCGCGGCTCGGGCGGCGGTGTTGGTCTCGACGTTGATCTGATCGCGCAGCTGCTGGATCGTCGTGTCGGAATTGCCGTTGGTCCAGTTGGCGCGTTTACCGACGATGCCTTCAGGCAGGAACGCCAGGTAATCGTTCGAGTCGAAATAGTCGGGGCCCCACAGCCAGAAGCCGAAGCCTTCAGTGCCCGCGCGGTAGTTCGCCAGCTCGGTATTGATCTCGCCCGGCTTCAAAGTGACGTCGATGTTCGCTTCGGCAAGGTCAGCCTGGATCTTCTGTGCCACCAGGTCGAAGCTCACGCCGCTACGCGAGAAGTTGGTCGGATATTGCAGGTCGACATTGAAGCCAGTTGGGAAGCCAGCTGCGATAAGGAGCTCGCTGGCTAGCGCCAGGTCGCGCTTGAACGCGCGATCGGTCCCGTAGGCACCCAGGAAACCGAGCGGCAAGATGGTCGCGGGCGTCGCAGCCGGACCACCGACCAATGCGATGATGCCGTCATAGTCCAGGGCGTAGCGCACGGCGAGCTGAACCTGCGGATTGGCCATGGCACCGTTGCTGGTCAACGCCGGGTTCTGGTTCATGAGCAGGAAGAAGATGTCCGCGCCCTGGCCCTGGGCCAGCTTGACGCCTGCATCAGTCTGCAAGTCGGCGACCGAGTCGGGCGAGATTTCCGTAGCGATGTCGATGTCGCCGGCCTGGAGCGTGAGCTTCTGTGTCGCGGCCGTCGGAATGTTGCGATAGATCACCCGATCGAACGGCGCGTCGCCCTTCCAGTAGCCAGCGAACTTCTGGACGTTCACCTCTGAGTCGGGTACGTAGCGGGTCATCACGAACGGCCCGGTACCGGCCGAGTTCTGATTCAGCCACGTTTCGGCGGTATCGGTGGTATTGGCATCCGCTGCGTTCGTACCGCCGTGCGCCTGGACGGTCTTGCTGTCGAGCACGGCGAACACCGAAAAGCTGCCTTTGGAGATGAAGGCTGGGTCAGCTTCGGACTTGTGCACGACGACCGTCGCCGGATCGGGTGTCTCGACGCTGGTGATGCCCTCGAGCAGGAACGACGGATTGCCCTTGATCGCAATGGCGCGCTCGAGCGACCACTTCACATCGGCGGAGGTCATTGTGTTGCCCGACGTGTGGAACTTGACGCCCTGGCGGAGATGGAAGGTAAAGGTGCGCGCGTCAGGGCTCACGTCCCAGCTTTGGGCCAGGTCGGGCACGATCTGGCTAATGTCGTTCTCGTCGAGCGTGACCAGCGTGTTGTAGGTGGCCTTGTGGACCATCCCGCCGATCTGCTCGAAGCCACGCGCGGGATCGAGCGACTTGATATCGAACGAGGCGCCGACGACGAGCGTCTTCGGATCGGCCGCCGTCTGCGCCGCGGGCGCCGCGCCAGCGCCGGGCACACTGCCGAGTAGCAGCGCCAGCACCATCACCAAAGACGACAAGAGCGACGATGAACGCATACGTGACCTCCGAGTGATGGCTGCACCCCTCGGAACAGCCCAAAGTTGGCTCACGTTGGCAGGGCCTCACTGGCCATGTCAAGTGCATTGATTTCGTCACGCAGGCCAAGCTTTTCCCAGCGCTGCAGGGCGATGGGTACGTTGCCATTCAGCCACAGCTCGTCGTGGAACGTCCGTAGGCTGAACGACTCACCTTGCTGTAAGCGTGCGTCGGTCAGGAAACGCAGGATCTGCAGCTTGCCAATCTGGTAAGTGATCGCCTGCCCGGGCTCGGATGCGAAGAAGGACGCTTCCTCGCGCGCGGTGCCGATGTCCATCGGCACACGCCGTGCGAGCTCGTCGGCGGCAGTGTCGATCGTCAGCTCACCCAACGCCAGCCGAACGTCGACCGAGACGCGCAGCGCGCGCAGGCGCATGAAGTTGTAGATGATCTCGCGCGAGCGCGGACTGTCGTCGAAGAGCCCGGCTTGCAGCAGCATTTCCTCGGCGTAGAAGCCGATGCCCTCGTTCGGTCCCGAGTCGTAGTAATAGCGGCGAACGGGATCGGGGTGCTTCCAGGAGCGGGCTAACTGGAAGTAGTGCATGCCCTCGTGGGCGATGAGGGTGCGCGGGTCGCGCGCCATGGCCAGGTAGAAGTACGGCAGATCGGGCGCGGGCTCGGGGATGTAACAGATTCCGTCCTGGTCGAGGCGCGTGGCTGACGTCAGGTCATCGGTCACGCCGAGGCCGCGCAACGGCGTCAGGTAAGGCGGAAGCGGCAGATTACGGTAGTGCTGGAGCCAGGACGGAAACGTCAACAAGTCGTGGTTCTCGCAGAACTGGCGCAGCATCACCTCGCCCGCGGCTTCGCGCACGATCTGCGCGCCACTGGTCGATGGCAATGCCAGCGGTGGCAGATGTCGATTGCGCTGCCGCTCGAGCGCTTCGAACGTGACGGCCCGTTCGAGCTCCTGCTGGCCGGCAGCCGCGATCTGCTGGGGCGACATCGGGTTGAGCGCCACCTCGCGCAGAAAGCCGACGTAGGCGTCGCGGCCAATCGCCGTCTCGGTCGGCATGCTGTCCAGGCGGGCGAGCAGCCACTCACGAAACTCTTCCAACGCACTCGCCGCCCGCCCGAGGGCCGTCGAAGTATCGACCTGTGGCAGCAATTCTTGGGCGACCGTCCGCAGGCGCGGCGCGATGTCCTGCAGCGCATCGATGGCCAGCTGGGCGAACGGCCTGATCGACTGATCGAGGTTGGCCCGCGCGGCCTGGAGAGTCTCAGGAATGCACTCGGCGAAGCGAACGACGGCGTGTGCTCGGTCAGCGTCGAAGGGCGGGGGTGGCAGCAGCGCCTCGAAGACTGGTCCGAGCGACTGATAGACATAGAACTGTGGATTGCGCCGCCAGCCCTGGACGACGTCGAGCTCCCAGCGGACGCGGCTCATGGCCGAGCCGATCAGGCGGTAGTCGACCTGCAGTGGTACTGGCCACGCGCGGGCATCGTTCGCCAGTGCGTGCCAGTCCGTGCGGAATGCATCGAGCTCAACGCGGCGCCGCGCAACACCTTCGGGTGACCAGTCTGGGACCCAATTGGCGGGCCGCTCGATACGCGGAATGTCGTCACCGGAGGACGGTTGAGTGACGGCGCGCCAGGCCCAGAACGCCGAGGTCAGGGCCGCCAGATCAAGATTCGACTCGGGCGACCCAGGCATCGACAGTGCGCCACCAGGCTACACCAGTGGTTACTGCGCGGGCGTCGCGCCCATCCCGAGCAGTGTCTCGAGCGGCGCGGCGTACTGGCGCGCCACGAGGGTGCGCGGTAGCGGACGTGTCGGGGCCAGGTCGCCTGGCGCGCAGTCGACCTCGAGCGGATAGGCGCCGACGTCGTCGGTCGGCGCGACCTGAACCAGGGCGACATTCTGACGCCACAAGCTCAGGCTGTAGCCCGACAGCAGTTGCGGTCCGGCCTCGTCGCTGAACGCGAGCATCACGTTGCGTGTGCCTTCCTCCTGGAGATGCGCCTGGTGATGCGCGGCCAGCGCCGCGCCCGCGGTTGGGTAGACATAGGCGCGCAGCACGATCTTGCCAGCGGCCTCGACCGCGAAGGTAGCTACGCCGTCAGCGCTAACCGTCTGGTAGCTGATGGTCAAGCCCGCCGATTCGTAGGCGGCGCGGACGGCCTCGGGCGTGGCATCGGCCAGCTGCGCGCTGACAGGCCAGGCGGCGAGCGCGCAGAGCGCGGACATGATGAGGCAAAGCATGCGCTTCATGAGTGGACCGCCTCTCCCCAGGCGGACACTCAGACTAAGGCGTGCGCCGCGTTTGGACTATTCCTGAAACTATGTATTTCCGATGGCCGCGCCAACCAGGCGCTGGGCATCCTCGAGGATGCGCGCCAGGTGCGCCTCGTCGACGAAGCTCTCGGCGTAGACCTTGTACGTCTGTTCAGTGCCGGAGGGGCGCGCGGCGAACCAGCCGTTGCGAGCGACGACTTTGAGTCCGCCGATGGATGCGCCGTTGCCAGGCGCCCTGGTCAACACTGCCTCGATCGGCTCGCCAGCAAGCTCGGTGGTCTGCAAATCGCTCGGCGAGAGACGGCCGAGGCGGGCCTTCTGATCCTGAGTGGCGGGCGCGTCGATGCGGCGATACACCGGGCTGCCGAAACGATCCGTGAGCTGGCGATACTGCAGACCCGGATCAATGCCGAGTCGCGCGGTCATCTCGGCCGCCAGCAGGCACAGGACGATGCCGTCCTTGTCGGTGGTCCAGGCCCCGCCGTCGTGACGGAGGAACGATGCGCCCGCGCTCTCTTCGCCACCAAATCCGAGAGAGCCGTCGAGCAGGCCCGACACGAACCATTTGAAGCCGACGGGCACCTCGACGACATGGCGGGCCAGGTCGGCGCCGACCCGATCGATCATGCTGCTGCTGACCAGCGTCTTGCCGATCGCGGCATCTGACGGCCAGTGCGGGCGATGCTTGAACAGGTAGGCAATCGCTGCCGAGAGGTAGTGATTCGGATTCAGCAGGCCGCTGCCGCGGGTCACGATGCCGTGGCGGTCGGCGTCGGCATCGTTACCCAGCGCCAGGTCGAAGCGCTCTTTGAGTCCGATCAGACCGGCCATCGCATGTGGTGAGGACGGGTCCATGCGGATCTTGCCGTCCCAATCCACGGTCATGAAGCCGAAGCGTGGATCGACGCTCTCGTTCACGACGGTGAGATTGAGCCCGTAGCGCTGGGCGATGGCTTGCCAGTAGGCCACACTGGCTCCACCGAGCGGGTCGACGCCGATTTTCACACCCGCCTCGCGCACTACGTCCAGATCGACGACGGACGGTAAATCGCCGACATAGCTCGACAGATAGTCGTACGGCGTCGGCTTGAGCGAGGCGTTTCGCTTCACACCAGCCAGGCGCGCGCCGAGCAGACGATTAGCCTCATCCTGGATCCAGCCGGTGACGTCCGTGTCGGCTGGACCGCCATTGGGCGGGTTGTATTTGAAGCCGCCGTCCTCAGGCGGGTTGTGCGATGGCGTGACCACAATGCCGTCAGCCAGGTGCTCGCTCCGTCCGCGATTGGCGCACAGGATCGCGTGCGAGATGACCGGCGTTGGCGTAAAGCCGTCGTGGGCGTCAACTCGCGCATCGACGTCGTGCGCCGCAAGGACTTCGAGCGCGGTGCGGAAGGCCGGTTCCGAGAGCGCGTGCGTGTCGCGGCCAAGGAACAGTGGTCCGTCGTACCCCTGCTGGGCCCGATAACGGCAGATGGCCTCGGTCATGGCCAGGATGTGCGTCTCGTTGAAGGCGGCGTTGAAGGCCGAGCCTCTGTGACCGGAGGTGCCGAAGGACACTCGCTGTGCCGGATCGGAGGTATTGGGCGTGCGTTCGTGATAGGCGCGGATGAGCGCCTCGACGTCGACCAGCTGCGCCGGATCGGCGCGCTCGCCGGGCCGCGCGGTTCGCTCTTTGACCATGAGCCTGCTTCCTTTGAAGAGGGTAACGACTGGCCGAAATGTCAGAAGTGTGGCGCCGGCAGTGTTCTATGCTTCGGGCTCGCCTTGATGCTGCCCAACGGACCACGACTCATCCCCGAGCGCGGGCAGTTGACGCAGCTGCGACGGCTGCTGGCGTACGCCGGCCCGTATCGTTGGCAGCTGGCCATCGCCATCGTCGCGACGCTTTTCTCGAGCGCGCTGGCGCTGGTCTTTCCACGGGTCGTCGGACAGCTCGTCGACGCGCTCTTCGTCGAGCCACTGAGCCGCGGTGATTCGACCGCGCTCGACCAGGCCGTCGTCATCCTGCTCGTCGCCGCTGTTGTCCAGGCCGTGTTCAACGCGACGCAAACCTATCTGTTGGCGTACGCGGGCGAAGGCGTCGTGGCCGACCTGCGCCGCGCACTGTATACGCATCTCCTCGGGTTGCCGCTACGCTTCTTCGAGAGCCGCCAGACCGGCGAGATCACGTCGCGCCTGACCGCCGACGTGGCGCGTGTCCAGGGCACGGTCTCCGGCAGCCTGGCGCAGCTGTTGAGCCAGACGCTGACCCTGGTGGCGGGCGTCACCATCGTCGTGCTGACCAGCTGGAAGCTGACCCTGGTCATGCTCGCCGTCGTGCCCGTCGTGGTGTTGACGGCGGCGTTCTTTGGCCGCCGCACGCGGGTCATCAGTCGCGAGCTGCAGGATCGACTGGCCGACGCCAATGCTGGCGCAACCGAGGCGATCGGCGGCATCCGAGTCGTGCAGTCGTTCGTGGCCGAAGAGCTCGAGCGGCAACGCTACGGCGCATTGATTCAGACCGCGTTCCGAGTGGCATTGCGCCAGGCGCGCGTTCGTACCGCGTTCGGGCCGGGGATCATGCTGGCGATGTTCTGTGGCGTCTCGGCTGTTCTGTGGTACGGCGGTCGACTGGTCCTCGGTGGCGAGCTGACACCAGGCGAGCTGATTGCCTTTCTGCTCTACACCTTTGCCGTAGCGGCTTCGGTTGGTCAGTTCACAAGTCTCTATAGCCAGCTGCAGGAGGCGCTCGGGGCGACTAGCCGCCTCTTTGAGCTGCTCGACGAAGTGGCATATGACTTGCCGGGGCCGGTTGTGGCGATCGCGCTGCCGGCTCCGCTCGGACGGGTGACGCTCGATAGCGTGTGGTTCCACTACCCCGATCGCGACCAGGACGTGCTGCGCGATGTCTCGCTGGACGTTGCCGCCGGCGAAGTTGTCGCCCTGGTTGGGCCGAGTGGCGCGGGCAAAAGCACGCTGGTGTCGTTGGTTACGCGGTTCTATGACCCTTCGCGCGGACGCATTTTGCTTGACGGTGTTGATCTCCGAGACCTGGACCTGCGTGAGCTGCGCGGCCACGTCGGCATCGTGCCCCAGGAGACGCATCTGTTCTCGGGCACAATCGAGGAAAACATCCGCTATGGGCGGCCGGACGCCACCGCTGACGAGATTCGTCTGGCGGCTGCTGATGCCAATGCCGAGGAGTTCATTCTGGGCTTCTCGTCGGGCTATGCGACGATCGTTGGCGAGCGCGGCGTCAAGCTCTCGGGTGGCCAGCGCCAGCGCGTGGCGATTGCGCGGGCGCTCTTGAAAAACCCACGCATTCTGATTTTGGACGAAGCCACGAGCTCACTGGACTCGCACGCCGAGTCGCTGGTCCAGGACGCCCTCACGCGTCTGATGGTGGGCCGCACAACGTTTGTGATTGCACACCGCCTGAGCACCGTGCGCGACGCCGACCGCGTCGTGGTCCTGTCGCACGGGCAGATTGCGCAGATTGGCAGCCATGCCAGCTTGATGGCCGAGCCAGGCCTGTATCGCTCACTGTACGAACGCCAGCTGCGCGATACGGCCGCCATGGCCGCTCTGCCCACATAATTCCTCGCGCTGCGCGCGCCTTCCGGCCGGTCCGAGAGGGTCTGGGACAGCGTCCCGCTGATCGCGGCATGAGTGCGGTGTGGCGGGTACGGTTATGTCTCAGTGGCCTCCGAGTCAGGCGATGAGCGCGCCATTTTTACGCGCGACTTTGCATTCGCCACGGTGGCGAATTTGTTCGTCAGCCTGGGCCAGCAGATGCTGCTGGCGACTTTGCCGGTGTACGTCATCACGCTTGGCGGAACCAGGACAGATGCCGGGCTGGTCACCGGCAGCGCGGCCATCACGGCGCTGCTGGTCGATCGGGTCCACGGCGAGCAGCGCGGCCTCGCCTTGAGCACATACTTCATGGGCTTCGACGTGGGCATCGGGCTGGGCGCGGTCGGCCTGGGCGCGGTAAGCCAGACGCTGGGCTGGGAGGTCATGTGGCCAACCTCCGCGCTGTGTGTGCTGCTCGGTTTACTCGGGCTCGTAGGACGAGCCAAGTAAACCGTCAAGGCGCGAGCGCGCGCTCGATGTCCTTCTGCCGGTGGGCTGCCGAGTGGCCGTCCAAATCGCCCGGCCAGCCCGGTCCACGCTCGCGTTGGCCAAACCACTCGCGAGGCTTTTCGGTCAGCGCCTGCAGGACCAGCACGTGCACCTGGCGGTGCCAGCCGATGACATCCTCGGGTGCGCGCTCGCGCCATTCTTCGTACACGTGCTGGTTGAGGCGTGGGACGTCCATGCCGCGCAGCTCGGGCGGGCGTCGCTCACCGCGAATCACGCGAACGGTGTGCAGCTTCCAGTAGACGATGTGCGCCAGCGCGTCTTTGATCGTCCATGGGTCGCGCGTTTCTGGTCGCGGCACCGGTCGATGCCAATCATCGGCGTCGATTTGCGCGACCAGACCATCCAGCGCGTCGAATTCGCGCTGGGTTCGCTCTAGTACTTCCTCGCGCGTGTGGCGCATCCGCGGTACCCCGACCATAAATCGTACCGTCCGAGCCGGAAGGATTGACGACAAGTTCTTAACAAACCGGCTACGCTCGGAGAACTATGGACTTCAGCCGACGCCACTTTCTCGTACTGCTGGGTCAGTGGGTAGCCGTGGGTGGAACGGGCCTCCTGGCTGCTTGCCAGGGTCAACCGGAGTCCATCCCCGTCACCAGTGCGCCTGCCGCGGCGCCAACCAAGCCGGCCGC
>DASXRR010000487.1:0-30994 GCA_036506475.1 Chloroflexota bacterium
GAACGAGACGCTGGCGCAGTTGCGGGCCAGTAACGCGGCGCTCCAGGAATCGGAGCGCCTGCTCGAGCTCAAGGTTGATGAACGGACGCGTGAGCTGGCGGAGGCCCGCGACCGTGCGCTCGAAGCCACACATGCCAAGAGCGCCTTCCTGGCGACAATGAGTCACGAGATCCGCACCCCGATGAACGCCATCATCGGTATGAGCGGGCTGCTGCTGAACACGCGGCTGACCAGCGAGCAGCGGGACTTCGCTGAGGTCATTCGGACCAGCGGCGACGCACTCCTGACGATCATCAACGACGTCCTGGACTTCTCGAAGATCGAAGCCGGCAAGCTGGAGCTCGAGCAGGCGCCGTTCGACGTGCGCGAGTGTCTAGAGGGTGCGCTCGACCTGCTTGCGACTCAGGTCGCGCACAAGGGCCTCGAGCTGGCGTGTGAGGTGGACGATACGGCTGCCGCTGCGATCGTAGGTGATGCCACCCGCCTGCGTCAGATCCTGATCAACTTGCTCAACAACGCCGTCAAGTTCACCGAACGGGGCGAAGTGGTCCTGTCGGTCACGGCACGGCCAGTGGACGAGCGGCGCCACGAGCTGCACTTCGCCGTCCGCGACACCGGGATCGGTATTCCCGCCGACAGACTGGACCGCCTGTTCGAGTCGTTCAGCCAGGTGGATGCCTCGACGTCGCGCAAATACGGTGGCACCGGGCTCGGGCTGGCGATCAGTAAGCGGCTGTGCGAGCTGATGGGCGGGACCATGTGGGCGGAGAGCGAAGTGGGCGTGGGTTCGAAGTTCCACTTCACCATCGTGGCCGAGGGCGCGCCGGCCGTGGCGCCGCGGCTGGACCTGCGACCCCATCCCTCGACGCTAGAGGGCCGGCGCCTGCTCGTGGTGGACGATAACGACACCAATCGCCGCATCGTCGTGCACCACCTCCACGCCTGGGGTACGCTGGCCCGCGACACCGCCTCGGCGGCGGAGGCGCTCGAGTGGATCCGCCGCGGAGATCCGTTCGACCTGGCGATCCTCGACCTGCAGATGCCCGTTATGGACGGTCTCACGTTAGCGCGAGAGATCCGCGCCCACCGTGACGCGCAGGTGCTTCCGCTCGTGCTGTGCTCCTCACTCGGGCGCGGCGAACGCGAGTCTGACGGCGGGATGTTTGCCGCCCAGTTGGCGAAGCCGCTCAAACCTTCGCAGCTGTACGACGCACTGCTCGGGATCTTCGCCGGGCAGGCCCCGCTCACGCGTACGGCGCCGGACGGACCGTTGGGGCTGGACCCGCATATGGCGCAGCGGCTGCCGCTGCGCATCCTGGTGGCGGAGGACAACACAGTCAATCAGAAGCTGGCGCTGCGTATTCTCGGCCAGTTCGGTTACAGCGCCGACTTGGCCGGCAACGGCCTGGAGGCCATCGCCGCGCTGGAGCGCCAACGCTACGACGTGGTGCTCATGGACGTGCAGATGCCGGAGCTCGACGGCCTCGAAGCCGCGCGTGTGATCTGCCAACGCTGGCCGCGGGCGGAGCGGCCGCGCCTTATCGCGGTCACCGCTAACGCGATGCAAGGCGATCGCGAGCAGTGCCTGGAGGCGGGCATGGACGACTACATCAGCAAGCCGATCCGAGTGGAGGAGCTGGTTGCGGCTTTGAATCAGACCCCGGTACCGGGTTAAGGGGCTGCATATGGCTGAACACGACACGATCGATCGCGCCGCACTCGACGACCTGCTGGCGACGATGGGCGGCGATTCTGCTTTCCTGGCGGAGTTGATCGATACCTACTTCGAGGACAGCGAAAGCCTCTTACCAGCGATGCGGCAGGCACTCGCGAGCGGCAGCGCCGACGAGCTGCGTCGCGCGGCGCACAGCCTGAAGTCGAACAGCGCAAGTTTCGGTGCGCAGGAGCTGGCAGTGCTGTGCCGCGAGCTGGAGGAGCAGGGCCGCGCAGGCACCCTGCGCGGTGCCTCCGAGCGGCTGGCACAGGTCGAGGCCGAGTACGAACGTGTTAGACGCGCGCTGCAGGCCGCGCGCCCAACGGCATGAACGAGAAAGCCGCGCGGCGGGGCGAGGTCCTGGTTGTTGACGACAATCCGGTCAATCGCCTGCTGCTAGCCCGGGCTCTGGAAGCCGAGGATTACGCCGTCACGATGGCCGAACATGGGCGGGCGGCGCTCGAGCTGCTGCGTGGGCGGGGTGCGCCTTCCTTCGACGTGGTGCTGCTGGACCTGCTAATGCCCGAAATGGACGGCTACCAGGCGCTGGCCGAGATAAAAGACGACCCTGCGCTGCGACACATCCCTGTCATCATGATCTCGGCGGTGGAGGAGCTGCGGAGCGTTATCCGCTGCCTCGAGCTAGGCGCCACCGACTACGTGCTCAAGCCGTTCAATGCGGCGCTCCTGCGCGCGCGGATTTCGGGCTCGTTGGCCAGCAAACGCCTGCGCGATCTGGAGCTCGAGTATCTAGAGCAAGTCGCACGTTTGACAGACGCCGCGGCGGCGGTGGAGGCAGCCAGCTTCGAGCCCAACACACTCGATGGGGTGGGCGCACGGCCGGACGCACTAGGCCAGCTAGCGCGGGTCTTCCAGGGCATGGCCCGCGAGGTCCGCGCCCGTGAGGAGCGGCTGCAACGGCAGGTCCACGAGCTGCGCATCGAGGTGGATGAAGCCAAGCGGACGCGGGAGGTCGCCGAGATCACCGGCACGGAGTATTTCCGCAATCTGCAAGAACAGGCGCGACAACTGCGGTCGAAACGCTAGGGTGTCACACCGCTGCAGACGCGTTCGGTGGCCACACCAGCTGTGCCTGGTGCTGCCGCGCAATGAAGGCCGGTCTGGTCTGACTGGAGCGCCGTGTCTGCCTTTTGGGCTCTACGGGACTGTGTCCACCCGTGCCTACAATCCGACCCGCTCGGCTGCGATCTCGCAAGCGAGGGCGGCGTCCCCGCTGAGCAGGGCACACCGCCGCTGTCCCTGAGCAAGCGCAGATTCTCTTGCAGGAGTTGGATGCCAGTTGCACCTCGCCCGGGGCGGTCGGGCGCCCACGACAAGTTCAGCCATGGCGTGCCGCCACCTGTCGCCAACAGCCGCGTGCGTTCGCTGAGCCGGGCCATTGAGTGTCTTTTGAGTGCCCCGGCGACCACTTGCTTTTGGCAAGGGGTCATTAATAGCCGAACCATTAGCAGTCGAAGGAGCTGAATGCTAAATCTGAGTTCGGAAATGGTGGGTGGAGCATGGCGGATTCGAACCGCCGACCCCTTGCCTGCCAGGCAAGCGCAGCCAACTTCAATCGCGCATATTTGAGATCAGCACTCAGCCGCCGGGATGCTTCGGCTGCCGCCTCATGTCGCCCTGATTGTGGTCCCAATTGTGGTCCAAGCTCAGCTCTCAGTTGCGCCCACCTGTCATGTACGCGCGATCGCCAGGCGCCTCGACCGCTCGTCAATCCACGATCTCCGCACCAGCTGCGACCCAGCGCTGGTGACCGCCACGGTGTCCGGGGGCTCACGCAGCGGGACCGCTGCTGCCAAGAAGGCGGTCGATCCGGTGTTGGCGGAGATGACTGAGCAGACCCACCGTGACGTTCAAGGCCGCGGCGTTCGGTGGCTGCCTGTGCCTGTCTACGGGCCCGACACGCTGCGTTTCTTACAGGTGCAGCATAGGGTCCTCCTCGAGGCCATCGAAGATGGTGACCCCGAAGCGGCGATGGATCATGCCCGCGCGCACAGGCGCTTCGTGCGCGACTCGATCGTTGCGGTCCTGAGCAACTAAGGCTGCGTTGCTCGCCTCAGCCAATCCACGTATTGGACAACGACATCACTCGTTGAGTCGGAACCCGAGCCCATGCACCGCGGCTTTGGTGACCACCCGGCTGGTGCTGGGGGCGATGGGCATGCCGAATGACTGGTCGAGCAGGTAGTCGTTGATCTGCGCGTAAAGCTGCTTGCGTTTAGCGGCGTCCGGCTCGGCAGCTGCGCTGACCGCCATGTTCGTATACGCATCATCGTAGTAGCCTGCGTTGTTCTTCTTGGTATTGAGGCTGGCACCGGCCAACAGCAGACTGACCGGCTCCATAGCCACCCAAGAGTCGTTGAGCGTGTACTGACCCTCGTACTTCTGGTTGTGAATGAGATTGAAGAGCGCGGCAATATCCATGCTCTTGACGTTGAGGGTGACGCCAATCTTCGCCAGATCCGACTGGTAGATCTCAGCAATCGTGCCCTCTGGCAGCGTCGGGGCATCAACAGAGTCGAGTGTCAGATTAGTCACGCCGGCCTGACTGAGCAGTGACTTGGCTCTATCGAGGTCGAAAGCGTACAGGTTGTTCTTGGCAGGTTCATACGCTGGCGACGAAGGCGGCCACGGTACATCCTGCGGTCCCACGAGCCCCAGGAGTGCGGTGTCGGCGATGCGCTGGCGATCGATGGCGTAATTGAGTGCTTGCCGAACACGATCGTCGTCCAACGGCTTGAACGTGACGTGGTCTGAAACTGGGAAAAGCCTGCATTAGGCGTCAACAGCTGCGCCTTGCACTTGGAGTCGGATTTGAGGCGCTGGAAGTCCTGAAGCGTAACACTGTAGACCAGATCGGCAGCGCCGGATTCGAGGTCCGCGACCATGGACTGTGCGTTCTTGCGCACGTTGACCAGGACCTCATCCAGGTACGGCTTGCCCGATTGCCAGTAGTTCTTGTTCTTCGTAAAGCGCGCGAACTCACCCTGGCGCCACTCGTCGAAGACAAACGGGCCGGTGCCGATGACTTTGGTCTGCGTGTTGTTGTCATTGTTGGTGTTCTCCTTGTCCAGCATGTTGACGACGTGGAACATGTCGAACACCGTCGGGCAGGGTTGCGACGACTGCAGCACAGCGGTGTGCTTGTCCTTCGCGGTGAAGGTCGGGTTCGGACCAAAGAAACCGCCAAGAATACCCACCCTCAGCTTTGGATCGAGGGCCCGGTTCAGATTCCAAACGACGTCCTCGGCCGGTTGGGGTTGCGGCTTGAGATTCTGGTCGTATCGGGCGCCGAGCTTGGCGGCGGTCAGCTTACCGCCAACCTTCGGCTGATCCGACGCGGCCGCGGTGCCAGATGCCGCTGGGGTTGGCGCCGCGCCGGGCTGGGGCGCCGGGGCGGTGGGCGCGGCGCTCGGCGGCGCGACGACACCGCAGGCGCCTAGCAGACGGCTCCCGTGCTCGTGCCGAACAGTTGTAGAACGGCTCGTCTCGTGATCTGGCGGCCGATGCGGTGAGCCATCACTCGAGTTCCCTCTAACTCATGGTCTGCAGAATGTCGTGGACTGCGTCGTACGCGGTGTGCAGCGCTTCGAAGCCGGTGTAATAGGCGGTTGTGGCAAAGCCGAGCGCCATCCACTCGCGTGTAATCCCCCACGCCTTGCCGAGCGCGACCGCCTCGCGCAGCGCGTCGCGATTGTTGGTCAGCATGTGCTGGCGGATCATAACGTACGGCGCCGTCTGCTTCGGCAGCTTCTGAAAGATGACTTCCCAGCGCGCGCGGTGCCATTTGTAGAACTCAGGGTGATACGTCATCGCGAACTGGACCGACTTCGGGACGTAGCCGATCGTGCGTTCGTACCAGGCGATCACGTTCGTGCGATCAGCATCGGTGAGAGGGCGAGTGGAGAGGTCGAGTCCAGCTTTGAAGGCGTCTGGGTCGGCGGCCCAGCCAGTGGGAAGCGGGATTTCCCCAGGCCCGTCACGCCAGTCAGGTAGATAGCGGCCGACCGCGTTGTACACGAGCTGCAGACCGCGCATACCAGTCTGCAGCTGGGCGAACATCACGAGCTCCATCAGCTGCGCTTTTGAGAGACCGCGCGATTGCAGGTGGCGGAACTCGTTGTAGATGCCGGTCTCCCAGCCGTACAGGATGTACATCGGCAGGTGCTGGAAGCTGGTGATCGTCAATTGGACGGGGTTCTCGGTTTCGGTGCCAGTCTCTTCTAGACGAGTGCGAAAGCTGCGCAGTCCCTCGTAAAAGTAGCGCGCGTAGTCTGGTCGGTGGTCGAGCATGATGCTATCGGCGGTTGACTGGTACATGAGTCCCCAGCCGCGATCGACTTTCAGGCCGTGCGCGCGCCGTGCCTCCACGAACCGCTCGTTCTCTTCGTCTGAGAAACCCTTGATGTCAGCCAAATCCGGGGCAGGGAAGGTATTGATCACGGGGTCTCCTCCCAGTCTTCGAGCACGTCGTGCAGCGCGGTGTGCGCGAAGTACAGGCCCTCGAAGCCGGTATAGAACGCACTCACCATCAGGCCGTGAATGGTCCACTCGCGGGTGATGCCCCACGCCTTGCCCAGCAGAGCTCCCTCGCGCAGCGCCTCGGTGTTGCCGGTCAGTATGTGCTGACGCAGCATGATGTACGGTGCCACCTGCTTGGGCAGCGTCTGGAAGATCACTTCCCAGCGCGCCCGATGCCACTTATAGAACTCGGGGTGGTACTCCAGAGCGAACCGGACCGACTTCGGGACGTAGCCGATTGTGCGTTCGTACCAGTTGATCACGTTCGTGCGATCGGCATCAGTCAACGAACGAGAAGACAAGTCGAGGCCGGCTTTGAACGCCTCCGGATCGGGCGCCCAACCCTTCGGGAACGAGGCGGTTTCACCCGGGTCCGGCAGATCCGCCAGCAGCCGCGAGGCGCCGTTGTACACCAGCTGTAAGCCGCGCATCCCGGCCTGAAGCTGGGCGAACAAGACCAGCTCCATCAATTGCGCTTTGCTCAGACCGCGATAGCGCAGGTGCCGAAACTCGTTGTAGATGCCCGTTTCCCAGCCGTACAGGACATACATCGGCAGGTGTTGCAGGCTCTCGGCGATGATCTCCGTGTTGTCGGTGTCGTCCTCCCGCGTCTCATGCAGGCGGTTACGAAAAGACGGGATGGTGTCGTACATCGCCTTGGCGTAGTCGACCCGATGCTCGAGCACGACCAGGTCGGCCGTGAGCTGATAGAAGTGGCCGCGATGGCGGCCGCGTCGCAGGTCGGCCTGGATCTTGGTCTGGAACCAGTCGTCGAGTCGCTCGCGCTCCTCGGGTGACATGACGGCGATGTTGGACAGGTCCGGATGGTTGAACATGGGCTGACCTCCAGCGTCGGGGGGATCGAATACGACGTCTCGGTTCGGCGCTGCAGTGGCTGCCCGGTTCACTCCCGCCGCACCACATCAGCCAGCTTCTCGGTCATCATCGTCACGGTCGCGTTCAGCTTCACACTGGGACAACCAGCCATGATCGACGCGCGCGGCGCGCGTGACGGGGAACGGGCAGTCGACACCATGCCGCGAGTCCGGAAGTCGCGGTCCGCCTCGAGCTTACGAAAGTACGGCTCACAGCGGCGTAGTCCGACCGCTGTTGCCCATGGCCGACCAACTCGTCGAGGTTGCCTCGCAGCGCACGCGTTCCTGACGCGCCCAACCTGCTGCAGACCTTCGTCGCCTATCTGCGGATTCCATGGCGCTCCAGGACACTCGCAGATCGCCCTTCTGTCATACAAGGCTCCCCCGACACAAAGCGAATCTCACACCAAGCGTTCTGGGGCCCAGGCTCCGACCGATCTACGTCCACTCGAGCCCGCGCTCGGTGAAGAGCCACTCGCCATTGGGTTGGCGAGCCAGGCGATCGTAGTAGCGGCCGGTGCGGACGGTGATCGGGCCATCGCCGACGCGGTCATACATGGCCAGATCGCTGGTGGCTTCGGCCGTGTCGCCATGCACGTCGATGACCGAGTTGGTGACCGCGTGTTGCCGGTGCAGATCGGGCTGGTTCGCTAGCTCACCGCCGAGAATCATCTCGTGAATCGCCGCGCGACTGTTGAACCGACCAAACACGCCGTCCTCGGTAAAGGTTTCGGCCCATTCCTTGAAGCGGCGACTATCCAGGTGCTGACAGAAGCGGGCGATCGTATTGCGAATGGCGTCTTCGTCCGTCACAGGATGACCAGCCTCCGTTCGGCAAACTGCCAGGCAGGCGCATCTGCGCGCTGGACGATCTGATCGTGATAGCGGCCGAGACTCGCGACCCGCCACGGCTCGTCACCCGAACGCGACAGGAAGGCGAGATCGCTTGTAACGCGACCAGTCGTGCCGTCGAGGTCGATGACGAGGTTGGTACACAGGTGTCTGGTGCGCCAGTCGGGGCGCTCGCCGCGCAATTGGTCCATGTACGACTTGAGGGCCGGGCGACCGCGGTACTCCCTGGCGCCCAGGACCCACAAGGCATCTGGCGTGAACAACTGGCTCCAGTCGTCGTAACGCGCGTCGTCCAGAAGCTGGCAGTACAGCGCCAGTAAGCGGCGTACCGGCTCGGTCTGGCTCATCTCGACGCCATCATATATGATCGCGTCTAAGGGGGACTATATGCTGAGTCGACGCGAGGCGCTTCACGTAGTGATCTCCGGTGCAGGCGTGGCATTGCTGGCCGCTTGCGGACCGGCCGCTGTCCAGGCGCCGCCACCGACGGCCGCCCCAGCAACCAAGCCCGCGCCGCCCGCGCCAACCGCCGCTGCGCCCGCCGCGGCGCAGCCCGCCGCGCCGCCCACCAGCGTGTCGGTCTCGACACCGGCCAAGTCTTCGGCGGCACAGCCCAAACTGGGCGGCACGCTGCGCTTCGCGGCCACCGCCGACGTCCCGAACCTGGACGGCCACCAACGCTCGGCGGCGTTGCAGGACACCGTCTGGACCGCCTACGACCGCCTCATTCGGTATGACGCCGAAGGCAAGGCGCAGCCCATGCTGGCCGAAAG
This sequence comes from Chloroflexota bacterium, assembly GCA_036506475.1. Classification (GTDB taxonomy): domain Bacteria; phylum Chloroflexota; class UBA6077; order UBA6077; family CF-72; genus CF-72. The sequence continues at coordinate 8,754 of DASXRR010000487.1, forward strand.
CTGGGACGTCACGCCCGACTTCAAGCAGATCAAGTTCAACCTGAGAAAAGGCGTCCAGTTCCACACCGGGCGTGAGCTGACCAGCGACGATGTCAAATGGAACATTCTTCGCGTGCGCGACCCGAAAGTTGGCTCGGGCTCGTACGTGACCTGGAGCAGCTGGTTCACGACGATCGAAACGCCAGACAAAAACACGCTGGTGCTGAAGACCGAGTCGTCTCGGCCGTCGATGTTCGACTTCTTCGAGTGGCTGAACATCGTCGACCCAGTGACCATGGAGGGCCCAGAGGCCAGGACCAAGTCAATTGGCACGGGCCCATTCGTGCTGGACGAGTGGAAACAGGGCGAGTCGCTGACCTTCTCCAAGAACAAGAACTACTGGCAAACCGGCAAGCCGTATATCGATGGCTTCGTGGCGCGCGTCGTCGAACCGAAATCGGCGCTGATCCAGCTCGAGGCAGGCGCGATCGACCTGCTGCGCACCGAGGCGGTCGAAGACATCGTGCGGCTGAAAAGTGACCCGGCCTATCAGGCCATCCAGCATCCGTTCGCGGGCACGTTCTACGAGTTCGGCATCAATGTCACCAAGCCGCCCTACGACAACAAGAAGGTGCGCCAGGCGCTCAACCACGCCATCGATCGCCAGCGCTACGCCACCTCGCTCATGCAAGGACTGGTCAAGCCGCTGGCGCTGTTCTGGAGCTCGACCAGCCCGGCCTTCGACGCGGCCAAGAACGCGTCGGTTCCGTTCGACCTGGACAAAGCGCGGGCGTTACTGCGCGAGGCGGGCGTGACCAGCCTCGAGGCCGATCTGCTGTACATCCCGACGTCGTACCCGGTGCTGACGCCGTTCACGCAGGTGTATCAGGCCGACCTGGCCAAGATCGGCGTCACGCTGAACATCAAGCCGATGGAGACCGCGACGTGGCTGGCCCAGGTCAACGGCGTGCAATACAACGGGCTGTACGTCAGCGGCGATTCGCTGGGCAACTACCAGCCGGCCACGCCGCTCGGCGCCTCACCCGCGTGGTCGCCGGCCAAGAACAACTCGGGCTACAAGACCGATCGCTGGTCACAGCTGGTCGAAGCCGTGGGCACCGAGACCGACCCGGCGAAACAGAAGGCGCTGTACGCCGAGGTCAACGACTTCATGATCGACGAAGCATGGTCGATCGTCTTTGCCGAGCGCGCCGTCATCTGGCTGGCGCGCAGTGGGGTCAAGAACGTCAATCCAACGGGCCGCCAGTCATTTCTGTGGCACGAGGTGTGGCTGGACTGACGCCTGGCATATGGCCCATCGTATATGATCGACGCGACCGCGACACCGACGGAGGTTCTTTGAACATGGCACCACCACTCGGGGGTGTGATTGGCATGGTCGTCACCCCCATGCACGCCGACGACGAGTACACCGTCAACGAGGACGCGTTGCGGCGGCAAGTGGACTGGTGCTTCGCCCACGGCGCGACGGGTGTTAATGCCACGCCCAGCATCGGCGAGTTCCCGCATCTCTCGACGGCCGAGCGCGTGTTGTGCATGCAGGTCACGCTGGAGCAGATTCGCAAACATGGCGGCACCGCCCTGGTCACCTCGGCTGGTGTGACCACGTTGCAGACCCTCGAGTACACCCGCATCGCGGCCGAGATGGGCTACGACTACGCCGTGATCATCGCCCCGTACTACTGGAAAGTGGGCGAGCTCGAGGTCAAGCGCCACTTCTTCGACGTGGCCGACAAGGGCGGGCTGCCGGTCGTCATCTATCACAACCCGGCGCTGAGCAAGTTCCACCTGCGGCCGAGCTTTGTCGGCGAGCTGGCCAAGCACCCCAATATCGTCGGTATCAAGGAAGTCGAGACCGACCTCCAACACCTCGAGGCGCTGGTAGAAGAGATCGAAGGCCGGCTGACGTACCTGCAGACGTTCCGCGCCTACCTGACCGGCCGATTGTTGGGGTCGGCGGGCGGGACGATCAACGTGTTTGCCATCCCCGCGTGTGTCGAGATCGATCGCGCGCTTGCTGAACGCGATTTCGCCCGCGCGGAACTGGTCCAGCGGCGGCTCAACCTGGTCTTTCCACGCGGTGGCGAGGCGGCGCTGGGCGCACTGGGCATGACCAAGGTGTGCGCGTCGGTGACGACCGGCATCCACATGGGCCCGGCGCGTCCGCCGTACCTGGCGCCCGACGACGCCGAAGAGCGACTCACCACAAAGCTGCCGCTGCTGCGCGAGGTCGTGCCAGCCATGCAGGTCAAGTCTCAAGAAAAAGTGGCGTGAGCGTGCTGGTTGAATCGACGCTGCGCGTCGAGACGTTGATAAAACCGTTCATCGGCGGACGCTTCGTCGACGGCGACGGCGCAACGCTCGACGTGCGCAACCCGGCGCGCGACGAGCCGCTCGCGACTGTCGAAACGGCCACGCGTGAGCAGGTGGACGCGGCGGTTGCTGCCGCGCGCGCGGCCTTTGAGAAGTGGGGCGCGAGCTCGCCAGCCGAGCGCGCAAAGGTTCTTCATCGGACCGCTGACCTGATCGACGCCCAGCGGGACGACCTGGCCCGACTGGAGACGCTCAACGTCGGCAAGACCATCGCCGAGACACGCGCCGGCGACATCCCGCGCGCCGCCCAGAATCTGCGCTTCTTCGCCGACTTCGCGCGCGACCTGTCCACCGATGCGATCTTTACCGAAGCCGCTTTCCTTGGCCAGAAGAAGGACTTTCTCAGCTACGTGGTTCATGATCCGGTCGGCGTGGCGGCGCTGATTCCGCCGTTCAATTCGCCCTTGATGCAGGCAACCTGGAAGGCGGGGCCGGCACTGGCCTTCGGCAACACCGCCGTATTGAAACCTTCACCGCTCACGCCCCTCACTTCTTTGAGATTGGCCGAGCTGTTTGCCGAAGCCGGGCTGCCCGACGGCGTGTTCAACGTGGTGCCGGGCGGCGCGGAGGTCGGCGCTGCCCTGAGTGAGCATCCTGATGTCGATTTGATCTCGTTCACGGGGTCGACCGCGACGGGGCGGGCGATTGCGATGAGTGCCGCGCCAACCCTCAAGCGCCTGTCGCTCGAGATGGGCGGCAAATCACCGAATCTTGTTTTCGCCGACTGCGACCTTGACCTGGCGGTGAAGGGTTCGGTACGGGCGGTGTTCAGAAACCAGGGCCAGGTGTGTCTGGCCGGTACGCGACTGTTCGTCGAAGACTCGATTTACGATGCGTTCATGGAGCGCTTCGTTGCGGCGGCGAAGGCGATGTTGCTGGGCGATCCGCTCGAGGAGCACACTGAGCTCGGCTCGACCATCTCGGGCGCGCACGCCGAGCGTGTGCGCGGCATGATCCGCGCCGGCGTACAGGCCGGGTGCACGCTGCTCGCCGGCGGCGACGGCGTACCCGATGTGCCCGCGCCACTGGTCGGCCGCAACTACCTCGAGCCCACGATCTTCTCAGATGTGCCACGTTCAGCCGACGTGTACCGCGAAGAGATCTTCGGCCCAGTCGTGGTCGTCGCCCGGTTCCACTCAGACGAAGAGGCGGTGCAGTTGGCCAACGATACGAAGTATGGCCTCGCGGCTATGTTGTGGAGTAACGACCTGAGCCGCGCGCATCGCGTGGCGCACCAGATCCGCGCCGGGACGATCTGGATCAACAGCTTCTTCATTCGCGACCTGCGCGCGCCGTTCGGTGGCCAGAAGGCGAGTGGCATGGGCCGTGAAGGTGGCAAATACTCGCTCGACTTTTTCACCGAACCCAAGACGGTCTGTTTGCCGTACTGAGATGGCGAAGTTCGTCGGCGCCGCATTATGCACGCATATTCCGCGGCTGTTCATCCTGGATCCGGCGGCACGCAAGGCGTACATGGGCGACGAAGTGACCACCATGTATGAGGCCATGGAAAGCATGTATGCCGAGCGGATCAAAGCACTCGACGTCGATACATTCATCGTGGTCGATACGCACTGGTTCAGCACCATCGACTACATCTTGAACGCCAACGAGCGGCTGGCGGGCAATTATACGTCCGAAGAGCTGCCGGACATGATTCACGACTACGAGTACGACTACCGGGGTGACGCCGAGCTGGCCGATTGGATCGCCGAGGTGGGCGCCAAGAACGATGTGCGCGTCAACGCCTGCCACTACCAGACGCTGCCAATCCACTATCCCAGCCTGACCACGATGCGCTACCTGAATCCCGAGCGCAAGGCGCGGGTGCTGTCGGTGTCGGTGTGCCAGACGGCCGAGCTGCACAACGACCTGGCGTTCGGGCGGGCGATCGGCGAGGCGGTCGCTACGTTGCCATCGGAACGTCGAGTCGTGTTTCTGGCCGCCGGCGGCATGTCGCACAAATTCAATCCGTACGACGTGATTCTGCCGAAGGCCGGCGCCAACCCGGCCAACATCACCACGCCGCAGAACCGCGAGTGGGACGAGCGCATCCTGTCGTTGCTCCTGCAGGGTCGCCACGCCGAAGTGCTGTCCCTATCGACCGAGTTCAAGCGCACGGCGTCGCCGGAGGGCCGCTGGGCGCACTACCTGAACATGGCCGGCGCGCTCGGTGGCGAAGCCTTTTCGGCACGTGGCACGCTGTTCGGAACGTACGAATCGGCCTTAGGCACCGGCCAGGCCAATGTCTGGTTCGACCTCGAATAGCTGGCCGATCGCGCGGCGGCGCGGGGGCTGCAGCGGTTGTTCTTTCGAGCGCCAGCCCTGGTGTATGCCGGGCCAATCGCCTCGCTGTTGGCGTGGCGCTGGCGACCTACCCGTCGTCGAGATCGTGCGCGAGTAGCGCTTCTTAGCCCCAGACTTTATCGGCGGTGCGGACGACCAGCTCGAGCTTTCTGCGCTGATCGTCGTGACTGATGGCGTTGCCTTCGTCGACGGAGGCGAAGCCGCATTGGGTTGACAGGGCGAGGCGCTCGAGGGGCACGAACTGACTGGCGGCGTCGATACGGCGCAGGAGGTCGTCCTCGGACTCGAGCTCAGGCGTTTTTGTGGTCACCAGGCCGAGCACGACGGTGGTGCCGGCACGGACGGATCGCAGGGCATCGAAACCGCCCGAGCGCTCGTCGTCATACTCCAACAGCAGGCGGTCGAACGGCGCGGCCTCGAACAGGACGCTGGCGGCATCGGCGTACGGCTGGGTGCCGGTGAACTTGCTCTTGTAGTTGCCGCGGCACAGGTGCAGGCCAGTCACCGCGCCACTGACGCCTTCGAAGACGCGCGCATCTTGCGCGAGCAAGTTGCGCAGCTCAGCTACGGGATCGGCGATGTCGGGTCGAATCGACCGATCCCATATATAGGTATAGTGCGGCGCGTCGAGCTGCAGATACGCAACGCCAGCGGCGGCCAGCGCCCGTGCGTCCTCGTTCATGAGCGCGATCAGGTCGTCGAGAAACGCCTGCTTGCTCGGATAGGCCCGATCTGAGATGCCGTCAGACCAGTAGTTGAGGAAGATCGACGGCGTGGGCATCGTGACTTTGATCGGGCGGTGCGTGTGCTGGCGAACGAAATCGAACTCGGCGTCGACAAGGGATGCTTTGCGGCTCAGTCGCGCGACAGGCGTGGGCACGCCGAAGCGCTCGACGTTGCCCGACTTGTCGCGATGAAAGCGCTCGAAGCCTTCGGGATCGAAGCCGTCAGCGACCTCGACCACGGTCGAAAAGAACAGCTTGCGGCGGAACTCGCCGTCGGTGACTACCGACAGGCCGACTTGCTCCTGCATCGCCAGCACGTCTTTGATCGCGCGATCTTCGAGGGCACGAAGCTGCACAGCAGCACGCTTCTCGCGTCGGGCTGCGAGAAGGAACTCGGGGCGGAGAAAGCTGCCGACGTTGTCGGCCCTGAAGACACTCACCTCGCCATATACGATACAAAATACGGCTGATGACTGAGCAAGTGGGGTTCATCGGCATCGGCAACATGGGCACGCCCATGGCGGTCAATCTGGCGCGGGCGGGATACGCCGTCCTGGCTTACGACATCCTGCCGCGCGGGATCGACCAAGTGGTTGCCGCCGGCGGCCGCGCCGCGGCATCGATCGCCGAGGTCGCCGGCCACGGCGACGTCGTCATCAGCATGCTGCCGTCGCCAACCGAGGTCGAAGCCGTCGTGTACGGCGTGGATGGACTGCTGGACCAGATGCGCTCGGGCCAGACGCTGATTGACATGAGCACCATCGATCCGAGCGTCAGCCGCAAGGTTGGCATGGACCTCGGTGCACGCGGCGTGCGCATGCTGGATGCGCCGGTCAGCGGCTCGACCGAAGGTGCCGCCGCGGGCACCCTCACGATCATGGTTGGCGGGCCCGCCGAGCTGGTGGAGCGTTATCGGCCGCTGCTGGGGGTGATGGGCAAGAAGATCGTGCACACTGGCGATCTCGGCAGCGGCGAGACGGTCAAGCTGTGCAACAACCTGATGGCCGGCATCTCCATGGTCGCCATCGCCGAGGCGTACGCGCTGGCCGAGCGCGCCGGCGTCGATCCGAAGATCCTCTTCGACGTCGTACGCAGCAGCACCGGCGGCGGGGCCGTTCACGATAGCCGCCCGGTGCATGCTGGCCTGGTGCCGGGTGCACCGGTCGAACGTGATTTCGAGCCCGGCTTCATGGTCGATCTGATCTACAAGGACCTCGGGCTGGCGTTGGCGACTGGTCGGCGCTACGGCGTGCCACTGCAGATGGCGGCCACCGCCCAGCAGATCTTCGGCGCCGCCAGCGCCATGGGCTACGGCCGCAAGGACCTGTCGGCGGTCAAGTTCGCCATCGCCGCCATCAGCACACCAGTGACGTAGTGCCGATCATTCACACCAGCTCGGGCCCGATCGACGCCAACGACCTCGGCTTCGTCCTCACGCACGAGCACGTCATGATCTGTTCGCCCGAGGTACGCGCCGTCTGGCCCGAATCGTTGGACATCGCGGCGGCGGAGCAGCGCTGCATCGCGCGGCTGGCGGCGGCCAGGGCGGCTGGCGTTGACACGCTGGTTGACGTGACAACCATCGACTTCGGACGCGACGCTACGTTCATCGAGCACGTCGCACGCGCGGCCGATCTGCGAGTGGTGGTCTCGACGGGCGTGTGGAACGTGCCCATCTATTTCCAATTCCAGCCGCTCGAGTCGGCCGAGGCGTTCTTCGTCAAAGAGATCACGCGGGGTATCGAAGGCAGCGATCTCAAGGCAGCGCTGATCAAGATCACGACGAACGGCCCGACGCTCACGCCAGCCGAGGACAAAGTCTTTCGCGCAGCTGCCCGCGCCCACCGCCGCACGGGCGTGCCAATTACGACGCACACGGAAGCGTCAACGCGCGGCGGGCTGGATCAGCAGCGCGTTCTGGCCGATGAGGGCGTCGATCTTTCGCGGGTGGTGATCGGCCACAGTGAAACTCTTGACTTCTCCTATCTGCAACAGCTGCTCGATCGGGGAAGCTTCGTCAGCGTCGATCGCTTCGGCAGCGACAGCGAGTCAGCCGCGCGCATGGGTCGGCCGACGCACGCGCAGCGGCTCGAGATCGTGGCCCGACTGTGCCGCGACGGCTATGCCAGCCAGCTGCTGCTGTCGCACGACACGGCCGGCATCAGCGTCTTCCCCGTCGACTGGTACGACCAGACCTACCCCAATGCGCGCTTCGACTACATCGCGCGTGACGTCTTGCCCCAGCTGCTCGAAGCTGGTGTGACACACGCCCAGATCGAGCAGATGACACGCGATAACGCGCGGCGGTTGTTCAGCCAGCAGACGCCGTACTGACCACCGGCGCGGTTTCGAGCAGCCGGCCGTAGCCCGGCTGGGCGGCGACGCCTGCCAGCCCGGCCAGGCCCCACACCGTCACGGTGTAGGAGGTGATGACGGGCACGCTGGTCAGGCTTTCGAGTGGGACGACCAGGTCGAGCGTGCGCAGGCCGCCGCACGAGATCAGCAGGCAGTCGGCGCTCGGGGCGTCCTGAAAGACCGCTCGGGCAAGCGCGGCTGTGTCGTCGGGGCTGATGCGCTCAGCCTCAGCCGGATCGTCCAGATCCATGCCGCGCAATGCCAGCACGCGATACCCATACGCGACCAGAAACTCGATCAGTTTTCGATTGACCCGGTCGGTGTAGGCCGTTGCGATCGCGAGATCGCGCGCACCAAGTGCCGCAAGTGCATCGAGCATCGCCCGGCTCGTGCTGGACACGCCGACCCTGGCCATCGCACCAACCCGCTGCAGTAGCCGGGTGTGAAAGTCGACGCCGCGATAAAAGGTGAACGACGTGCCGCCAATCATGACCCCGACTGCGCCGCGCTCCACCAGCCGCGCGGCCGCATCAGCGACGCGTTGGTGCGCCTCGTCGAAGCCAGTCGCCGACATCGATTGCAGGTTGACCGGCTCCTGGAGCAGCTCGACGTTCGGTCCGAGCGCGCGCTCCGCGTCGGCCCAGTGACCGGGGCGATCGCCGATGGTCGTGATGCCGACTCGGACAGGCACGCTCATACGATATCCAGGAAGCCGTGGGCGATGAGCCGGCGGACGACGTACAGCGAGTCGGCACGGAACGGTCCGAGTCGGGCGCCTTGATCACGGCGGCCAGCCTCCGCCGCAGCACATCGCTGTCGTCCTGATCCTCTAGCTGGTCCTCGACTCCGACCAGACGCTCCACAGGTCGTTGGCCGCGTCAGGTTTGATGCCCTCTGGCGGCACGTCATCGGTCCGAACGCGATGGCTGGACGCCGCACGGCGACGCAAGAGGGCAACGCCACAGCCCAGCGCGATGATGCCCCGCCGTTCGCAGTACGTGGTCCAGCATGCGATCGTCTCCGTGTAGCGTCCGCAGGGTCGGATGGACCCGCGAACGACCCACGCCAACGATGCCGATGGCGAGCGCATCGGCAAGATCGAGTGGCGCCAGTGCCTTGCGCGCGTCGTCGAACGTGAACCCGGCGGCCTGCAGCGCGCGCCGCGGTGCGCCCACTGCTTCTGGCTTGCGTGTCGACGGCGCCTGGCGGCTGGCCTGACGAGGCAGCTCAGCGCCTCACGGGTAGAAGTCGTAGAAGCCGATGCTGGGACGGTACATGCCCGAGTGCACGCGCCGGAACGCCCGCTCGGCGTCGGGGTGCCGACGCAAACCGGGCGCGGCGGCGCGGAACTCCTGATACGCGACGAGTGGATCATCGCGGTCGCTGTAATACAGGATGACCATCAGGTTGGGCTCATCGGCGGCAGCGGACATGAGTTTAGCGGCGCCGCTGAAGATGCCGGTCGCCAGGATCTCGGGGACATGCTCGGCCTCGTGCCAGCGGGCGAAGTCTTCGCCGCCCTGGCCGGGCTGCAATTCGCCGATCACCAGCATCAGGCCCTGGTTCTGCGGTGCGCACGTCACCGCGTCCGCCGAAAGCTCCAGTCCGTTGCGCGTTTGCATCGACACGGGTCGCAAACGGCGCCCGAACGTGCGCTCGATGTATTGCATTGGCTGCATGCGCCCAACGAGCTCGAGCCGCCGCCCCAGCACGTCGAAGTCGGCATGCAGCTGTTCGGCGCTGGTGCTGCTCCAGTACAGGTTGACGTACTCGCCGCCATCATGCGGCAGCGTGCTCGGCGAACGAGCGGCCATCAGGTCAGGTGGCGCCACCCAGCGTTGCGAGATGAAGATGCCTGGCGTCGTGGCGACGACCTCGGGCTTGTGATCCTGGTCGTGCCAGACGCACACCTCGCGGTGATGGCCGTCGGTGAAGTGGTACAGCGTCAGACTGGCCGATAGCGCTTTCAACTTCGGCTCCCCGCTAGCTGCGCCGTGTCGATCACATCCTCGGCTTCGCCCTTGCCATAGCTTGGCGCCACGTCGATGAAACTGATGCTGGCCGCGACCGCGTCGCGTACGGTGGCGACGGCCTCGTCGCGCGTGGTGGCGCCCCACACCTGGCCGATACCGCCGCCGCCCATCGACAGCGCGCTCACCGTTCCGAATCGCCCGAAGGGTCGTTGGCGCATCAGCCGGACGCCGCGGTCTCGCCGGCCAGCCAGCCGAACACGAGTGCAGGCCCGACCGTGGCGCCGCCGCCCGGGTAGGCGTAGCCGAACGGATTTGCCGCCGCATTGCCCGCCGCGTACAGGCCCTCGATCGGTCCGTTGCCGTCGGCGCGCTGGACCCGCGCGCGTCCGTCGATGCGCAGGCCACCCTTCGTGCCGAGGCAGCCGGGCAGCACCTGCAGCGCGTAGTACGGCGGCTCGCACAGCGGTCGCAGCTGCGCGGCGGCGTCCAGCTTGCCCGAGCTGTACCAGTCCCAGGCGTAGCTGCCGCGGCCGAAGTCGGCGTCAACCCCTGCCGCAGAGTGCTGGTTGTAGCGTTCAACGCTGGCCTCCAGCGCTTGTGGGTGGACATCGATGCGTTCGGCCAGTTGGCGCAGCGTGGGCGCACTTACCAGCCAGTCGGGGTCAGTGTCGGTACCGTCGAGGGGGCCGAGACGTTCGGCGCGGCGACCGCGGTCGACGATCAGCCAGCTCGGGACACGCGGGAACGCGTAGTCGACCGGATCGAAGGTATGCAGCGAGCGGCCAAAATCGTTGTAGTTCGCGCACTCGTTCGCGAAGCGGTTGCCGCGCCGATCGACGATCAGGCCGCCTGGTTTGGCGCGGTCGCGAAACAGCATGCGGAAGAACGGCCCACCAGCGTCGGTCTCACCCGGCACCGACATGGCCGGGCACCACCACGCCTCGCTCATGTTGCCCAGCGCCGCGCCGATCGACATGCCCAGCCGCAAGCCGTCGCCCTGATTGGTGGGCGGACTGGCCGGCGCCAGCATCGGCCCGCGCAGGAAGGTGCGCACCAGTGCCGAGTCGCGCTCGAAGCCGCCACTGGCGATGATGACCTGACCTTCGAGCTCGTGCCCAGCGGCGCGCACCCCAGTCACCGCCCCATTGCTGGTGAGCAGACCCTCGACGCGCGCGCCGGTACGCACGTGGCCGTCGCGCTCTTCCAACGCCTGGCGCAAGCCGCCGATGAGACCAACGCCCTTGACCACGATGTTCTCGCGCCGGCGACGCTCGATCTCGTGCGGGTCGATGCCGCCAGCGCCCTCCTCGTCGGTCGTCACGGGCGGCGGTGCGTATGGGTTCGGTCGGATGGTGTCGGTGATGTGGCGCGGCAGCTGCACGGGGTCGATCTCGAGCGAGCGACCCGCGCGGCGTCCGCCCTCGAACTCGGAGTGATAATCCGGGAACGCGCGCAAGTGGTGCCAGCTCAAGACGGTCGCATCCTGAATACCCTGCAGCGCCCGCGCGCCGTGCTCCACATACGTGCCGCACAGCGCTTCGTTCCAGTCGCCGTGCGCGCCGAGCGCCCGCAAGTAGCGCAACGCGTCCTCGGCCGAGTCGTCGATACCCGCCGCGCGCGCCCACGGATTGTTGGGTACCCAGCTGCCCGAGCCCGAATACGTGGTCGTGCCGCCGATGTGGTCGGCCGCCTCCAGCAGCGTGACCTGCGCCCCACCCCGCGCCGCGGCCACCGCCGCGGCCATGCCGGCCGCACCCGAGCCGACGACCACCACCTGCCGACGGATCACGTAGGACATCCTATAGGATTGTCGGCATGTCGAATACCACGATGACCGCTACCGCGCGCGATGCCAATACGCAGGCCGCCGGCGGCGCGGCGAGTGCCGCGGTCCGCGCGGTGCTCGAGCAGCTGGTGGCCGAAGGGCCTGAGATCGGGCTGCAGGTGGCGGCGTACCTGGATGGGCAGCTAGTGGTAGACGCGTGGGCCGGCGTCGCGGACCCGACCACCGGGCGCAAGGTCGACGGCGACACGTTGTTCATGCTGTCGTCGACCACCAAGGGCGTTACCGCGACGTGCGCGCACGTGCTGGCCGGGCAGGGCAAGCTCGACTACGACAAGCCGATGGCGTACTACTGGCCCGAGTTCGGCGCACATGGCAAAGACCGCGTCAGCGTGCGCGACGTCATGGCCCAGCGCAGCGGCATCCCCCAGACGCCGGTTGGCTACACACCTGAGTGGCTGGCCGATTGGGAGCGCATGTGCCGCGGCATCGCCGACCTGACACCGATGTTCGAGCCTGGCCAACGGACGGCGTATGCGTCGCTGACCTACGGGCACATGGTGGGAGAGGTTCTGCGGCGCGCCGACGGCCGACCCATCAATCAGATCCTGCGTGAGGACATTTGCAAGCCATTGGGCGATATCGACATCTTCCTGGGCGTGCCCGACTCCGAATTGCCGCGCGTGGCGATACTTGTTGATGCGCCGCCCGCGCCGGCGGAGTACGACGCGCGCATGGTGGGTGAGCCGGCCGGCTCGCAGGTGGCGCACTGGTTCAATCGGCGCGAGATCCAGCAGGCAGCCATCCCCGGTTCGGGCGGCATCATGAGCGCGCGCGGGCTGGCGCGGCACTACGCGATGCTGGCCAACTGGGGCGAGCTCGACGGCGTCCGCGTCTTGTCTCGAGCAGCCATCGAGCGCGGCATCGAGCTGCAGTCGTTCGAGTGGGACGAGATCTACCGCGTGCGCGTGCGGCGTGCCATCGGCTACCGACGCGGCCCGGACTGCGGCCCGCACGCGGGCCCGTCAGCCTTCGGCCACGTCGGCGGTGGCGGCTCGTTCGGCTACGCCGACCCCGACCGCAAGTTCGCCATCGGCTTCGCCAAGAACTACTTCACCTACGCCACCGGCCCGATCGGTCCTGCGCCCCGCCGCGCTGGCCAGGCAGTGGCCGATGCCGTGGTGTCCGCCCTCGGTCTTTAGTAGACGATTCCTGACTACGCGTCGAGCCAGGCGTTGTGCCAGAGGAAGCCTTGGTGGAGCGTTGGCTGCAAGCCGTGGAACTTCGACGTGGTGATCCACCACACGGGGTTGTTCGAGACGGCGAAAGTGAAGCTCTGGTCCAGGACGTAGTCGTTGACCTCGGCGAAGAGGGCTTTTTGCTTCGCGGGGTCGGCTTCGGTGTTGACGGCGGCGACGAGCTCGGCCCATTTGGGCTCTTTGAAGCCGTCGTTGTTGGGGAAGACGCGCCAGCCGGGGGAGACGGCGAACAACGAGCCGGGGTTCAAGTTGGCGTAGTTGTCGCCGGAAGCCCACATGCCCTTGTACTTGACGTTGTTGGCCTGATCGAGCCACGTCGCGGCGTCGACCAGCTTGGGCGTCATCTTCACGCCGATCTTAGCCAGATCGGCCTGGTAGACCTGCAGGAAGGTCTCCTGGACTGGGTAGGAGCCTTTGATAATGATGTTCTCGAGGTCCAGATCGTTCGCGCCGGCCTGCTTCAATAAGGAAGCGGCCTTGTCGAGATCGAAGGCATAGGCCTTGTTCTTGGCCTCGTCGTAGGCCGGCGAGCTCGGGCCCCAGGGCAGGGCGCCGACCGTCACATTGCCCTTGTACAGGTCGAGCAGCCGCTGGCGGTTGAGCGCGTAGTTGAGCGCCTGCCGCACCGTCTTGTTGTCGAGCGGCGGCTTGCTGCAGTCGAGTCCGTACTCGAAGAACGTGCCAGGGTTCGGATGCAAGACTTTGGTGAAGCGCGGATCGGTCTCCAGCCGCGCGGTGTCGTCCACGAGTGCGTTGCGGATCAGGTGCAGCGCGCCGGCCTCGAGCTGCAACGTCGCCGACTGGATGTCGCGCACGTTGGCCTGCAGACCATCCAGGTACGGCTTGCCCGAGTCCCAGTAATTTTCGTTGCGCTCGAAGCTCAGGTGGTCGCCCTGGACCCACTCCTTGAACTTGAACGGGCCGGTGCCGATGACCTTGGTCTGCTTCGGGCCGGCCTCGATGTCGATCGTCTCTTTGTCGATCATGTTCAGGTTCTCGAACAGGTCGAACATGGCCGGCCGCGAGCTCTCGGACTTCAGGATGACGGTGTACTTGTCGGGCGTCTCGATCTCGGTCCACCAGCTGCTCTGGTTGGCGTACTGACCCGAGGCAGCGTCGGGACGGCGGACGCGGAGCAGATTCCACTTGACGTCGTCGCTGGTGAACTCGCGGCCCGAGTGGTAGGTGACGTTCTTGCGCAGGTTGAACTTGACCTGCTTGAAGTCCGGGTTGACCTCCCAGCTCTCGGCCAGGGTCGGCTGTGGCTTCAATTGCATGTCGTAGGTCGTGAGACGGTCGAAGGCGAGCCAGAGGCTGTCGACGGCGCCTGGCGTGCGCACGTGGCCGTCGATCGAGCTCAGATCGGCCTGGATCGAGTACTGGGCGGTGCCACCGCGGCGCGGCTGGCCGGCCGCGGCCGGTGCGGGGGCAGTGGTCGGCGCAACCACGGCCACCGTTGGCTTGGGCTGGACCGCGGCCACGGCCGCGGTCGGCGCCGCACCGACCGTAGGCGCGGCGGCGGGCGGCTTGGGCGGCGTCGTCGGTGCCGGCGGCGCGGTCGTCGGGGCAGGTGCTGTCGGTGCGACGCCGCACGCGGCGAGCAGCGCGGCGCCTGCGGAGACACCGATCAAGCGCAACGCCGAACGCCGGGTCAGATCAGAATGCGACACGAGTGGTCCTCCCCAGAGGATAGAGACCATCATATATGATGCCGTGATATGAAAACGAAGGCCGCCGTGTACCTCGAGTTCGACAAGCCGATGGTCATCGACGACATCGACCTGCCGGACCCAGGCCCGAGCCAGGTCGAGGTGCAGCTGTTCGCCAGCGGCATCTGCCACTCACAGCTGCATCAGCTCGCGCGGCCCAATTCGCCTGTGCCCATGGTCCTGGGTCACGAGGCCACGGGCGTGGTCACGAAGGTCGGCCGCGACGTGACCTCCGTCCAGGAGGGCGACCACGTGATGATGGGCATCGTCCAACGCAACGTCCTGGACCCGGTACAGCCGGTTGTCGCGCGTGTGACTCACAAGGGCAAGGACGTGACCTTCGGCGGGCCGGCGTACATCGGCATGTACACGTGGTGCGAGCACACCGTCGTCGACCAGCAGATGCTGGTCAAGCTTCAGAAGGACGTAGCGACCGACGTGACCTCGATCATTGGCTGCGCCGTACTGGCCGGTGCTGGCGCAGCTTTGAATTCGGCCCAGGTGCGGGCGGGTCAGTCGGTGGCGGTCTTTGGTGGTGGCGGCGTCGGGCTGTCGACCGTGCAGGCGTGCGCCAACTCGGGTGCCGATCCGATCATCGTGGTGGATCTTTCGGACGAAAAACTCGAGTTCGCCAAGCAGTTCGGAGCGACGATCGGTGTCAATGCCAGCGAGGTCGATCCGGTGGCGACGATCCGCGAGATCATGGGCGGCACGCCGCTGAGCGGGGTGGACTTCGCGTTCGATGCGATCGGCATCGCCAAGACCAGCGAGCAGGCGCTGCAAGTCGCGCGCGGGCGGCAGATCTGGGAGCGCGAAGGTGGCACCGCGGTAATCATCGGCGTGCCGCACGGGCCGCCGGCGGTGCCGGACCTGATGCTGGTGGCAACCGGGCGTGTGATGCGCGGCGCGCCGGGTGGCATCGGCTGGCCCGAACGCGACTATCCGCGCTACGTGCAGTGGTATCGCGAGGGCAAGCTGCCACTCGACCTGCTGGTCAGCCGGCGCTATAGGCTGGACGAAGTCAACGACGGGGTCGACGCCCTGCGCAATGGCCAGATCGCCGGGCGGGCGATCATCGAATACGGAGGCAGCGGCCGATGAACGCCGACGGCTATGTCGACGAGGGCGCCCTGGCGGGGGTGCGCGTTCTTGACCTGACGCACTTTGTGGCCGGGCCGGCGGCGACCATGGCCCTGGCATTCATGGGCGCCGAAGTCATCAAGGTCGAGCGTCCCGATGAAGGCTCGGGGATGGCGCGCCTGAACCGCCTGATCGTGAACGTCAACAAGAAATCGATCACGCTCGACCTCAAGACTCCGGCGGGTCGAGAAACGGTGCTCGAACTGGCCAAGCAGTGCGACGTGTTCATCGAGAACTTCAGCCCGGGCGTGATCGAGCGCCTGGGGCTGACCTACGACGTCATCTCGGCTGCCAACCCTCGGATCATCTATGCCCAGGTCAAGGGCTACGCCAGCGCGTCGCCACAGGCCAGCTATCCGGCCTTCGAACCGGCCATTCAGGCCTTCGCCGGCTCCACCAGCTTTACGGGCGAGCCGGACCGTCCGCCAATGAAGCCTGGACCTGACCTGGCCGACAACGGCACCGGTCTCATGACCGCGATGGGCATCATCGCGGCGCTGTACCAGCGGCAGCGGACTGGTCGAGGGCAGCGCATCGAAGTTGCCATGGCCGACCACGTCTCGACGTTCATCCGGATCCACTACGGGCATCCGATCGAGCAGGGCGTGCCGACGCCGCGACCCGGCAACTGGGTGCCGTTCACGCGCAAAATCGCGCCCGCCGAAGCGTATCCGTGCAAGCCGTTCGGACCCAACGACTGGCTGTTCATGCATGTGGGGACCAACGAGCAGTGGCGGCGCCTGTTGTCTGTTGTCGGGCGGACCGATTTGAACGACGATCCCCGTTTTGCGACGCCCGAGTCGCGCGGCGCCCACCGTTCTGAATCAAATCAAGTGGTGATCGACTGGCTGAAGGACAAGAATAAGTTCGAGGCCATGGACATCCTGTGCAGCGCCGGCGTGCCGTGCGGCGCCGTCCGGGACACCCTGGAGGTATTGAACGATCCTGACCTGCGCGCGCGGGGCATCTTCGTGACCGTAGATGATCCGGAGCGGGGCTCAGTGACCATTCCGGGTTGGCCAATCCAGATGGCGGATTCGCACGTCCCCGTCCGCACCGCGCCGCTACCTGGTGAGCACAACCAGGAAATCCTCGGCGGCCTGCTTGGCCTTTCTGAAGATGACATCCGCGAGCTGACGCAACCTGGGACCGTCTCAACTCGTTAGCGAAGCTTCGCTAACCAGGCTCGAACTGTGGCAATGTGATCTCGTCGGTGAGCGGCTCGAAAATCAGTCGCACGGGCATGCCGACGTGCGCTTGCTCCGCGGGGCAGTTCCGTAGATTGGTCAGGACCCGGGGGCCTTCGTCGAGTTGGATCAGGGCTGAGATGTACGGGATCTTGTCAGCCATGGCGACGTGGGTGGCGTGGTAGACGACGGTGTAGCTATAGACATGGCCGCGGCCGCTCACAGGCACCCACGTGATGGCGCTCGAGTGGCAGGCGGGACACAACGGCAGCGGCGGGTGCCACTGGTGGCTGCACTGGTCGCAGCGCTGGATCAGGAGCTCGCCCTGCTGGGCCCCTTGCCAATACGGTTTAGTGAGCGGTGTGATGCCAGGGATGAGCTTCATCGGCCGAGGATCAGGGCGCTGCCGAATGAGGCGCCGCACAGCGCCACCTCGGCGTCTCTGACCTGATTGGCGGCGGTGCCGCGGAGTTGGCGGACGGCTTCGGTGATGGTGCTCATGCCGTGGATGTAGCCCTCCGACAGGAAGCCGCCGTGCGTATTCACAGGCATCGGGCTGTCGGGGCTGGTGCCGTGTGCGATCACATGCTTCCAGGCTTCGCCTGGCGGAGTGAGGCGGTAGGTTTCGAGGCTTTTCAGCGGCATGAACGAAGTGGCGTCGTAGAGTTCGGCGACGTCGATATCCGATGGTTGGACGCGGGCTTCGGTGTACAGACGCTCGACGGCCTGCGGCGGGAACCAGTGCATGAGGTCCGCGCCATACAGGCCCATGGGCTCCTTGTAGGCGCCAAGCGATTGGGTCACGGACAGGACGTAGGCGGGATCGTCGCGCAGGGAGCGGGCGCGATCGGCGTCCACCAGCACCAGGGCGCAGGCGCCGTCGTTTTCGAGGCACATATCGAACAGGCGGATCGGCTTGCTGATCCAGCGCGCGTGTTCGTAGTCCTCCCAGGTCAGGGTGCGGTCGTAGAAGACGGCGTTGGGGTTGTTGTTGGCGTTCCTGCGTTGCTGGATGGCAAGCGTGCCCAGGGCGCGCGTCAGGTCGTCGTCCGAGAGCCCATTGTCGTACATGTAGCGACGGGCCCACAGGCCAAAGATGTGGGCCGGCGACATCTGGCCGTATGGCCATGTGAACGAGCGATTCTCGCCGTCCTCGGGCACGACGACATCTTCATCGCCTGGTTCGAGCGGCAGGCGCTGGTCGGCGCGCCCGAAGCGGACGCCCTGGCTCTGGTTCAGCGCACGCCACACCAGGACGGTCGAGGCCTGGCCCGACGCAATGGCAGCCGCGGCGTGGTTGATAACCGCGGACGTGGCTTCACCGCCGAGTGGTGCCTCACAGTAGTAGCGCAGGTCGCGGACGCCGAGCGAGCGCTGCATCATCGGGATGCTGACGTACTCCGTGGGCAAGGCATAGCGCACCATTCCGTCGATGTCTGCTGGATCGATCTTGGCATCGTTCAGTGCCGCAAGCGCAGCCTCGAGAGCAAGGTCCCACGCGGTGCGCCCCGACTTGCGAGTAAAACGCGTCTGTCCGATGCCAACGATGGCTACTGTGCGATGAATCACGCCGCTTTACAGACTTCCAGATCTAGAACCCGGCGTTTACTCGGCGCGGATCAAACGCCTCTCTGAGCGCGTCGGCGAGGTAGTTCAGACCGAGCAACAGGAGGGCGAGGACGATGCCGGGGCAGATGGCCATCCATGGATCGACGCGCAGGTAGGCGCGGCTGGCGTTGAGCATGGCGCCCCAGGAGGGGGTGGGCGGCTGGGTTCCCAGGCCCAGGAAGGCGAGGCTGGCTTCGGCAAGGACGGAAAAGCCCATGATCAGGGCGATGTTGACGATCATGGGCGAGATGGCGTTAGGCAGCACGTGCAGGAACATGACGCGGCCGACACGGGCGCCGATGCAGCGCGCGGCGAGCACATAGTCGCGATAGCGCTCCTTCAGTACGAGTGAGCGCGCAACACGGCCCAGGCTGGGCACGACGGCGATCGCAATCGCGTACGCCACCTGCGTGGTTCCAGGCCCGAGGGCGGCGATGACCACGAAGCCGAGCAGAATCGGTGGAAAAGCGAACAGCGCATCGAACACACGCATCAACAACGCATCCACCCAGCCGCCGAGATAGCCGGCCGCCAGCCCCGCGCAGATGCCGATCCCGCCACCGATGAAGATGACCATGATGGCCACTATCAGCGACGGCCGCGTGCCCCAGATCACGCGGCTCAGCAAGTCGCGACCGAGCTCATCCGTGCCCAGCCAGAACTCGGCGGTTGGCCCACGGAGCTCCTTGCCCTGATGCTGAACGATCGGATCGTAGGGTGAGATGAAGGGCGCCGTCAGCGCAGCGAAGACGAGTAAGCCGAGAATGGCCAGGCCGAAGAAACCCAGCGGATTGCGCCACGTGCGCTTAAACGCGGCAGTGACCGGATGCGGCGACTCTTTGACAGTTGGCGCCGCGGGCGCGATGGATGGTCGAGAAACAACGTCGGCTGCGGATCGAACTGCCATCAGCGTTACCTGTTGTCACCGAGGCGAATACGCGGGTCGATGATCGCGTAGGTCAGATCCACCAGCAGGTTGATGACGATGAACAGAATCACCAGCAGCAACAGCCCGCCCTGAACCACAGCGTAATCTCGATTGGCGATGCCGTCGAGCATCAGGCCACCAACCCCAGGCCATGAGAACACGGACTCGATGATGATCGTGCCTCCCAACAAGCTGGCGAACTGCACGCCCAGAATGGTGATGACGGGCAGCATCGCGTTGCGGAGTGCGTGGCCGTAAATCACCCGGTTCTCGTTCAGGCCTTTGGCGCGCGCGGTGCGCACGAAGTCGTCGAAGAAGACCTCGAGCAGGTTGAATTTGACGAAGCGCGACAGGCTCGCCGAGAGCGCCAGGCCAAGGGTGGTTGCCGGCAGGATCAGCGACTTGATGGAGTCGCCGATATTGTTGCCGTCGGCCACGCGGCCGCCTGGCGGCAGCCAGCGCAAGATCAAGGAGAAGAGAATGATGGCCAGGATTCCCGCCCAGAAGTTGGGGATGGCCAGCCACAGGCTCTGAATGGTCGAGATGAACCACTCCAGGCGGCCGCGGACGTGCGTGGCGCTCAGGATGCCGAGCGGAATGGCAATGAGGATCGAGATCGTCATGGCCGCGATCGTTAGTTGAATGGTGGCCGGCGCGCGGGCCTGGAGCAGCTTGATGATGGGCTGGCCGCTCAGGGTTGACTTACCGAGGTCGCCCTGGACGAGATGACCGACCCACACGGCGTATTGGACCAGCAAGGGCTGGTCGAGGCCCATCTCCTGGCGGATCGCGGCAAGCGCCTCGGGCGTGGCGTTCGGGCCGGCGAGGACGGCAGCGGCGTCACCCGGAATGAGGTGGATGATCATGAAGACCATGAAGGTCGAGAAGAAGATGACGGGAATGGCCTGGAGTAAGCGCCGCAGGATGTACTTACCCACCGCTGAGATCCCAACCCTTCATATACGATCCGCTATACGTCAGCGGGATGCTACCCGAGGCCGGCATGGGTCGCAAGCAACGCTGGCGTCTCGACGGCGGTAAAGAGGTCCCAGCGTGTGGCCGAGGCGGCGACGAGGGTCGGAATGTCCTCCGAGAGCACGTAGCGCTGGGCGGCCAGCGCTTCTGCGGCGGTTCGGACCTGCTGCAGGAAGGCCTCGCGGCTGGGGTAGCGCTGGGCGATCGCCTCGGACGAGAACGGGATCGTGGAGCCAGTGGCACGCAGCAACAGATGCGGGGCGCCAATTGACGGGTGACGCGGGTTCCAGCCGAGGTACGTGGCGAGTGGGACGCTTACGTCGGGGTGGCGGATACCGGCGACCTCGTTGCCGTCGGCGTCGACGTTCGGCCACAGCCGAGTGTCGAGGGTGCCGTCGGACAGGCGCGGATAGACGCTTGGCGGCGGCTCGACGCCGTCCACGATCCAAGTGGTCAGATTATCGACACAGGCGCGTACGAAGGGTTTGTAGTCGATGGTGTTCGGAAGATTGACGCCGCGGCCGGCGGGCACGTCGCCTGAGCCGAACGGCAGGGGCGACGGCGCGTGCTGGGTGCTGGCGGCCAGGTAGATCCGCACATTGTTGGGGACATCGAGGTCGGTCTGGCGGTCCGGCGTGAGGTGGCTGAGCGCGGCCGACAGGTGTTTCGGCGACGAGCTGCTGCAGTACTCGGACGAGGTGTTGAGAAGCATCAGCTTCGGCGAGCGCGAGCCTCGAAGTCCGGCATCGATCGGGGAGGCAGTCGAGGGCTCCTGTGAGGCTGGCTGTGCGAAGCGTGTGTTGACGTCGGCAAAGCGGGCGCCGGCGGCGACGGCCAGTACGCCGTCGAGCGCGAGTCGGCCAGCTTCGTCCTCGCACAGGCCGAGCGCAACCATCTGGCGGAGCACGCGGCCGGTTTGCGAGGCACCCATGGCAATTGCGAACTCCAGGTTGTACTGCTGCCGCAGGTGCGAGACGAGGTCGCGCATGGCGAGGAGGCCGAGACCAGTTACCGAGGCACCGTCGGCCATGTAGGTCAAGACGTAGGTCTTACCAGGCACGAACGCGAAGTGGGCGCGGCCGTCGGCGTCCAGGCGCCACGCGTCGCTGCTGACTTCATGACCTGGGCCGGTCGGATCGTCGTGTTCGATGAGCGTGGCAGCGGCAGACGCGATCGGGCGGTAAGGTGAGTCGGGCATCAGCTCGGCGGTGGGCGCATCGATCTGGCGGGTGGTGGTGACGGGGCCGCTCAGTGGCTGACCGTTTGCGCGCGCCGGCGGGGCGGTGAGGCCGAAGCGGCCATTACCGCGTGCGATGTCGTGCTGCCAGCCACACGTGACCACGGTGAATCCTCGTCGGAGCAGAAAGCCCTCGGTCAGCTGGGTGGCGGGGCCCATGGGCCCGGGCTCGAGCATGCGCGTGAAGATGGACGTGCCGCGGTTCGGGACATCCAGGAACAGGCCGCGATTCGTAGCGCCGAGCGGGCGCAAGATGCGCACGTCGGCGCTGAAGTGGACACATCCCTGGCTGTCTCGCGGTGCGAGATCGAGATCGACGATGGCAACGTGCTGGTCGGGATCGACTGCGAACTCGGCTTCGCCCTGGAATTCCCGATAGGTGTCCGCTTCGACCGGTCCGTCAAGAGAGAGGCGAACAAGCGTCATGAGCCCCAGAGCCGCCTGGTGGCGCGCCGCGCGCCCTCGACCAGCGCGGCCAGCTTGGCCCACACGATCGTCGGGTGCACGCGCAATGTCCGTGTGCCTTGCGCAAAGCCACAGTCGGAGCTGGCGATGACGTTCTCGCGGCCGACGATTCTGGCGTAGCGCTCGATGCGCATGGCCACCACGTCAGGGTGCTCGACGACCGGTGTCCGGTGCGTGATCACACCCGGAATCAGGACCTTTCCGTCGGGCAGTCGAA
>DASXRR010000488.1:0-7515 GCA_036506475.1 Chloroflexota bacterium
GACAACGGTGTTGCTGGTGGCCGAGGCGGGGCCGCGGCTGGAGGCGCAGCAGGCGTTCGTGCGCGGACCGATTATCATCGTCGATCCACTGGGTATCACCTCAACGCCACTGGCTTCCCGAGCTTATGCGATCGTCGCGAACGCGCCCGAAGCATCATTGGTAGTCGATCGGTTGCTGACCCATCGGCGATTGGCCGAGCACGTGGCAAGCCACCGCGCATTGCCGCGCCGATGCTCGCGCTGGCGCCGCTGGTTCGATGCGCTCAAGACGCAGCGGGGCAGAACGGTCACGCGATTCGTGCGCTTCGGTTCTATCGCGCTGTGCGCTGGCTGCGTGGAGCAGCTACGCCGCCTCTTGCGTGGCGCTAGCGTCGCTGTCGTGGAGGCCGATGCGTGAGCGCAGCGCCAGCCGCCGATCGTTAACCCGCCGCCGGGTGCCTCGTTAACTCAGGCCATGGCAGGCTGTAGCCAGATGGAATCGACAGCTGTGCGCGTGGTGGACTGGATCGACGGCGCCGTCAACCTGCGCGACTTCGGTGGCTACCCGACCGAGGATGGCCGACGCGTTCGCTCCGCAGTCCTGTTCCGTTCGGGCGCCACTGGCGCCATCTCTCGTGCGGGACTTGCACGAGTTGCCGACGAGTTGAGAATCCGCACCGTCATCGACCTGCGCAGCGAGAAGGAGCGGCAACGTAGCCTCTCCCCTTTCGAGGAGCACGGGATCGATGTTGTGCACGAGCCGCTGGACCCAGGCAGCGGCATCAGTCCAGGCGCGCCGTCCGCCAGCTTGCTGGCCCGGATGGCTCAGGGCAAGCTCGACTGGGTCGAGTTGTACTGGTCGCTGATTCAGCGCAACGGCGACCGCTTCGCACGCATCATCGATTTACTTGGTCGGCCGGGCACGCTGCCGGTATTGATCCACTGCACCGGTGGGCGCGACCGCACGGGCGTGACGGTCGCGCTCATACAGGCCGCACTGGGAATCAGCGCCGCGAACATCGCAGAGGACTACGCGCTGTCGAGTCCTCTTCTCGAGCTCGCGCCCGTGGCGGAGTTCGAGCGGCTGTTCGGCAGCTTCGACATTCCCCGCGAGGAGATCGTTCGAGCGATGGTGACCCGGCCCGACACGATGCATGCGCTCTTCGCTCGGGTGCGTGGCGTGTATGGCGACGTAGACGGCCTGCTACGGGCGATTGGGCTCGACCGCGAGGCACTTGACCGGTTACGTGCGGCGGTCTGCGCCTAGGCTGCGCGGCGCGGAGGAACCACGGCGATGTGGTCGCTGGTGTCGACCACCGCGCCGATGCAAGCTGCAAGGGCCGCGGCATGGTCCAGGCTCAGCAACGTCTACGCACCGGGCGAGACCGCCCAGCTAGCGCGAGACAGGGAACGAGCGCGCCAACCGCTTCCACCGTTTACGGCTGAGAACTCGGCCGCTCGATCGCGGGATCTGCGCGCGAGCGCTCGTTGCTCGTTGGGCGAAGCACTGAGCGAGCTGCCCCGCGAGAAAGATGCTGCTCGGCGGCAGCTCGTGGCCCGCGGAACTCAGTGCCCGCAAACGTTCGTCCATGACGACCGCATCCTGGATTGCGCCGAGCAAATCCTGGAGGCCGACTGCTCGGCGGATGAGCGTTTGGGCAGGCTTGCCGTAGACGCCCGAAGCAAACTCCAGGCTGTAGCGAAGCTGCTTGGCGCGGATCCGTGCACGGTGCAATTCAACGGCGGCTGACGCGGCGCTGATTGCGCGGGCAGCTTTGCGAAAGCGCCGATGGCGCCGATGCAGGCGTTCTGGGAGCGCCTCCTCGACGCGCCTGCCTGCATCACCGGGCCACCCTGTGACGTTGACCGAGCTGAGCGCGCCGAGTGAGCCAAGCAGGGCAGCGTAGCGAGCCGAGTCCAGGCGCTCTGTGAGGTCATCGCGGGCACTCGCGCGGCGTGCCGCGAACCAGGCGAATAACGGGCTCAACGCCGGCTGTTCCGCGCGCAGCTCCTCTGCTACCTGGCGAAGCGAGGTCATCTGCACGTCAAAGTCGCGGACTGCACCGAGTGTGTCGGCCAGCCAGCCCAGCTCACGTCGTAATGCGAGAACGTCCGCGGGTATGACATCGGCGAAAAGGCTGAGCGCGGCCCGCAGTCGACGTGTCGCAACGCGCATCTGGTGCACCGCCTCCGGATCATCGCCTGAGCGAACTCCGGCCTCCCGCGCGAGCAGCGCCGCGAGCTGCCTCCTCAAGACAGACTGAGCAAACTGTCCGATCGTGGTCGGCTGTTCAGGCACCGCTGACCTATCTTGCACCGCAATCGGGCATGCGTGTCTAGTGTGTGGCCCAGTTTGCCGGTAGGTCTCGATTGGTATTCTGGCTGCGATGCACGTGTACCTGGTGCGGCACGCGATTGCCTTCGATCCCGATCCCGCCGAATGGCCCGACGACCGCGATCGGCCGCTCACGCCAGCTGGTGAGAAGAAATTCCGCAGGGCCGCGCGCGGTCTGCGCGAGCTCGTGCCCAACGTAGATGTGGTACTGAGTAGCCCGTTGACTCGAGCCTGGCAAACCGCCGAGATTCTGCAGGACAAGGCGAGCTGGCCCGCGCCGATCCGCTTGGACCAGCTCGAGCCCGGCCGGCCGCCCGCGGAAGTGGTCGAGGCATTGCAGCCGCATGCAGGCGGGCAGTCGCTGGCGCTGGTTGGACACGAGCCGAGCCTGCACGAGCTCGCGTCATACTTGCTCAGCGGTGAGCCAAGCACAGTACGGCTCACGATGAAAAAGGGTGGAGTCGCCTGCCTGGCGTTTGTCGACTCGGTGCGAGCCGCGGCGGGCGAGCTCGAGTGGCTGGTCGCGCCCGGACTGCTGCGCGACCTGGCCTAGCAAGCGTTCACAACGACGCCGACGGCGAAGACGTTCTGCACTCGTCGCGCCGCCGCTTGCAGCGGCCATGGATCGAGCCAGTCAGATGAGAGCATGAGCTGGCCATCGGCGCGCGAGAACGTGACCGGCGTAGGAGTATCGACAGGCGCCTGACGCGCGATCGAGTCAGCCAGGCCGAGCAGAGCACCCACGCGTGCTAGCGATGGTTGATCGGCACTGCTCAACAGCGGCGCCCAGCTCTTGAGATGTGCGATGTCCTTTTCACCGAACCTGACGGTTGCGGCCAACAGTGCCAGTCCACGATGGGAGAAGCCAGACAGGTCGGCCGCCAAGACGATCGCTGCCGTATGGTCGTGGCGACTGTAGAAGTCGACGCTGCGGCCGATGTCGAGCAATGTCGCGGCGTGGCCAAGGGTTTCGACCAGCACGGGGTCGAGCTCCGGCGCCAACCTTCCCTGCAGGGCCAGCAAGGCTTCGGTGCGCTGGCGAGCGAGATGCGGATTCCACGATGAAAACCGCGCGGCCAGTGCCGCCACGGCGGAGCGACGTACCTCCAGCGGCGATGGCAGACAACTGCCAAACTGGCTCAGCGCAATTCCTTCACGCAACCCCTGGCCCGAGACCACCAGCTCCGATGCACCCAGGACCTCGAGCGCAGCGTGCGCACACGCCGCCCCGCCAACGATGGAATCGAATCGAGTAGCGTTGAGCCCCTGCATCTTGGCCCGCTGCGCACCCGTCTGCTCCGCCAGTTTGCGAACGAGGTCTGCCAGATCGCGTTTGCTCACGCCATAGCCATGCAGGCGTCGAATGGGATAGTCGCGCCCGACGCGGTCCAGCTTGGCCAGATTGCGCAGGGTGCCGCCAGTGCCGATGACGAGCTCACTCGCTCGCAAGCCGGGTGCGCCCGCGTTCCGCAACGTGTCGCGAACATGCTCCTGCAATCGGCGCAGCTCAGACGAGGTTGGCGGATCCGTGAGCAGGAAGCGATCGCTCAGTCGCAAGGCGCCCAAGGGCAAGCTCCACGACTGCATCAGCTGTCGCCCCTGGAAGCGAGCGAGCTGCATGCTGCCGCCCCCAATGTCGATCAATACCCCATCGTCCGCTGGCACCCCATAGACCGCGCCAAGAAAGCCGTACCTAGCCTCGGCTTCGCCAGAAATGATCTCGATATCGAGTCCGGTCGCAGCACGCAGTCGTTCTGTGAACGCGTCGCCGTCCAATGCCTCGCGCACTGCCGCCGTCGCCACCGCGACCACCCGCTTCGCACCTGCCCCATGGGCAATCGCCCGGAACCCGCGCAGCGCTTCAATCGTCCGTTCGGTTACGCTCTCGCCGAGGCGCTTGCCGGTGGCGAGCTCGTGCACGAGTCGTAGCGGTGTGCCTTCCGTCTCCAGGACGTCCAGATGGCCGAACTCGTCGAGCTGAACCACCTCGAGGCGGCCGCTGTTCGAGCCGATATCGATGATCGCAATCGGTTCGGACCTGGCAGCCATCGCAGCTCCATCAGGCTGCAGGATTGGGGCCGTCACACCGTACTAGCTGCTTGATTCGACCAGCATCGCCGGGCTGCGCGCCATCCCCGCGACCACTGGCTCGATGACCGAGCACAGGTCGCGAAAGACGTCATGTATCGACCCGCGTGCGTCGACTGTCACAAACTGGTGCTCGCGAGCAAGTCGACGAAGCTCCGCGAGCAGGTGCGACTGGTATTCGACGAAGTTGTTGAACACGTCCTGGCCAGGCAGGTAATCCTGGCCCGACTCCCAGTAATCGAAGCCGGTACTGGTCAGCACTCGCGGGAGGAGGTGTTGGATATCAATGTCCAGGTACACGACCAGGTCCGGGACCAGTGCGAAGCCGAACAGGTTCTCGACCCAATCACGGTCAAGCCCGCGAACGAACGCGCGCGCCATGAGCGAGAAAATGTAGCGGTCGACGAGCGCGACCATCCCAGCGCGCAGCGCAGGAACGATCTGCCGCTCCAGTCGATCGGCGAAGTCCGTGGCATAGAACAGGTTCAAGGTCATTGGATCGAGCGTGTTGCCGCGTTTGGCGCGCTCGATGCCGCGGCCCGCCAACTCCGACCGGCGCAGCCCGGTGTTCACGACGGCGAAGCCGCGCGACTCGAGCCACTCGGTCAGCAGAGTGATATGCGTGGAGCGGCCGACACCGTCGGTACCCTCGAGGACGATCAGGCGGCCGGGCAGAACGCCATCGTCCAGCCCGGGTAGCCGCTCACCATAACAGCGGAGGGCCGTCATCCTGGCAGCTCGAGGTGCTGCTCGGCGACCTGGTGACCGAGCATGCCGACGACGCGGCGGGGATCACCTGTGAACCGCTCTGGCGCGCACATGGCGCCCTCCAAATGCGCTCGCACGATGTCCCGCATGTGCTGCTGCTGCGCCACCAGGGATTGCGTCGCGTCGATGCGGAGGAGACTGAATTCCTGGACCAGCTGATCGTACTCTGACCGAATCAGCCCTTGAAAGCGACGGAACGAGTCATACGGATCGGTGCTCAGACCGAGATCGAGGCCGGCTTCGTAATATTTGATCCGCGGCCTGCCCGAGAGAATGCGGCGCATGGCTTCGTCGAGTGGGACGTCGAAGTAGAACGCCAGTGTGGGGGGCGGGGCGAACGAGTACAGGCGCCGCAGCCAGGTACGACTGACGCCGCGTACCGCGTCGCGTGCGTAAGCGGTGTACACGTACCGATCGGCGAGCACGATGGCGCCGGCGTGCAGTGC
This sequence comes from Chloroflexota bacterium, assembly GCA_036506475.1. Lineage (GTDB taxonomy): Bacteria > Chloroflexota > UBA6077 > UBA6077 > CF-72 > CF-72. Next base: position 5,617 of record DASXRR010000488.1, read on the forward strand.
CGGCACGATCTGCGCAGAGGTGCGACTGGCGAAATCGGCGGCATGGATCAGGCTGAACGACATCGGCGTCAGCAAGTGATCGCGCTTGCCGCGGCGAGTAGTGCCCTTGACGATTGGCGACGAGTTCCACTCGCTGAAGACCACCAGGTACCCGAGATTGATCAGCCACTTGCGCAAGAGATCGAGCTGGGTGCTCTTTCCCGAGCCGTCGATGCCTTCGACGATAATGAGGCGGCCAGGATAGGCGCGGACGGCACCGTTGGGCGTCTCGGGCGGGGGCGAGGAGAGTGTCAGGGGTTGAGTCGTGGCGAGCTCAGCGCCGACGCGGCGGCGACTCCAGCGTTTCAACCAACGGCGCAGCACGTGGGTGGGCCAGCCTCTCGAAGCACTCGGCCCGTATGGCTATCGAGCGCCTTAACCAAACGCTAACACTTGCCCACCAGGTCGGGGCGCGGAGCGTCAGACGTTGCAGCAGGGCCGCTCGGGCTGCGCCAGCGGTGGAAGCGCACGCCGATAAGTGCGTGCCCGCGCGTCTCCTCGCGTTGCCAACCGTGTGCTCGCAGCTCGGATTCCAGCTCCGCCAGCGCTGTGCGATGGGCGGTTGGGTCGGCCTCGGGGTGAAATACGGCTGAGATCGCGATGGGCGGCTGTTTTTCTCGCCCAACGGGTTCGGCCAGGTACACGAGCGCGCGGGGGTCACCGTCGGGCGGACGGTCAAGCACCAGGTGAATCGTCTCGAGCACGGGTCCGTAGCATGCCTGACCAGGTAGGCATCATGTCCATATTTCGTGCCGGTTACCGGCGATTGTTAACGCAGGCCTGGCCCGCTCTTAGTCGCCATCGTGGCTCCAGTATCTAATGGAGTCACCGCACTGGCGTGACTGTGGCACTCATCCTGGCCGCGCTCGGCATGGACTGAGGGAGCGTCGATCGTTTGCGTGCGCCAGCCCGCAACTAGAGTGCCGCTGCGGGCGCCAGTGGCTGCGCACGACGAGCAGCTTCAGCGTGCAAGTCCGCGGCTGGTTCGGCCGCCTGGAGGGTGAACGTGAAGGTTGCGCCACGGCCCAGGCCGGGGCTGCGCGACCAGATCTCGCCCTGGTGCGCGCGAATGATGTGCTTGCAAATGGCCAGCCCGAGCCCGGTGCCACTACTCGATCGCGACGGATCAATCTTGTAGAAGCGTTCGAAGACTCGTACGAGCTGATCGCTAGCGATGCCGACGCCCGTGTCGGCGACCCACACCTCGGCACAGCTGTTGGCACGTCGTACGCCGACCTCGATCCGGCCGCCCGGCGGCGTGAACTTGACCGCGTTCGACAGCAGATTACTCAGGACCTGCCCGATGCGACGAGCATCGGCACGAACCCAGAGGTCTTCTCGCGCCAGTGCGGCCTCGATCGTGAGACTAACTCGTGAGGCGTACGCTCGGATCCGCTCGACTGCATCAAGTACCAGCTCGTCAGCACGGCACAGCTGCAGATCGAGCTCGAGCTTGCCAGCCTCGATACGCGCGAGCTCCAGCAGCTCGGCAATCAACTGCGCGAGGCCGTCGACTTCCACGTGCATGCGCCGCAGGAAATCTGGGCCCGCCTCCGGATCATCAATGGCTCCGGCTTCCAACGTTTCGACCAACGCTTTTAGCGACGCCACCGGCGTGCGGAGCTCGTGCGACACGTTGGCTACGAAGTCACGCCGCGCGGCCTCCGCGCGGCGTAGCTCGGTCACGTCCTGCAGCAGGACGAGGGTGCGTCGATCGGCTGGCACACGCGTCGCCACGACGTGCAGCCACACTCGTGGTCGAGCCGGATCCGAGCGGAGCTCGACGAGCTTCGTCACTGGCGAGCCAGCACTAGCCGCTCGCACGGTCTCGACGACATCGTGATCGCGCACTGCCTCGGC
>DASXRR010000489.1:0-10427 GCA_036506475.1 Chloroflexota bacterium
GGATCGACTAAAACTCGCGTCCGGGCTCGTTACTGCTTGGTGTGGAAGGGTTTGGAGAGTTGGAGTCAGCACGCAATGTCTAAGGGTCTCAAGCGCGCTATCGCCGTGGTCGCGCCACTGTTGGCGTCGCTCGCCATCGTCGTCGGCGCGCAGGCGCAGATCAACGCCATCCCCGCGCCCGATCTGAACTGCAATATGGCCAACGTGCGCCTGAACGGGCAGCGCTACCCGACTACTATCGAGCCCGAGTTCCCGGTCTGGTGCTATCCGCAGCCCGACGCGCAGCCGGCCACCCGCATCGCCGGCAACAATGATTGGGTCGATAGCTTCGACAACGATGGCCTATCGATCACCAAGTTCACCGATGGCTCGATGGGCTACCGCGTCTTCAACGTCGAGTACGGCGCCAAAGGGACGTTCCAGACGGGCTATTTCGTCAACGTCAACCACTGGATGATCGACTTCGTCGACGTCAGTCCGTACCGCCTGTCCGGCGGCGTGATGGTCTCGCCTGATAAGCAGTTCTATTTCGAGAATGGCAAACTCGTCGTCGAGTTCGACGCCGCGGCCGGTTCGGATGGCATGGGCGGCGGCAATGCCTTCTACGAGATTGACGTCTCGCCTGCCCAGGCGCCCAGCCAGTACGGCGTGGATTCGCTGTACGGCTACGGGTCCTTTGGCGGTGTCGGCGCGCTGGGCTGCCGCATCGAGCGTAACGACCAGGGCGGCAACTTCGTGTGCGCCATGTACGACAACTCGAATCGCGTCACCGGCGGCGAATGCCCCAAGGACGGCCGCCAGTGCACCGATAACGGCGATCGGCCCGGTCGGGTGTGGGAAACCCAGGGTATCGGCACGTCCCGAACAGCGGCCTCGGTGACCGGCAACGATCCCCAGGCGCGCATCGCGGGCACCGATATGCAGTTGCGCGACGTGTGGCGCATGTGCGCCGACAACGAGCTCGACTTGCATTGCCGCGACCGCTTCCGCATGGAGCTGACCAAGGACTCGATTCACATGTTCGTGAACGGCTATCCGGCGATGCAGATCGACGGGCTGTACGCCCAGAACCCAGCGACGGGCGCCGACAATCGCATCCCCGACTCCTGGTTCGAGCAGGGCGTGCGGCCCTACTTCTCGAGCTGGATCAACGGCGGCCAGCACAAGCCGACGCGCTGGCACTGGGATCGCGTGGCCATCAATCCGCACGATGAGGCCGGCAACATCACGGGTCCGTCGAGCGCGCCGAGCTTCTGCCTGGGTGCGACCAACAACACCTGCCCCGACAACGACTACTGATTGAGGACGACACGCACGCCCTGCTAACGGGGCGTGCGCGTACATGTTTTCACTTAGGCCATATGGCAGGTGACTTATGCCACCTGGCAGATTCGGATAGTCAACAATGTGGCGTAGGCTGGCCAATGGAGGGGTAGGGAGTGACAGCGTGTGTCGGCTGACCGTCCCCCGCGAGTGGCGTGACTGGCTTCCGCAAGCTCGAGCGCTCGTGGACGAATGGGCCGAAATTCAGGTCGAATTGCCGCTGCCCTCGTCGGCTACGACTGACCTGTCCGAGCGCATCGCGCGCGCACTGCAGCGCGCTGTCCAACTCGGCCAAGCGCTCCCGCCGCCGACCTGATCGCCATGCCACAATTGGTTTCAGTGTGATGCACGAAGACGTCGGGCGCGATCGTCGTGGCGCATGAGGCGACAGAACCCTGGTTGGAGTTCCTCGCCCAGGCCCAGGACATCGTTCAGCAGTGGGAGGAGTCTGGCGTTGGCCGCCTGCTCACTACTGCAGCCGCGGCCGATCTCGCCGAGCGCATCGCACGCGGCTTGCGTCGGGCGTATGAGCGTGGCCTCGCCGAGGCGCAGCGCGCGTGAGCGAACGCTGGGCCACATTTGACTGCTACGGGACCCTGATCGACTGGCACGGCGGGATTCGCTCCGTCTTCCGCCGAGTGTGGCCCGAGCAGGATCCGGAACGACTGCTCGCGCGCCATCACGCGCTCGAACCACTCGTCCAGGAAGGCCGATCGCTGCTTTACCGCGAAGTTGGCGCGCGCACCCTGCGCGGCATCGCCGCCATCGAGGCACTGCCTCTCAATCCCGCGGACGAGTACGCATTCGCCGACTCACTGCCCGATTGGCCGGCCTTTCCCGACGTGCCGCCCGCCCTGCGCGCGCTGCGCGAACGCGGTTGGCGCCTGGCCATCCTGTCGAATACCGATCCCGATCTGCTCGACGCATCGCTGCGCCAGATCGGTGTGCCCGTGGACGCACGCGTCACGGCCGCGGAAGCGGGTTCGTACAAGCCCGCGCCGGGTCACTGGCGGCGTTTCTTCGAGCAGACACGTGCCGACCAGGCACGCCACGTCCATGTCGCGGCGAGCCCGTTTCATGACCTGGCCGCTGCCCAGATGCTCGGACTGCGCGCGGTATGGATCAATCGCATCGGCGAGATGACCGACCTGCCGCGCGACGCGGAGCTGCCCGACCTGACCGAGCTGCCCAGCACGTTGGACCGACTCGTCGCAGCCTGAGGCAGGCTCAACCAGATCCCAACTTTCTCGAAGCCGCTCGACACCGTGGCCGAAGCGATACTCGCCGCGTGGCGAATACCGCACCACCACGTTCCGTCGAGGCCAGCCGCGTCTGGCAGCCGAACGCACGAGCACCACGACGACGGCTCAGGTGGTCATCGGTGCTGAAGCTGGGCGCGATCCTGCTGGCCGGGTTGGTTGCCCTCGGCGTCGTCAGCCTGGGCATGCTGTTCTATGCCGACTACAGCATCGCTGGTAACGGCAGCGCCGATCCGGGTCAGCGTGTCGCCTGGGTCCTCGAACGCGGCGACCACCTGCACTTCGCCGGCCATCTGGTGGCAGGCCGAATTCTCGACTTGTGCCCGTGCAGTCGGCGCGCTGCCGTCGCCCAGTACGTCTATGCGCGCTTTCACGCGTTGACGCCGCGCCAGAAGGCCGCGGTGACCAATATCCAGCCGCGTTCAGTCGGCGAGCTCGCAGCCTACGCCACGGCTCCCTTTGCGGTGGGTCTGGACTGGATCGGCGACGGCGTGGCCTGGCTCGGCGGCACTCGGCCCAGCAAGGTCGTGGTCGTGGCGCTCGATCAGTACGAGGTTCGGCCGAGCGAGATTCACATCGCGCGCGGCACGCGTGTCATCTGGCGCAATACCGACGAGCTGGGCGAGGCGCACACGGTGACCGCGGATCCAGGCACCTGGCTGCTGCAGTTCGACTCGGGCTGGCTCGAGCCAGACGAGCAGTTCGAGATCACGTTCACCGACCGCGGCCAGTACTCGTACTTCTGTGAGGCGCACGGCGCACCCGGCCACGGTGGCATGTCGGGCCTCGTCATCGTCGACTGACCAGCGTTCCTCTCACGGCCAGCGCGGTAACTGGCGGTTCGTCGCCAGCTCGATCAGTGCAGCCCGGCCACGGTCCGCGGTGTCGGCCAGCTGTGGCCACTGAGCAAGCAGCTCGGCCAGCTCGTCTTCGTCCAGCACGACGTGCTCGCCATTCGGCGACACCCAGAGATCGAGCGCCAGATCGACATAACGAAGCTCGTTCTGGCGAGCTTCGAGCTCGGCCGGTAGCCCCAGATTGGCGTACCAGCCCTTCAGCGTCCCGTCCGCTGAGCTGACCTGGAACACGTTGTACGGCCTGACCCAGTAGTAGAACTCGACGAACACGTCGCCGCGCCGAAACGTCGCGTACTCGCGCTCGACCAGGTCGACGTTGAATTCCGCGCGCAGCACGATGCCGTCTTGATCGCAGCGCAAGACCGCGCCGTCCCAGGCAAAGATCTCCTCGCCATCGGGCCGCAGCTTGCGGACGTGGACCGGGCTAGCGGGCTCGAGCATTACCTCGCGGATTGACTGCGAAAGCAGGTGGCGAAGTGATCGTCGACGAGTCCCGTTGCCTGCATGAACGCGTAGCAGATCGTCGGACCCACAAAGCCGAAGCCACGCTTCTTGAGCGCCTTGCTCATGGCCAAACTCTCGCCTGTTTGTCCTGGTAGCTCGCCCAGCGATGTGGGCCGACTCACGATCGGCTGGCCATTCGGCACGAACGACCAGAGATAGCGGTCCAGCGAGCCATACTCGCGCTGCACCTCGACCGTTTGGCGGGCATTTTCGATTGTCGAGACGACCTTTTGTCGATTGCGGATGATGTCGGCGGTGGTAAGTAGGCGCTCGACGTCCTCAGGCGTGAAGGCCGCGACCGTGTCGATGTCGAAGTCGGCAAATGCAGCGCGATAGCCCTCGCGTCGACGCAAGATGGTCGACCAGCTCAGGCCCGCCTGCGCACCCTCGAGCGTGAGCAGCTCGAACAGCTTGCGGTCGTCGTGCTCCGGTACGCCCCACTCCTGATCGTGGTACGCCTGCATCAGCGGGTCGCTGCCCGCCCATGCACAGCGGTCGAGCTCGTCCATTTTTTCCTGCGCTCAGACTAGCGCATCCAACCTGGGGGGTAGCCCCCAGGTCGATCGCCGCACCCACGCGTACTGTGCACGCATGAGCTACACGTCCTACGCCGCGCTCGAGTCACTCGTAAACGAGCGCGTTGCCGACCGCCTCGCCGAAGCCGCCCAGCAGCGCCTGATTGACGCCGTCAAGGGCTCGCATGCCGTGCGTCGCCCGCGCAGCGTGGTGCGCCTGCTGAGCTACGTGGCCTCGCTCGTCTGAGCACTCGTCGCCGAGCGTTCCTCGACCAGCGTGTCGAACCCATTTTCGTCCACGATCGGCGTCCCCAGCTTGTGCGCCTTGGCCAGCTTCGAACCAGCCTCCTCGCCAGCTACGAGATAGTCGGTTTTCTTCGACACAGAGTCGCCGACCGTCCCGCCCAGCTCCTTGATGCGCTGCTCGATCTGGCCACGGGTGTAGTGCTCGAGTCGACCGGTGACCACGATCGTCAGTCCCGCAAGTGGCCCACTAGCAGTTGCTGACGTTTCGATCATGTTCACCCCCGCTGCGACCAGCTTGTCGAGCATGCGCAGGTTTTCGTGGTCGCGGAACCAGGCAAAGACACTGTCGGCGATCTTCGGGCCGATGCCCTCGACCGCGACAATGTCTTCGTTCGTCGCACTGCGCAAGGCATCCATGGTGCCGAACGCGCGCGCCAATAACTCGGCGTTCTGCCAGCCAACGTAGCGAATGCCAAGCGCGAACAACACCCGCGTCAACGAGCGCGCCTTGCTGGATGCGATGTTGTCGAGCACGTTCTGCGTGCTCTTGTCGCCCATTCGCTCCAACCCGAGCAGCTGCTCCCGCTCCAGCGTGTAGAGGTCAGCCGGGTCGTACACCAGCCCGTTCTCGATAAAGGTCCAGGCGAGCTTTTCGCCGACGCTCTCGATGTCCATCGAGCCGCGCCCGACGAAATGCCTGAGCAGCTCGAACCGCTGGGCGACGCAGTTCGCAAAGCCGCCCGTACAGCGCGCCATCGCCTCGCCCTCGGGCCGCACGACCGGCGAATGACAGATCGGGCACTCCGTTGGCAGCGCATACGGCCGCGCATCGGGCGGCCGTTTGCTCAAGATCGGTCCGATGACTTGCGGTATCACCTCTCCAGCGCGCTGAACCAGGACCGTGTCGCCGACGCGAATGTCCTTGCGCCGAATGTCGTCCTCGTTGTGGAGCGTGGCTTGCTTGACAGTCACGCCACTGACCTGCACGGGCTCCAGCTCCGCGTACGGGTTGAGGCTGCCCGTTCGTCCGACGTTAACTTTGATGTCCAGCAAGCGCGTGGTCGCCTGCATCGGTGGGAACTTGAAGGCAATCGCCCAGCGCGGCTCGCGGCCAACGGCGCCTAGCTCGCTCTGCAGATACAGGTCGTTGATCTTCACGACCAGACCGTCGATCTCGTACGCCAGGCGCTCACGCTGATGTTCCCACTCGGCGCACGCCCGAATCACGTCTTCGATCGTCTCGGCCCGAGCGTTGTTCGGGTTCGTCTTGAAGCCCCATTCGGCGAACGCCTGGAGCATCTCCCACTGGCTGTGCGGTCGCCAGCCCTCGGCTTCGCCGAGCGCATAGATGAACACGTCGAGCGGTCGACGGGACGTGATCCGCGAGTCGAGCTGGCGCACCGAGCCCGCGGCGCAGTTGCGCGGGTTGGCGAACAGGGCCTGGCCCGCCGCGGCACGCTCGTCGTTGATCTTCTGGAACGCCGCGCGCGACAGGTATACCTCGCCGCGCACCTCGAGATATGGCGGCGGTGAGCCATTCAAGCTGAGCGGCACGGTACGCACCGTCTTCAGGTTGGCGGTGATGTCCTCGCCCTGGAAGCCGTCGCCCCGCGTGGCGCCGACGCTGAGGCGGCCGTGCTCGTAGCGCAGCGTGATCGCCAGACCGTCGATCTTGGGCTCGATGGTGAAATCATGGACTTCGCGCCCGATCAGGCGACTGGCGCGCTCGTGCCACGTACGCAGCGACTCGGCTGTGAATGCATTGGCCAGGCTGAGCATCGGTACCCGATGTGGCACTACTGCGAACTGCGCGGCAGGACCAGCTCCAACGCGCTGCGTCGGCGAATCAGGCGACTGGAGCTCCGGGTGATCGCCTTCGATCGCCCGCAGCTCCTCCATGAGCTGGTCGTACTCGGCGTCCGAGACTTCCGGATCGTCAAGTACGTAGTAGCGGTAATTGTGGAAATTGATCTGCCGACGCAGCTCCTCGGCTCGAATCTGCAGCGTCTGCAGGTCTTGGACCTGTGTCGCCTGATCGGTCACAACGGCTGTAATCGTACGACCTGGTTGGTCGTCCGGTGCGCTGTGTCGTGTAACGTACCCATGCCGTGAGTCCGCCTGAGCATCAGTCCGCTGGCGACGCGACCGGGACAGGCGCCGACTCGCTCGAGGAGCTGCGAACGCGCATTGACACGCTCGACGAGCAGATCGCACGACTGCTCCAGGAGCGTGCCACGCTGTCGCTGCGCGTCGGCCAGACCAAAGCCGGCGGCGAGTCCGCGCCGATCTTCGTCCCGCATCGCGAAGCCGAGGTTCTGGCGCACGTCCAATCGGTGCGCGGCCCGCTGCAGGAAGGCGCGCTGGCGAGCATCTACCGCGAGATTCTGTCCACGTCGCGCGCATTGCAGCGTCCGACACGTGTTGCCCATCTTGGCCCCGCCGCCACGTTCGGCCATCAAGCCGCGCTCGAGAAGTTCGGCAGCGCGGCCGACCTCGAGCCATGCCAGACGCATGCCGAAGTGTTCTCGATGGTCGAAAAGGGCGCTGCTGACTATGGCCTGGTTGCTTTCGAGAACTCCACCGAGGGACCGGTCAACGAAGTGCTCGACAGATTAGTCGATACTCAGCTGCAAATCTGCGCCGAGGTCACGCTGCCGATCTCGCACACGTTGCTGTCGCGGGGCGACTCGCTCAAGAAGATCAAGCGCGTGCTGTCCCATCCTCAGGCCGCGGGTCAAGCCCGCGTCTGGCTGGCCGAGCATCTGCCCGAGGCCGCGTCGCTGCCTGCCACGAGCAATGGCAAAGCCGCGGAGCTCGCGGCGCAGGACCCGACCGGCGCGGTCGCGGCGATTGCGCCGCGGCTGGCGGCCGATGTGTACCGCCTGAATGTGCTGGCCGAAAACATCCAGGACCTGGCCGGCAACGTCACGCGCTTTCTGGTGCTCGCACGGTCGCCATCTGAGGGTGCGACGGGCCACGACAAGACGGCGGTGGTATTCAGCATTCGCGACCGCGTGGGCGCCCTGCGCGACCTGGCCGACGGTTTCGCGGCCAACGAAGTGAACCTGTCGAGCATCCAGTCGCGGCCATCGAAGCGGCGCGCGTGGGACTACCTGTTCTTTATCGAGTTGGACGGGCACATCTCAGAGGTGCGCGTGCGGCGCGCGCTGCGCAAAGCCGAAGAGCACACCGTCTTTCTCAAAGTGCTGGGCTCGTGGCCCGTGCCGACCGAATAAGCCCGCCCTGAGGCCGTACATGACGTAACAACCGTCACGCGTGACGGTTCGGCCTTTTTTGTGACACACACCTGACGGTTCGCGTGACGCTTTTCGGCCTGCCCGTGACGGTTCGCGTGACGGTGCGCAGCGCATAGTGGGCGCTGTGGACACCAACCCCATCCTCAATCGCCGCGCCCGCCGCGGCCAATCCAGCGGCGCTCCAGCGCCCGCCCGCGCCACGGCCAGCGCGGCGCACGCGGCGGCGGCGCATCGCCTCCGAGGCCGAGCTGGCCGACGCCTGGCAGGCGCGGCGCTATGGCTGCAGCTGGCTCGCCGACACCGCCCAGCGCACGTTCCGGGTGATCTTTCCTGGCCGGCGCTGGGGCGGGCCCGGCCCGGACTTCCAGGGCGCGCTGCTGGCGCTGGCGGACGGCAGCCTGGTGCGCGGCGACGTGGAGATCCATCGCCGCGCCAGCGATTGGCGGGCGCATGGCCATACGCGCGACCCGGCCTACCACAACGTGGTGTTGCACGTGGTCGGCGTGCTCGATGGCCTGACCTTCGACGCCCAGCAGCGGCTGATCCCGACGGTCGCCATCGTGCCCGAGCGCGGCCCGCCGGAGCCGCAAGCCGCGGCCTCGCAGCTCGAGCCTGGCTTACCCTGCTCGTCCTCGTCGCCGCGGCCGGCCTGGCCGCCGCCGCCGCGTGGGTCGGCCGCACCTTCGCCGTCGGGCGCGCCGGTCGCGGCGCAGCAGCTGGCCGATCGGCTGCTCCGGGACCCGTGCCTGCGCGAGCCAGCACTCGTCGTGCGACAGGTCGAGGCGGCGGGCCGGGCGCGCTTTATGGCCCGCGCGGCGCGCTTCGAGGCCGATCTGACCGTGGCCGAGCCCGACCAGGTCCTGTGGCGCGGCATGGCTGAAGCGCTGGGCTATACGCGCAACACGGCCGCGTTCGGCCGGCTGGCCGACGCGGTGCCGTGGGCCGAGGCCGCGCGCGCGGTCGGCGAGCGCGGGCCGGTTGGCCTGGCCGGGCTGTTGCTGGGCATGGCCGGCCTGATCGGCGAGGCGACGCTCGCCGAGGCGCACGCGTTCCGGGCGGTGCAGCGTCGACTTGGCCTGCGCGTGGCCGTGCCGGCCTCGAGCTGGGATCGGCGCGCGCTGCGCGCCGCGAACGCGCCGGCGCAGCGCTGCCGCGGGCTGGCCGAGCTTGTGGCGCGCTGGCCGCGCCTGGCTGAGCAGGCACTGGCGAGCGTGCGTCAGGCGGCCGCCGAGCGCTACCCGCGCGTGTGGCGGTTTGCCTGGGTGTCGCCGTGGATCGGTCGCGGGCGGGCGCAGGTGATCGCGGTCAACGTGCTGTTGCCGTTCGCCCTCGCGGCGGGCGTGTCCGAGGCCGCCGCGGTCTTCGAGCGGCTAGCTGGCGAGCCGACGAATCGGGTGGTGCGCTACATGGCCCAGCAGCTGGCGGTGCCTGGCGTGCGCTTTCGCGGCGCATGGCATCAGCAAGGCTTGCTGGAGCTGTTCAAGCTATCGTGCGCCGCGCGCATGTGCGAGCGCTGCCCAGCGCGTGGCATCAACCTGACGACACTACCCATGGACCTATGGCCATGAGCCACACGCCCCGTCAGCCGAACGGACTGCAACCCGCGGCCGTCCCGGCGCGTCTCTATAGGCACGCCGTGCTGGAATCTCTAGACGAAGTGAACTCGCTCGCCCTGGTCGGTGGGCGACAGGCTGCCGCCGCAGCGGCCACACACGACGCGTGCGCCGGTGATTTTGACGCTGGCGTCAGTGCGCGGGCGCAGCACCGCGCCACCCTCGAGCGTGCCCACCGATTCGCCACACAGCAAGCAGGACAGCTCGACCCATTTCGTGCGCTTGATACGCGCACCTCGCTCGACAAGTTTGGTCGACATTGCACTTCACCCTACCGGCCGCCGGCCAGCCTGGCAGTCGGGCATCTCCCTACTGTCCCCCGGACCTTGGTACCGGGTCCCGGCGGGAATAGTTTGGCCGGCTTAGCAGTTAACCCGTTGGGCGAAAGGACTGCGCTTTACCACACATGAGCACATCAACATTCGAAAAACCAATCCGCCAGACGGTCTTTGTCGCCGACCTGAAGTGCTACCTGTGCGGCAGCGTGACCGGCTCGATCGAAAGCCAGCAGGCGCTCAGTCCCGCGCCGGCCGGCGCCCGCTCGGTCATGCTCCGTCACCCAGGGGAATCGAAGGCCGCCCAGGTCGGCGATTGGCGTCGCCTGCGCTGTAGCCGCTGCGGCGGGCCGCTGTACCTGGACGAGTCAGACGTGATCGTCCGCCGCATCGACGAGTACAACTGGCTCGACGAACGACCACGCCGCGGTCGGCCGCCGAAGCGTCTGCTGGAGCAACGCCGCCTCGAACGCGAGCTGAGCGAATCTCAGGCGGCCTGAGTCAGGGAGCGATTAGCTATTAGCAATGAGCCATGAGCTAACGGCCGACCTAACCGCTAACAGCTAACCGCTAACAGC
>DASXRR010000490.1:0-5248 GCA_036506475.1 Chloroflexota bacterium
CCCCCCCCCCCCCCCCGGGGCCGTCTCGGACAACCAGGCTCCGCCGCCGTCATTCCACGCGCCGCGCGGGAGTGACTTTTCTTCTCTGAAGAGAAGCAGGCACATGGGTGCTAGACGGTACACGCAGACGGTAGACGGCAGACTCAACGACGACCCCCGACCCCCGACCCCCGACCCCCGGTCCCCGACCCCCGACCCCCGACCCCCGACCCCCGACTTGGTACCGCACCGTGATACCGGCGCATGGCCAGATCGCGTACGCTCGCCTGGACGGCTCCTGAACGCCGCGGCCCGAAGCCCCGATCGGGCACGAGTCGTGCATTGAAGAGCCAGCGGAAAGGCAGTCGTCTCACACCTCAACGTATGGAACTCACCCTCATCTTCTCCCTGTTCGGCGCACTTGCCCTGACCCTGGTGGTTCCAGCAATTCGGGGCATGTACCGCCGTTAGTCGTATTCCGCCTGGCCCGCTGCACCCGGGCCGTTCTTCGTCCACTACCAAGCGCCTGCGCTAGCATTTCGCGATACTCGTGCTGCGCCGTCCACTGATCCTCGTTCTGCTCACCATTGCTTTGCTCGGGCTGCCCGCTGCGAGCAGCGCCAACGACGCTGTTGGCCAATGTGGTGATCCGCAGACCCCGTACGCCGAAGTCCAGATCGACACGCTCCCGCGGCTCAGCCTGGAAGTGGCGCGCACGCCCGACGAGCACCAGGTCGGCCTCATGTTCCGCGAGTCGCTGCCCAGTGACAGCGGCATGTTGTTCGTGTATGACCGGCCAGCAACCGAGGGCTACTGGATGCACGACACGTACGTGCCGCTGTCGATCGCGTGGATCGACCAGACCGGCACCATCGTCGACATCCAGGACATGCAGCCGCTCACCGACGACGTTCACTGGCCAGTAGCGGCGTACTGGTACGCGCTCGAAGCGAACCAGGGCTGGTACCTGGAACACGGCGTCGGCGTGGGCCAGCTCGTGACCTTCTGCCTGGGCTAGTCCGGCCGTGCTCGGCCGAAACGGCTAGGCCCGAATAGCGGCTTCGAGCGTGCTGAGCAGCTCGCGCGGCGCGGTACCCATCTGCACGTAGGCTTGGGCGCCGGCTACCTCGGCCAGCACGCCATCGGCTCGTCGACCGAGCGCCACGATGACCTGCGCCAGGTTCTCGCTCTGTACCGCGCGAATAGTCCAGCAGCCACCCAGCCCGGGCAGCTCCTGGTCGATCAACGCCAGATACGGATGGTGGGTGCGCGCGACTTCGAGGGCCTCTTCACAGGTCGCGGCTTCGCCGATCACCTGGAACCCCTCGCGGGCGCTGAGCATGGCCACCAGGCCTTCACGGACCTCGTAGGACTGAACCGCCACGAGCACGGTCGTTGGGGTGCGAACTGCGCTAGCCGCCGATTGGTCGTGCCCGAGCGCTCCGTTCCGGAGAGTCACCCGCTCATTCTGTGCGTAAGCAACTGTTAACAGACCGTTCCCCGGAGCGTTGCCGACCCGTACCTTAGGACGGGGGATTTTTCCTCCGACCCGTATTATTCGGCCGTCGTGTCACAGGTCGTTGCGACCAAGTCGCTGCACGAAGAGATCCGCCGCCTGCGCGCGCTGGTGAGCTTTGGTCGACAGGTCACTGCCGAGCGTGACCTGCCCGCCCAGCTACGCCTGCTCTGCCAGGCCGCCCAACGCACCACCGGCGCGGCGGCCGCCGCGGTGCTGCTGCGCGACCCGAGCCGCGGCGGCGTGGACGCGATCGAGACCATTGGCTTCCCGCCCGAGGACGAGCCTGCCTGGCGCGAGGCCGCGCGTGGCCTACGCGGCACCGAGCTCAGCCAGATCGTCAGCGTCCGTCGGCCAGTGGTGTTCGAAAACGTCGGCTGCGACGATCGCCTCGCGGCTGTTCGAGAGATCCTGGTGCGGGCCGGCTTGTGTCGCGCCGTCGGCGTGCCGCTTCTGGTCGGCGACGATCTCCTCGGGGTGGTGGCAACGTATGGCTGTGCCCCGGGCAACGTCTCGGACGACGACGTCGACTACCTGACTTCGCTCGCCGAACAAGCCGGCCTGGCTATCGAGAACGCACGGCTGTATCGCGAGGTGCGCGACCGGTTGGCCGAGGTCACCGGCCTGCAGGCGGCGAGCGCCGCTCTGGTTGAAGAGCTGCAGCCCGAGCGCTCGCTGCGCGTGGTGGCGCAGCAGGCGCTGAGTCTGTCAGGTGCGGCGACCGTCTCGATCGAGCTGCTGCGTCAGGGCGGGCGCGAGCTGGAAGTCCAGGTCGCCGTCGGCGAACGCGCGCTCGAGCTGGCCGCGATGCGCGTACCCGTCGATAGCTCCCTGCCCGGTGCGGCCGTGGCCAGTGGCCGGCCGCAGATCATGCGCGCGCCCTTCGGCGATACGCCTGCCCAGGGCCGCATGGCGGCCGAGCTGGCCGACGCGCGCAGCTTGTTGGTACTGCCACTACGCGCTCGCGGACGAACGCTGGGCACGCTGTCGGCATATACGCGCCACCCGGACGCTTTTCATACGCGCCAGGTCGAATTGCTGACCACGTTCGCGAACCAGGCCGCGATGAGCCTCGACAATGCCCGCTTGTACGGCGAGCTCCAGAACCGGCTCGAGGAGATGGTTGGCTTGCAGCGGCTGGGCACGCTGCTGCTCGAGGAGCACGATTTCGATCGTGTCCTGCAGGCGATCTGCCAGCAGCTGCAGCGGTTGACCGACGCGGGCGGCGTTGGCCTGGCGCTGCTCGAAGAAGATCCGCGCTATCTCGAGATGCGCACCGTGGTCGGTCCGTCCGCCAACGCGCTGCGTGGGGCACGCATTCCGACCGAGGGCTCGTTCGCCGCCGAAGCCCTGCGGACGAATCGTCCGCAACGCAGTGACGATGCGCAGAACGATCCACGTGGCTACAAGCACAGCCTCGTGCTGGGCAACACGCGCACCATCCTGTCGGTGCCGATGAAGACGCGCCAGCGCACCGTTGGCGTGTTGAGCATCTACAACAAGTTAGGCGAAGGCGGCTTTACCGATCGCGACGCTGACCTGGCGACGTTTTTCGCCAACCAGGCCGCGGCGGCCATCGAAAATGCTCGGCTCTATGAGCAAACGCGCGAATATGCAGTGGTCGAAGAACGCAATCGCCTCGCCCGCGACCTGCACGATTCGGTAACCCAGAGCCTGTTCAGTGTCACCCTGTTGTCCGAAGCCGCGCTGAGCCTGTTAGAACGCGATCCGTCCAAGGCACGCGAGCGCCTCGAGCGGGCCAACGAGGTTGCCCAGGGTGCCCTGGCCGAAATGCGCGCGCTGATCTTCCAGCTGCGGCCGATGACGCTGCAGGAGGAGGGTCTGCTGTCGGCGCTCAAGAAGCACCTGGCCGCGTTGCACAGCCGGCACGGGCGCGTCGTCGAGCTGAAGGTCACCGGCGAGGCGCGCCGTATGCCAGCATCCATCGAAGATGCGGCATTCCGCATCATTCAGGAGAGCCTGAACAACGTGGTCAAGCACGCCAACGCGCCGCGGGCGCACGTCGAGCTGCAGTTCGGGGCCGATGTACTGCGCGTGTGCACTTCGGATTCGGGCGTTGGCTTCAATCCAAGTGCCCGAACGCGTGCGCACGCGATGGGCATGGCCAGCATGCGCGAGCGGGCCGAGTCGGTCGGCGGGCACCTGTACGTCGAGAGCGCGCCGGGTCAGGGGACGCGGGTGTCGGCTGAGCTGCCGTTGCACGATGCCGAGTAGCACCGAGGCGATTCGCGTGTTGATCGTGGACGATCACGGGGTCGTCCGCGAGGGCCTACGCGCTTATCTGGAATTGGAGCCCGATATCCAGGTGGTGGGCGAGGCACGCGACGGGCTGGATGCCGTGCGGCGCGCTTCGGAGCTGCACCCGGATGTGGTGCTGATGGACCTGGTCATGCCCAATATGGACGGCGTCGCCGCGACGACGCGCATCAAGGAGGCACAGCCTTCGACCCATGTCATTGTCTTGACGTCCTTCCTGGATGACGATCGCGTGGTGCCCGCGATCAAAGCTGGCGCCACGAGTTACCTGTTGAAGGATGTCGCCGCGGCGGACCTGGCGCGGGCGATCCGCGCCGCGCGCGCGGGTCAGGCACAGCTGCACCCTGAGGTCGCCAGGCGCCTGATGCAGCAGGTGACCGCGCCGCGCAAGCCCGACGCCAGCGCGCAGCTCACCGATCGCGAACGCGAGGTGCTGCGTTTGCTCGCCGATGGCCGCAGCAACAAGGAGATCGCACGCTCCCTGGTCGTCAGCGAACGCACGGTCAAAGGCCACGTGTCGAACATCCTCGGCAAACTAGGCCTCCAAGACCGCACCCAGGCTGCCCTGTACGCCGTTCGCCACGGCCTGGCCGCGGGCCAGTGATTAGTGGTCAGTGGTTAGTGGTTAGAGCATTCAACCCCGCGGCCCACGCGCGACCAGGGAACTAACCACTAGCCACTAACCACTATCCACTGATATCGTGCTGACCGCCCCGCAATGCTGCTCCGCTGCGGACTTGCTTCCCTGGCCGCGGTAGCGCTATTCCTGTGCGCCGCTCCGGCGCGCCCGACGTTTGCGCCTGTCGCCCGCGCGGCCGACCTGTCCGCGGCTGTGCCGTCGGTCTACGTCCACCCGCCGCGCGAGCAAATGCCAGGCCAGCCGCTACAGGTCCTGGTCGCGCTACACGGCATGGGCGGCACAGGCGAGCAGATCGCCAGCAAGCTCGTCTCGCAAGCCGATCGCAACCATTGGCTGCTCATCGCGCCGACGGTCAACTACGGCGATTGGACTGATCCGGCCCAGATTGCCCGCGAGGAGCCGCTGCTCATCCAGTGGCTGGCTGACTACCTCGACCATCTGCCGGACATGATGGGCACGCCAGTCAGGCCGCGCATTCTCTTGCTCGGCCACTCCAGAGGCGCGCAACTTGCGCATCGGTTCGCGCTGTTCCAGCCCGAGCGCATCCTCGCGGTCGCAGCCGTCGCTGCTGGCACCTATACGCTGCCGTTTGAACGCAATGACGACGGCAACCCGATCAGGTTCCCGTTCGGCATCTCAGATCTACCGACGATCTCGGGTCACGCGTTCAGCAGGCTGCGGTTCATCGAGGACACCACCTTCTGGCTGGGCGTCGGCACCGATGACAACAACCCGAACGATCTGCCGCGTGCCTGGGACCAGTACCTGGGCACGGACCGCGTGCAACGGGCGCGCGCGTTCCAGGCGGCGCTGCATCAGCTCGGCGCGCGGTCGGT
>DASXRR010000491.1:0-8987 GCA_036506475.1 Chloroflexota bacterium
GGATGGAGGGCGTCAGTACCTCTTTGCGGGGCGGCCTTGCGTCTGTCTCTTCTGATGCCCGTGGGGTGTTCATTTACCCCGCGGATATGCCGCTGGTGACCAGCGATGCGCTGCGCGAGCTGGCACGGCGGCAGCAGGTCAGCGGCCGGCCCGCCGCCATGACCGAGACTGGCGGCGTGCGTGGCGTGCCCGTGTTCGTTACCCGCCCGTTGTTTCCGGCCTTGATGATTCAAGAAGGCGACGTCGGCGGCGCCCAGTACCTGCGCGCACACCCAGAGTCTGTTGAGGCCGTGCACTTTGGCGACCCTGACCTGGTACGCGACGTAGACCGCCCCGAGGACTACTCGCGCCTGTTGGAGCTGGACCCCGACGCCGAGCTGCCGCTCTCCTGATTGTGACACTGGCCATCGCTGCGCTCGGCAAAGTTGGGTTCCAGGAGGTTCCGCCTAACGGCGGTGGCTCAGGCAGAATTTCGGGGCTCCGCCCCGGACCCCACCGCCGGGCGGGCACCGTCGGGCATGCGGGCACCGTCGGGCAGGCGGGCGCCGTCCGGCAGGCGGGCACCGTCGGGCAGGCGGGCACCATCGGGCAGGCGCGCACCATTGGGCGGGCGGGCACCGTCGGGCAAGCGGGCACCGTACGGCAGGCGCGCACCATTGGGCAGGCGCGCACCGTCGGGCAGGCGGGCACCGTCCGGCAGGCGGGCACGATTGGCGAGCGTAGGTAGCGAAGCGTGAGCAATGGCTACTGCCTGGAGTGCGGCACGGCACTCGAGGATCGGTTTCACGAGGATCGGGATCGGCCGACTTGTCCTGAGTGTGGGTTCATCCACTATCTGGACCCGAAAGTGGCGGTGGCGGTGATTCTGGGCGACCTCGACGGGGTGCTGCTGGGCAAGCGGTGCATCGACCCTGGCAGTGGCCTGTGGAGCTTTCCGGCCGGGTATGTCAATCGGGGCGAGGTGCTCGAGGAGGCGGCGGTCCGCGAGGTGACTGAGGAGCTCGGCGTCACTGTGCGGCTCAACGGCCTGGTGGGTGCATACTCGGAGCAGGGCAACCCGGTGGTGCTGGTGGTGTACGGGGGTGAGATCACACGAGGCGAGCCGCGGCCCGATCGGCACGAGATTAGCGATGTGCGCTACTTTGCGCTGGATAAGCTGCCAGAGCTGGCGTTTCCGCACGATCGCAAGGTGCTCGCGGATTGGAAGCGCGCGGTCGAGGCTGGTAGCCTCTGTGGCAAGCCAGTGGAAACGTTTTCATCTGCACAGACGAGAGGCAATTCTTGATGGTCCAGAGCAACACTCGTGAGCCCGGCCTGCATACCGTCACGGTGACCGTGAACGGCAAACGAGAATCCCGCGAGGTCGAGCCGCGCCAGCTGCTGGTGTATTTTCTGCGCGAGCAGCTCGGGTTGACCGGCACCCATGTCGGCTGTGACACATCGCAATGTGGCGCGTGCACGATTCTCGTCGACGGTATCGCCGTCAAGTCATGCACGATCCTGGCGGTCCAGGCCGACGGCGCGGACATCAAGACCATCGAGGGCTACGCCGAAACGAGCGGCAAGCTGCATCCGATCCAGCAGGCGTTCTGGGAAGAGCACGGCCTGCAATGCGGCTTCTGCACACCCGGCATGGTGATCGCCATCGATCAGCTGCTGCGCGACAATCCCAGCCCTTCCGAAGCCGAAGTACGCCGCGGTATCGACGGCAACCTGTGCCGCTGCACGGGCTACCAGAACATCGTCAAGGCGGCGCTCTCAGCCAGCAAGAAGCTGAGCGGCGAAGAGCCATTCGAGAAGCCCGAAGCCGAGCCCGCCCTGGCGGCGGCGCACTAGGAAGGCGGCCGAGATGTTTCCTGCCAAATTCGAATACAAGGCCGCAGGCAGTCTCCAGGAGGCCGTCGGCCTACTCGAGGACCCAGATGCGAAAGTGATCGCGGGCGGCCACAGCTTGCTGCCGTTGATGAAGCTGCGACTCGCGCAGCCGAAGCTGCTGGTCGACATAAGTCGCATCCCTGATTTGGCCTATATTCGCGTCGAGGATGGCCAGCTGGCGATTGGCGCGCTGGCCACGTACCGCCAGATCCAGTTCTCGCAAGATGTCCAGCGCAGCGCAGGCGTGCTGGCCGAAGCGGCGCACGAGGTAGGCGATCCCCAGGTCCGTGCGCGTGGCACCCTGGCCGGGGCACTGGCACACGCCGATCCCGCGGGCGACATGCCCGCCGTGGCGCTCGGGCTGGGCGGCAGCATCAACGCCGTCGGGCCGAGCGGTGAGCGCAGCATCGATCTCGACGGGTTCTTCGTCGACATGCTGACCACGGCACTGCAGGAGCGCGAGATCGTGCGCGAGGTGCGGCTCAACACCCTGGCTGCCGGCACCGGCGCGGCGTATCACAAGTTCGACCAGCCAGCGAGCCACTACGCCCTGACGGGCGTGTGCGCCGTGGTGAAGTTGAACGGCAACACGCTCAGCTCAGTGCGCATCGGTGTGACGGGTGTTGGACCGAAAGCCTATCGGCCGACGGCAGTTGAGCAGGCCCTTACGGGCAAGACCGCGGACGAGGAGTCAGTGCGCGGGGCCGTCCAGACGGTCGCCGATGGCATCGACGTGCTGGGCGATATTCACGCTTCGCCGGAGTACCGCGCTCATCTCGCGCGGGTGCTGACACGGCGCGCCGTACTGCAGGCGGCCGAGCGCGCCCGGGGCTAAGCCAGCTACGCAACGCGAGGTCTTCGCCTCGGGCACACGCTGGGAGCCGATCGTCGGCTACTCGCGCTGTGTCCGAGTCGGACCGTACGTGTGCGTTTCAGGGACGACGGCGACGGACGCCGATGGCCGCCTGGTGGGCGTTGGCAATCCATACGCCCAGACGGTCCAGGCGCTCAAGAACATCCAAACGGCCTTGACCCGCGCTGGCGCGCGCATGGAAGACGTGGTGCGGACCAGGATGTATGTCACCAACATTGGCGACTGGGAGCACATAGGCCGCGCCCACGGCGAGGTTTTTGGCGCCATCCGGCCAGCCACGAGCATGATCGAGGTCAGTCGGCTGATCGACCGCGACATGCTGGTCGAGATTGAGGCCGACGCGATAATTGCGGGCTGACGTAGTTGCCCGATAGGGTGCGCCGCCGTCATTGCACGCGCTAACGCGAGAAAGATTTCTTCTCTAAAGAGAAGCAGACAGCAGGGTGGCTGCCGGACGAACCGCGGATTTTTCTCCTGGCGGAGGGCTTTTGGCGGTTGCAGCGGGAGCCGTGCGGATCAAGTCCAGCGGCTCGGTCGACACCGGCAGCTCGGCGCTCGCCCGCGCATGAAGCCGTGGTCATCCGCCCACGAGCGGATCTCGCGGGAAGTTTGGAGAAGGAGGAGCGGTTCGACTACGCGGCGCGTTGGCGTAACGACCAGACTCTGGCTAACTGGCGGTCGATCGCGTCTTTGAGCTCGGCGTCATCCATGTCATTGGCCATGCCGCGGGCGCGGCGCAGCAACGGTTCGGCAGCGTCGACATCACCGCGCAGCACGTGCGCATCGCCCAGATTCCGCAACGACACGGCGATTCCGCGCTGATCGCCAATCTCTTCGTACAGGCGCAGCGAACGCTGCCAGTGCGCATGTGCCGCGGCCCAGTCGCCGTCACCGGCGCGCCAATACAAGTCGCCCAGGTTGTTGGCGGCCAGCGCGACACCACGCTTGGCGCCGATGCGCTCGTGGAACTCGAGCGCCTGATGATAGATCTCGAGTGCCTCGTCGATATGGCCCTGCAGGTGCATCACCGTGCCGAGGTTCAAGGACACCGTGGCCACCAGCAGCGCATCCTTGCCCGCCTGCGCGGACTCGAGCGCTCGCTTGAAGGCCTCGCGTGCAACGGGCAGGTCATCTTCGCGGGCGGCGGCGATACCGACGGCGCGGTAGGCTGCCGCACGCTCGGCGGTTGCGACTGGCTCGGTGGTCAGCAGGGCGATGGCTTCGGCACCGAGCAGGCGCGCTTCGGCATCGGCACCTCGGGCGACCGCCAGCATCGATCGAGCGATGCGGACGCGCGCCATGGCGAGCGGAGTGGTGGTGCCGGCGAGGCACGCCTCGGCCCTGGAAAGACCGTCATGAGCGGCGGCGTACGTACCGCGGCGTCGATGAATCTCGGCAATCTGGCGCCATACCTCAGCCTGTACCTCGAGGCGCTCTTCGAGCTCGACCGCGGCGCGCAGGCTATCCATCGCGGCCTCGTCCTCGGCGAGCACGCCGAGCGCGGCACCCAGCGACGCCAACACTTCGGCGCGCATGGCGCGGTCGACGCCCGCGTTGCCCAGGCGGCCGAGCGCGTCCTCGTAGTAGTGGATCGCCTCGCGATTCAGGTACAGCAGGCGCGCACGGTCACCCGCGGCGCACAGGTAGCGCACTGCGCGATCGCGATCGTCGCTGCGTCCGAAATGAAGCGCAAGCAAGGCCAGGCGGTCGGCGACGGTGGCATCGGTCATGTGCTCGAGCGCGTCGCCGGCGGAGCGGTGCAAGCTCGACCGCGTGGCCGACAGCAGGCTGGCGTAGACCGTCTCCTGCACCAGCGGATGGCGGAAATGCCAGATCCAGGTCGTACCGCGACCGTCGCCGCGGACGCGCGACTCACGGATCAGGAGCCCGTGTTCCTCGAGGCGCGCCAGGACGGCGCCCCAATCGCCCGGGCCAAGGACTCGCCGCAGCAGCGTGGCAGGGAAGGCGTGGCCGAGCACGGCCGCGACTTGCGCCGCGCGTCGGGCGCGCTCGTCGAGGGAGTCGATGCGCGACAGGATCAAGCTGCGCAGCTGATCGGTCAGATAGCGCGGCTGGGCCGCCGGGGTCGATCCGCGGCGCTCGGCGCTTTCGGCTGGGATGCCGGACTCGGCGACTGCACCGCACAGCTCGATCAGGTACAGCGGATTGCCTTCCGCACGCGCAACGACGAACTCGACCGCCTGGTCGCTGGCACTTGCCCCAAGCAGCGAACGGGCCAGCAAGGCGCTGGTCTCGGCGGCGAGCGGCTGCAAACCGATGCGCTCGCCAACGGGCCAACTGGCCGGCGGCGTCCAGCCGGGTCGATGGACGAGCAGCCAGCCCAATGGTGAGGCGTGCAGATCGCCGATGGCTTCTTCGATGATTGCGGCGCTGGCGGCGTCTAGCCAGTGACAGTCGTCCATGGCGATCACGACGGGCCGCTCTTCGGACGCGGTATGCAGCAATGCCTTGGTCGCGCGCGCCAGCAAACCCTTACGCAGCTGAGCTGGCAGTGCGGCGGTTCGCTCGTCCGCTGCCTCACTCGACTGGGCGAGCAGATCGCGCACGACTGCTGCCGCGAGGGTCACGTCGAGGCCGTCGATCTCTGATGCCGCTGCGAGCACGGATTCGAGGCTACGCCTGGTGCCGTTGCGCTCGATGCGCTGCAGCAGGCCGCGCAGCAGGCCCGCCAGGGTCGTGTACGGCAGGTCCTGGCCATAGGGCGGACAGGCGACGTTGAGCCAGGTTCGATCGCGCCCGGCGGCGCTCTCACGGACGGCCTGCGCCAACGCGCTCTTGCCAATGCCCATGCCGCCCTCGACTTCGACGACGGCGCGCGTGCCAGCGCGCAGCGCGCTCAGGCCCTGGACGATCTGCTCGACCTCGCGTTCGCGACCGAGATAGCGTTCGAGCGCGCCACGCCGGACGCGGTTCGTCTGGCCAAGCACGACGTAGCTGTGCACCGGCGTGTCTTTGCCGCGAATGCGCACCGAGCGCCGCTGGCGCAGCCGAAAGCTGTTGCCAAGATAGGCGCGCGTGGCCTCGCCGATGAGCACGCTGCCGACCGGCGCGGCATGTTCGAGGCGGGCTGCCACGTTGACCGCATCACCCATGACGGTGTATTCGCGCTTGCGACGCGAGCCGATTGGGCCGGCCAGCACGACGCCCGTATTGATGCCGATGCGCATCTCGAGCTCGCAGCCGATCTGCTTGCGCAGCTGGGCGTTGAAGCGGCTCAGCACCGTCTGCATTTCGAGCGCGGCAAGCACGGCGCGGCGTGGATCGTCGTCGTGCGCGACGGGCGCGCCGAAGGTGGCCATCACGGCGTCACCCAGGAACTTGTCGACGTCGCCGCCATAGTGGGCGATGGCCTCGTCGAGGACGTCGAAACAGCCATTGATGGCCGCGACGAGCTTCTCTGGCGGTAGGACCTCAGCCAAACGCGTAAAGCCGCGAACGTCGGCGAAGAGAATGGTGACCGGTCGAAGGTCACCCTCCACTGCGCCAATTTCGTTCGCGGCTCTTAGTTCAGAGGCCGCCGTGGGCGTCATGCGTGGGCGGAGTCTAGTCGCCGAGGCCTCAATCCCAAAGGACTTGATCCCACAAAACCTGGTCCCAAAGGACCTGATCCCACAGCACTTGGTCCCATAGAACCTGGTCCCAAAGGACTTGGTCCCAAAGGACTTGGTCCCAGTTGACCTTGTCCCACAGCACTTGATCCCAGAGCACCTGGTCCCACAACACCTGGTCCCAGAGCACCTGGTCCCACAACACCTGGTCCCACAACACCTGGTTGCCGCGCACCAGATGCTTGATCTGCGGCAGGATGGCGCGCATCAGGGGCGTGGCTGGCGCGACGTGCTGTCGGGCGGCGCGCGGCGTGCGCATCTCAAGGGCACGGGCGACGTTCAGGTTGCCACTGCCTTGGATCGTGCGAGCGACGCCTGGGAGCGGGCGAGCCGAGCCGACCAGCAGCGCCTTGACCGCGTCTGGGCTGAGATTGGATCGCTGGTCGAGTAGCAGGGCCGCGGCGCCACCAGCAACGGCGGCCGCCTGGGAGCTACCCGAGAGGCGGAACGTGCGTGGGCCTTCGATGTGGTCCGGGATGAGCTTATCGAGCGTGCCGCCGGGGACGCGCAGCCCGACGATCTTGCGGCCAGGTGCGACCAGGTCGGGCTTGGCGATGCCATCGCTCGTCGGGCCGCGGCTAGACCAGCTCGGCACACTGTCGTCCGATTGACCAGCTGTGCCAGCGTCATCGGAGGCGCCAACCGTCAGGACCAGTGGATCATAACCAGGCGTCTGGATGGTGCCCGCATTCGGGCCGCCGTTGCCAGCCGCGACGACGACCACGATGCCGCTGCGCCAGGCAAGCTCGACGGCCGCGGCGAGCGGATCGTCACGATACGAGCCCTGCGCCGGCGCACCGAGCGCCATGACCGCGACGCGGATGCCCAGCGACTTGCGATGGGCGATAGTCCATTCCAGGCCATGGATGACGGTCGAGACACGGCTGTGGCCCTGCGCGTCGAGAACGCGCACGCTGACCAGGTTGGCGTCGGGCGCCAGACCAGGCGCCACCGAGTTGCGCCCCGCGGCAATGATGCCCGCGACGTGCGTGCCGTGGCCCGCGGGATCGCCCTGGGCGGGGTGGGTCGGATCGATCAGATCGGTCCGCGCCTGCACCCGCGCACCAAAGGCGGGGTTGTTGTCGATGCCACTATCGAGCACGGCGACGGTGACGCCCGTGCCGGTCTCGCCGTCCTTCCAGGCCTCGGGCGCGCCGATGGTTTGCGGATACACGATCGGTGTCCCGCTTGAGTCATCGGGGCTGATGGCCGTGGCGCTGACTTCGGCGTCGAAGTGGATCCGCCCGACGCTGCTGTCCACGACCAGGGCGCGAATCTGAGCGGGCGTCAGGTCGGCGACGGTGGCGCCGATCAGGTTCGACGTGCTGACGACAGCGCCGCCCTGACTGCGGACGCGGTCTTCGGCGCGCTGAGCGCGGCGGACGTTGGCCGTGCTTGTGGTGCCGTCGTTCGAGTTGAGCGCGCCTTCAACGATGACGGGGATGCGCTCAGATTCACGCGCGCTCTGGAGCTTGCGGACGATCTCGGCGTCCAGGCGTCCAGCGGAAGGGGTGCTGGTGGTGGAGGGCGCGGCCGCGGCCGGCGCCGCGAAGAAGGGGATGGCCAGAACGACGGTGGCGAGGATCGCGAGGCCGCGGGCGATCCGCGGGAACACTGGTCGACGCATGTCGTCCGAGGAAAACGCAGGGAAAAGGGGCATAGTGACTCCCGGCCGAACTGTCGGGCTGAGTATCGGCCTGAGTGAGCCAAGCCTGAAGGCCCTAGGTGGGGGACCTGTGAGCGGATGGTCCCCCCGCTATAGGGCCATATGCCTGCCCCCCACGAAGAGAGGAGCGCTGTCGATCAGGCGGTGACCGCAGCGGCTACGCGTTCGGCGCCGTGCGGCACGCTTGCTAGACGGCTTCTTAGCTGAGCGATTTCGGCGTCGTCGAACGAGCGCATGGGGCGCATCAGCTGAGCGCGGTCAATAATCCCCCACTCGCGCAGGATGGCTTTCATCGAGGCAAAGCCGGCCGCCTCAGGCGAGCCACCACGGGCAATCTCAGCCAGCTCTTCGTACTGACCGACTACGTTCTGTGCCCGTCCAGCCAGGGCGAAGTCGCCACGGGCAGCCGCCTCCCATGCCTCGGCGGCAGCGGCTGGGGCCACGTTGGCGGTTGCAGGAATCGCTCCGTGGGCGCCGATGACATAGCCCGCGTCGATCAAGATGCGCGTCCCCAGGAACATGCGGAAGCTGCCTTCGAGGTCTGACGCACGAATGCCCTGCACGAGGATGCGGAACCAGCGCAGATCGTTCTGCGAGTCCTTGATGCCCTGGACCGTGCCCTCGCGCGCCAGCTGGAGCGTCGTGGCCACGGTCATCTTGACTTTGACGGTCTGCGGGATGTTGTAGACAAGCAGGGGCAAATCCGGGAATGCCGACTTGACGGCTCGGAAGTGCGTCAGCATCTCGTCCATCGAGTGCGGGTAGTAGTGCGGCGGCGTCAGCGCCAGGGCATCAGCACCAGCCGTGACGGCGTGGCGCGCGTGACGCAGCGCCAGCCCGGTCGAGCTATCGCCAATGTTGGCGATGACCGGCACTCGGCCGTTGACCTGCCCGACGGTCGCCTCGAGGGCACGCGCACGCTCGGACTCTGGAAATGCCGCGA
>DASXRR010000492.1:0-7303 GCA_036506475.1 Chloroflexota bacterium
GCGTGGGTAGTGGCGCTGATGCCAATGTCACCCCTCCGTGTCCAGGCTTTCCTTGGGTATCTGGTTCCCTTCGCGGTGTTCTTTATCCCGGAGAGCGTGATCTTTGCCGGATTCATCCGCCCACGGGCTGGAAACGCCAGCCTCGCACGCGAGATGGTCGTCAGCAGCATCGTGCTGACGCTCGGTGCGCTCGTATGGGTTCTGATCGCCTATATTCCGCTGTTCGCTGGACAACCCATTCCATTTGGCTCGGACTTCGGGAGCGCTGCCGCCGCGGGATTGGGCGCCATCTACTACATCCCGCTGTTGGTCGTGTGGCCCTTAGTGGCCTGCCTCTACACCTACTTCTTCCGCAAGACCGGGCACATCTACACCGGGGCGTTCTTGGCAACTATCCTCGTCGTGTGGATGCTGGCCGCGTTCGGAGATTTCGCGGTGACCCCGTGATCTCGAGGGCAGGGTCGCGGCGGCCTGTGCTCCGTGGCACTTGCCGTGACACGCTGGGGTAACCAGCGCAAGGTCAATCCCTTCTCTGGCAGGCAAGCAATCGTGCATCATCCGTTTGTAGCCTTGAAGCAAGAGCGAGCGTTCACGTGCGAGTAAGGGTCGGCTGTGAGTTCAACTTCGAATCGGCCGATACGGTGCCGATGCTCATGCTGGTTCGCGCCCGGCCCGACGCCGAGCACACGACCGTTTATGAGTCCCACTGGGTCGACCCCAAATCGCTAGAGCTGCGCGAGTACGGCGACTCGTTCGGCAACCGCTGCTGGCGGCTGACTGCGCCTGGCGGGTCGCTGCAGGTGCGCTACGACGCCGTGGTGGACGTCGCGGACGAGCCCGACCCGGTAGTCCCCGATGCGCATCTGGTGAGCGTCGACCAATTGCCAGACGACACGCTTGTGTTTACTCTGCCCAGCCGCTACGTGCAAAGCGACTTGCTGCTGGACAGCGCTTGGCAACTGTTCGGTGACACCCCGCCAACCTGGGCGCGTGTGCAAGCCGTGGTCGATTGGGTTCACACCAACGTGCGCTACGAGACCGGCAGCAGTAGCCCGTCGATCACCGCACTTGATGTGTTCGAGCGGCGGGTCGGAGTGTGCCGCGACTTCGCCCTTCTCTCAGTCGCACTCTGCCGCGCGCTCAACATTCCGGCCCGTTATACCTTTGGCTACCTGCCCGATATCGACGTCGAGCCACCCGACACGCCGATGGATTTCCACGCCTGGTTCGAAGCCTTCTTGGGCGATCGCTGGTACACGTTCGATGCGCGCCATAACCGACCGCGGGTCGGCCGAGTGGTCGTCGGGCGCGGCCGTGACGCGGTCGACGTGGCGCTGACCACGTCCTACGGGGCGACCACATTAAGGCAGATGGTCGTTTGGGCCGACGCCGTCGAGGACACGGTGGTGCTGGCGGAGCCCTCGGCCGCTTCGGCATGAGCAGCGTGGACTGGACGCGCGCCGAGCGCGCGACCATAGAGGTGCAGCAGCGCTACTGGTACACGTATACGGCACCCATCACAGAGATGCGGCAGCGGCTGGTCATGATCCCACCGGACGAGCACGGGCAGCAGCGCCTGATCTCTTACGGGCTCGACATCCGGGGCGCCGAAG
Organism: Chloroflexota bacterium; assembly: GCA_036506475.1. GTDB lineage: Bacteria > Chloroflexota > UBA6077 > UBA6077 > CF-72 > CF-72. Next base: position 1,614 of record DASXRR010000492.1, read on the forward strand.
ACTTCGCCACGACCTGGACAACCGATCAGTTCGGTAACCGCGTGTGCAACCTGGAAGTCGCGCGCGTGGAGCACGTCATCACATTCGAGGCGCGCTACACCGTCGAGCGCTGGGCAGCACCGGAGCGGAGGTCCACCACGCACTGGGAGAACTACCTGGAGCCCACCGCCCTGACCGCGCCGGAACAGCACTTACGCGACGTAGCGGACGCCATTGCCAGTGACAGCCGTGATCCGCTGCAGCGCGCCGAGAAGGCGCACACGTGGGCGGCGGGCGCAATTGTCTATCAGGTTGGTGTGACCGGCGTGCGTACCCCTGCCGCGATGGCGCTCCACCTCGGCCGTGGCGTCTGCCAAGACTATGCCCACCTCTTGTTGTGTGTCCTGCGGCTGCTTGATATTCCGGCTCGCTATGTATCGGGACAACTCCTCGGCGAGGGTGTGCCGCATGCCTGGGTCGAGGCGTTGGTCGAGGATGAGGTGGTCGGCTACGACCCCACGCACCATCGGCGGACCCGACTCGATTACGTCACGGTTGCCGTGGGTAGCGACTTCGCAGATGTGACACCCACCTCGGGCGTGTTTAGCGGTGCGGCTGTCGGCGTGCTGGGCGCGGCCAAAATGGCGCGCGTGCTGGCGCTTCGAGGGCTGCCCGCCGACACCCCGGACGAAGACGCGGCCTAGCGTGGTGATCACCCCCGGCGTGGTCGATGCCGCGGCGCCAGCCTACGAGGTCGGCGACTTCTGGGACGAGATGTTCGCGGCGCCCGAACGCGTACGGCCCCACTATCGTGCCCTGGCTCGCCACCTGGCAGTGCTCCGCCCCGATGAAGTCGCTCGCCGCCAGCGAGCCGCCGAATTGTCCTTCGAATCGCGCGGCATCACGTTCGCAGTCAATCAAGGACCCGAGGGCGTCGAGAAAATCATGCCGTTCGATCTCGTGCCACGGCTGGTGCAGGCGGAGGAATGGCGGCACATCGAAACGGGCCTCGAGCAGCGTATCCGCGCACTGAACCTGTTCCTGCACGACATCTATCACGAGCAGCACATCCTCAACGACGGCACAATTCCAGCCGAGCTCGTGCTCGGAGCGCGCGGCTATCGCCGCGAGATGCGCGGCTTCGACGTGCCGGGTGGCGTGTACACGCATGTCGTCGGCAGTGATCTCGTGCGCAATCGTGAGGGTACGTTCTTTGTCCTCGAAGACAATCTACGGACACCCTCAGGCGTGTCGTATGTTGTCGAGAATCGCCGAGTTCTGAAGCGCATCTGGCCGGCCCTGTTCAAGGACCATGACGTACGCCCGGTGGAAGGCTACCCGCAGGACCTGCTCGAGGTGCTGCGGTCGGTCGCACCGGCATCGGTAGAGGACCCGACGGTAGTGGTGTTGACGCCCGGCGTCTATAACTCAGCGTTTTTCGAGCATGCCTTCCTGGCCAAGGCGATGGGCGTGGAGCTGGTGGAGGGTCGCGATCTGTTTGTGGACGACGGCCGCGTCTTCATGCGCACCACACGTGGGCAGCAGCATGTTGACGTGATCTACCGCCGTGTCGACGACGACTTCCTCGACCCACTCGCTTTCCGACCCGATTCCGTGCTGGGCGTGCCGGGCGTCATGGCGGCGTATCGCATGGGTCGCGTGGCACTGGCCAACGCTGTTGGCACTGGGGTGGCCGACGACAAGGCGTTGTATGCATACGTGCCGCGGATCATCAGGTATTACCTGGGCGAAGACCCGATCCTGGCGACGGTGAAGACGTACCTGGCGTCCGATGCTGAAGACCTGGCGTTTATCCAGGAGCACATTGCCGAGCTCGTGGTCAAGTCCGTGGACGAGAGCGGTGGCTATGGCATGCTGGTAGGCCCACACGCGAGTCCGCTCGAACACGAGGAATTCAAGGCGCTGGTGCGCGAGAACCCGCGTGGCTACGTGGCCCAACCGACACTGGCGCTTTCGCGCCACCCGTGCTGGGTGGGTGACCACTTCGAAGGTCGTCACGTGGATCTCCGACCTTTCCTGCTCTTTGGCAGCGACGGAGTGCGCGTGACCCCAGGCGGACTAACACGTGTGGCGCTGCAGCGCGGATCGCTGGTTGTGAACTCGTCACAGGGCGGCGGCGGTAAGGACACCTGGGTGCTCGCAGACGAGCCATCGTCAGGCTCACGATGATCAGCGAGGGATAGCGAAGATGCTTGCCCGAGTGGCGGAGCAGATTTTCTGGATGAGCCGCTACGTCGAACGAGCACTCGCGGTGAGCAGGCTCGTCGATGTCACGCTGCACCTCGAGCTCGACGCGGGCGAGGACGAACACCTCGACCTGTGGTCGCCACTGCTGGGTCCTGACGCCGAGCACGTGCTGGCCGATGCGTCAATCCGGGCTGACCCGGCAGTGGCGTCCGCCGCGGTGCGGCACTACCTGGCCGTGGCGCCTGACAATCCGAACGCGCTCGTCTCCTGCATCCGGAACGCCCGCCTGGCAGCGCGCGGGGTCCGCGAAAGCATCTCCAGCGAGATGTGGGAGCAGCTCAATACGCTGTATCTCTCGGTGGCCGAGCCACCCCCGGCGCAGCACGCGGAGGACGACCCGCATAGCCTGTACCGCCGCGTTCGCGAAAGTGCCCTGGCCTTTCAAGGTCTCGCCGATAGCACTCTGGCTCATGGCGAGGACTGGCATTTCTTCAGCCTCGGAAAGTACCTGGAGCGGGCCGACGGAGTGGCGCGCCTGCTCACCTTACAAGCGCATCTCCTCAGCCCTGGAGCTGGCGGAAGCACGCGGGAAGATGAGGCCGTGCGGTGTCTTGCCGTGCTGCGCTCGTGCGGGTGCGCCGAGGCCTACGCCCGCTACTACAGCCTGCGAGTCGAACCTGCGCGGGTGATCGAGTTCCTGCTACTCAATCGAATCTTTCCGCAGTCGATTCGATTTAGTCTGAATGCCGCGTGGCATGCGCTGGAGGCGATCGCCGAGGGTGAGGAGCACGTCGCTACCAACGCTGCCGTGCGACGGCTGGGGCTGCTCCGCGCGAGTGTCGACCACGCAGCGGTTGACGAAGTGCTGGAGGCTGGTCTGGCGGCATTCCTGAGCAGCGTGCAGCAGCGCATTTGCGAGGTTGCCGACGATGTCACACGAGTCTACCTGCGCCACGAGTCCGCTCCGGAGCGAGCGATGCCTGTCGCGCGCGCGGCCATGCTGATGGCGGCACAGCAGCAGCAGTAATGCGAGTCGCAGTGTCGCACGTCACGCGCCTTGCGTATGCATCTGACGTCATGGAGGGGGTGATGGACACCCGCCTCGGTCCGCTGTCAGATGATCACCAGCGCTGGACGCGGTTCGAGCTCAGCGCCGCGCCGAATGCTTCGGTCAACCGCTACGTGGACGGCTTCGGCAACGCTGCGCACTTGATCACCGTGCGGCGGCCGCACCGCGTCCTGGAGGTCACCAGTCGCGGCGAAGTCGAGACGCTCGTGTCCGATCCTTTCGCGTTTCCCGCCGTGGCGCCGCACCCGCTGTCGCCTGCCGAGCGCGTCGGGTATCTGCTGCCCTCACCGCTGGTGCCACGCCATCCGGAGCTAGAGCGCATGGCCGCGCCGTTTCGACCGCCTCTGCCAGAGGACAACTTCGACGCGACGCAGCGGCTGATGGATCTGGTGTACCGCGGCTTCACGTACGAACAGCGCGTCACCGACGTCTCGACCACGGTGGGTGATGTGCTGGCCGTACGCCGCGGCGTGTGCCAGGACTTCGCCCACGTGCTGCTCGGTCTGTGCCGCGCCGTCGATGTACCCGCGCGCTACGTGAGCGGCTACATCGTGACCGCTCGACAGCATCAGTCGCAGTCGCTCGGTGAGATGTCGCAGAGCCAATCTCAAATGCACGGCCCACGGCGCGGCGCCGACGCCTCGCACGCCTGGGTCGAGGTGTTCACACCCACCCATGGTTGGCGCGGCCTCGACCCCACCAATAACCTCGTCGCCAGCGATCACCATGTGAAGATAGCTATCGGACTGGACTACGGTGATGTGAGCCCAACGCGTGGCGCCTACCGCGGTGGCGCCGATGAGCAACTCTCCGTCAGTGTCACCGCCCATCCACTCGACTGATCCAGGGCGTCCGCTTCGCGCGATGCTGCTGGCACGCAGGCTGCACGCTCATGAGGGGTAATCTCAAGGAGGGCGACATGGATCAGCGCACAGCACGTGAGGATGACTAGGGCGTGGTCACGCACGAAAACGAGCAGCATGCAACCACGGGCGGCTCCGCCGCGGCGGGCGCCGTGACTGGCGGTGTTGTGGGCGCGGTAGGTGCTGGTCCAGTGGGTGCGGCCGTGGGCGCGGTAGGCGGCGCAATTATGGGCGCCGCCGGAGAACGCATCATGCACGGTAGACCGGGTCACGAACACATTGAGGGCGATGAGGCCCACTTTGCGGACGATCACACACACACGGGCGACTCCTGCACACACGACCACAGGTTCCACTGACCCACCCGCTCGAGTAGACGGCCGCACCCCGCCGCGGGGTCGGCCAAGGCGCGGCTCGACAGCGCAGCCGGGGGTCAGCTCTGCGCGGCGTGCGCTGCCCGGCCGCGCTTCCACACTTCGAACTGGTGGAGCACGTGGGCCGTCGGTGGGTAGCAATCCGCGATCGGCACACCCTCCTGAATCAGGCCGCGGATGAAGGTTTCCTTGAGCTCGACCTCGCCGCCCTCGGTCGCGACATCTTCGGCCAACGTGGCCGGGACAGCGACCAGTCCGTCGTCGTCGGCAAGGATGTAGTCGCCCGGCCGCACGGTGACTCCGAAGCAGCGCACCGGCAAACTCCGATCGAGACACACCAAAGCGGCCGTAAAGCCGCTGCCGTGCACGCCGCGTGACCAGCACGGCAACTCCACGATCTCGCGAATCTGAGCGGCATCGCGCAGGGCGCCGTCGACGACCACACCTACGCCGCCCAGTCGCTGTATTCGGGCGGCGAGAATATCGCCCGTAGTGCCCGCCCGCACGTCGCCGCCACAATCGATCACTAGCAAGTCGCCGGGTGTGAGGCCTTCGATCGCTTGCCACAGCGGTTCCTGGTGTCGTGCCTCCTCGGAAAAGCTCAAGTCCGGTCGTGCTGGACCCAGTCGGACCGTTACGGCTCGACCACACACGCGGCTCCCCCGCTGATTGGGCAGAGCGCCAGCCATGAATTACGGGGTAGGCCATGTGATGGCAGACAAACGGCGTATCGGGAAACCTTTGTGCGAGCTGGCGCAGGATTGACTGCAGCCGCACTGGCAGGTGAATGCTCACGATCTGGTTCAGGTCCGCGGCCGTCCGGAAGAACGAGGTGCCTTCTGACGAGAGGAACCAGGAGCCGTCGTCATTATCCGCGACGTAGTGCGTGAATCCGCGCAGCTTGTACGCGCGGACTGCCGAGGAGAGTCGATCGGCTGCGCCAGGTGTGTGATACATCGTCGTCCACATGCAGTCCACGTCGGCGAACTGGTATAGCCGGTTTGGAATCCGCCGCACACACTCCGCGACATACTCGTTGTTGTCTGGGTTATGGTCGATTCGTGCTGCAACCAGGACTGCCTCCTCGACACCGCATTGGTCCATTTCGAAGAGCAATTGCTCGGCCATCGCCCTGCCTTCAGGGTCGGGAACACGCGGCTCATAGGGCCAATAGCGCCAGGTGTGGCAGTGCGAGTC
>DASXRR010000493.1:0-24312 GCA_036506475.1 Chloroflexota bacterium
TGTCGTCCTGTCCGGTGCGCTCCAACGCCGCGCTGTAATAGCCCAGCGCTTCGGTGTTGGCAAACAGCGCCCGGGCGCGGTCACCCGCCCGCACCAGCCAGTGGACAGCCTTGCCGTCGTTCGGACTCAGTCCGAAGTGAAACGCGAGCTCGCCCACCAGCTCGTCCAGGCGGTCCGGGTAGAGGAGCTCCAGGGCTGCGCCGATCGCCGCGTGGGTGGCCCTGAGCTGCGCTTGCAGCTGACCGTTGTACGCCACCTCCTGAATAAGCGCGTGGCGGAAGGCGAACGTCGGTTCAGGCTCCACAGCGTGGCTCAGGATGAAGCTTTCGCGCTCGAGGAGGCCCAGGCTATCGTCGCGCTTCAGGTCGGGCACGAGGTGTTCGATGAGCCGCTGGCGGAAGACGCGGCCGCACACCGCCGCGACCTGTAAAGCGCGCTTGTGCGCCGATGCGAGTCGATCGAGGCGAGCCTCGAGCACCTCCTGGACGGTGGTCGGTACCCGCGGCATCGATTCCGGTCGAGCTGCCATCCGACCGTCGCGTTCGACGACCACGTCCGCTTCGCGTAAACCGCGCACGACCTCTTCGATGAAGAAAGGATTGCCGCCGGTGCGCGTAAGGATTGTTTCGGCCAGGCCGTCCTCAACTGGAGCGGCAAATGCTGATTCGATCAGCGCTCGCGCACTGGACTGCGGCAACGCTTCGAGGGCCACGATCTGCGCTGGCCACGGCGGCACCGTACCCGGCCGCGCCGTCGACATCAACAGGCAGCGCCGTGCGGGTATGTCGCGGGCGAGGTCATGGAGGAGCGCGCAACTGGCCGGGTCGGCCCAGTGCAAGTCCTCGGCGACGATCAGCACCGGCGCCTGCTGCGCGTAGGCCGCGAGCAGGCGGCGCAATAGTCGAAGCAGGACGCGCTGGCGCGATTGCGGATCGTACGACAACTTCTCGCCATAGCCGAGCACGTTGAGCAGGAGCGCGGTGTCGAGCGGGTCGACGGTCGGCGCGATGCCCGCTAACACCCGCTCGATACCGGCGCGCGCCGTGCTCTCGTCATTGCCTGTGGGCACGCGCACCACATCGCGGATCAGGCGCGCGAGCAGGGCGAACGGACGATCGACTTCGAACGAGACGCAACGCCCGACGACCTGGACCACGTCGGCGCCCGTCCCGCCGCGCAGCTCGCGCACCAGCCGTGACTTGCCAATGCCCGCGTCTCCCTCCAAGTGGACCATGCGACCGCGGCCCAAACTACTGGCCTGGAACGCGTCACGCAGCATGGCCAGCTCTTGCGCTCGACCGACCAGCGGCACCGCTGACGGATCGACGCTCTCATAGCGTGGGCCGAGCACGCGGAAGGCCGGCTGCGGCTCGGCCTTGCCTTTCATGACCAGCGGTACCAGGGTCTCGAAGTCGAAGGCGCGCCGCGTCAGGTCGCGCGTGGTCTGGCCAACCAGGATGCTGCCGTCCGTGGCGGCAGACTCGAAACGCTGCGCCGTGTTGACCGTGTCGCCAACCACCGTGTAGGCCTGGACCTCGCCGGACAGCAGCCCGGCGACCACTTCGCCGGTGTTGATGCCCATGCGCAGCCCTAGCCGCTGGCCATAGCGATGCTCGAGGTCCTCGTTCAACTGGCCGATCGCGGCCTGCATCGCGATGGCCGCGCTGATCGCCCGTTCAGCGTCGTCCTCGTGAGCCACCGGCGCGCCAAAGACCGCCATCACCGCGTCGCCCGCGTATTTGTCGACCGTGCCGCCGTAGCGCTGGATCTCGCGCGACAGCGCGCCAAAAAACGAGGTCAGGATGCGCCGCAGATCCTCGGCATCGAGCCGCTCGCCCAACGACGTCGAACCCTCGATATCAGCAAACAGGACGGTGACGAGCCGTCGGTTCTCGCTCAGGTCGACCGAAGACTCACTCGAGACCTGGAGTGCTGCACCGCCGCCAACTTGACTGGGCGGCGTGGGGGTCTGCGACGTGGCGCCGACCAGGGTCCCGCAATTCGGACAGAAACGGTGCGTTGGACGCAGTGCGCCACCGCACGCCACGCAGCGGCGGCGTGTGCCCGACGAGGACGTGCTCCTGCGCTGAGCAGACACTGGCTCATAGTAAACGGCCAGTTTGGCGTTCTTTGGCGAAGCGTTACAAGCCTCTGGTCGTGCTGTGGCGCAGCGCCTGCTCCGCGTTGCGCGCCGCTCGGCGCGTTGCCAGCAGCAGTTGGAGGGTGGCCGCGACTCGCGGCAACGTCAACGATTCGGTGGTGACCGGCCGCGCCGATTCGTGGGTGTCCTGGGCGATCATGCGCGAACGGTATGTCCACGTACCGCCGCTCTACAGTGGGCATGCTCACACCAGGACTGTGAATCTGCTCACACCTGCTGGTACGCTGTGCGACCCCCCATGCTGACCTGGCGCGCGCGAGCCCAACTCAGACGTCGTGCGCGGCGGCGCTACCTGGCGATCGTCCACCGCCGCTGGCTCGAGGCTGGTGCACCGCGGCGGTTCGGTCAACCCAGCCAGACACTGGTCACGCTGCTCTGGCTCGTCGTGCCCGCGGCTGTCGCTGCACTGGGCGCCAGTCTGATGTGGCTGGTCAGTAGGCCCGACGTCCCGTCCGATCTGCCTGACATGCGCACCCTGGCCGGGCTGCTGCTTGTGCCGATTCTCAGCCTAGTGCTGTTGCGCCGCCGCTAGCCGGCGCAATTGCGGGAGCTGGTCGTCAGCTACGTAGCCGTTGGTGGGGAGTGCGTAGTCCATTAGTACTCCCCAGGCGGTGGATGCCAATCCCCCTCTGTTGGGGATGCTCCGTTTTGACGATAACCGTGGTGATCCTATGACCCGATTTCCAGCAACGCCCACGAATAGGGTTGCGCGCGCCCTGCTGGGCGTCAGTGCGGCCCTCGTCCTGGCCGTGGCCGCGAGCGGCTGCGCCAACAGCAGCCCAGCTTCTGCCCCCACGCCAGATCCTTTCGTCGGCTTGGCCGACCGGTCAGACCAGGCGTTCCGGGAAGGCCTGGAAAAGTACGGTGAGGGCCAATACCGCGATGCGCAGACGGCGTTCGAACGAGCGCGCCTGTTGAGCCCAACCAATGACCCGCGTATCGAGCAGATGCTCGAGCGCACGCGCGCGGCGATGGCACCGACGCCAACCCCGATCCCGCCGACGCCGACCAGCGTGCCCGTCACGCCCACGGCCACACCGGTGACGCAAAGCGCGCTGCAGCCCGATATCGACCTCGGCCAGCGTTACTTTGGCCTGGTCACCCTGAGCGCCGTCCCAGGCCGCGACACGGCTCCCACGCCGGCCCGCCAGTTCTTCTTCCAGGATCAGATCGGACTACGCATCGAGGGTCTCAAGCAGCACCTGCGCTTACCGCTCATGCTGCGGGTCTTCAACTCCGACACCGGCAAGCTGGTGGCCGAGGTCCGCTCCGAAGATGCGGGCGCGACGCCCGTCGCGTCGCCCGCTGTGCCCGTCTCGCAGCCGCGAGTCGACACTCCAACAAGTCCCACCGCCGTTCCGACGGCCGATGCGAAGCTGGCCCGCTTCTGGGACAACTACATCTGGTACCACGAGGGTGGCGAGGAGCCGGGCCGCTTCCGTGCCGAGCTGTACGCCAACGGCACGCTGACCAATACGTTCGACTACACCGTCGGCACAGTGCCCGTGGCCACGCCCACGCCCGAGCCCCCACCGGCGATCGATCCCAGCCCGACGCTGCCAGTCGATCCCCTGCCCACGCTCGCGCCGATCGTCGATGTCAAGCCTGTGCCGGTCGCTGCCGCGCCAATCAAGCAGGCCGAGCCGACCGCGACGCCGCAGCCGACGCTGCCCCCCACGCCGACCCCAAGCCCCACACCGGCGACGGCGGGCTCGGCGGTTGTTGGCGGCATGCCCGCGGGCCTGGACGTCAACCTGCAAACGGGCCGCGTGCTCGTCGCGGATGCTTCCGGTGTTATCTGGAACAGCGATCCGTCACGGCCGAGCTTCAATCGCCCATTCAATCTTGATCGCACGCCTGTTGATCTGGCGATCGATCAGACCACCGGTAATGCGTTCGTCTCCGCCCGCAACGCCCCGGCGGTGCTCGTCGTAGACCCCGCTGGACGCGTGCTCAAGACCATCGCCATGCCGGTCACGCCGGGCAACGTCCAGGTCGATTCCGAGCTCGGCCTGTTGTATGTGTCACTGCCCGAGCAGCAGGCTTTAGGCGTCGTCGACATGCGCGCCGGCCGCTTGCTGCGCACGGTCGATGGTCTGCCGCAAATCACGTCGCTGGCACTGGATAGCGATCGCCATGTCCTCTACGCAGGGCACCTCGGCGGTCAGGTCACCAGCATCGACGTGGTCAGCAGCCAGATCACTGGCCGCGTATCGGCCACCAGTGTTGGACTGGCCGGCGTAGCGACCGCGCGCGGCGTGGCGTATGCCGTCAGCACCGTCAGCCACGAGCTGGCCGTGGTCGATCCGGTCTCGCAGAGCGTGGTTCGCTTTGTCCTGCGCGACGAGCCGGCCGCGATCGCCGCATCCGAGGACAGCGGCACGGTCTATGTGCTGGCCACCCGCCCGACCGACTCGATCGTACGCATCGATCCCACCGACGGCTCGGAGGTCGGCCGCGTGCTCCTGCCGCAGCGCGCTGGACGCTTCAGCATGACCAAGCCAGGCCAGGGCGAATTCCAGGGCCTGCGCGCTCGGGTAGTGCTGGCGCGCGCCGACGAGAGCCTGTACGTGACGCTGCCCGAAGCGGGCACGCTCAGCGTCGTGCCGACTGAACAATTTCCTGTCCTGGCCTACGCCGTCCCGAGCCCCGAGCTCGGCGATGGCGTCGCGACCATCATTCCTGGCGTGCTGCGGCCAGGCGCGTCGGCCCTGCCCGATGCACCGGCCAGCACACTTCGCGCTGCTGCCAACTCTGAGGAGGCCAACTAAATGTCGAGTTCTCGTACGGCCCCGCGCCGCGGCCTCCGCGTCGGCCTGGCAGGCCTCTTGATTGCCCTGGAACTGGCAACGGCATTCGTGCCGGGCGTGGCCCGTGCGCAGAGCGCGAGCAGCTTCGCCGACTACCCGGTGCCCGGCGGCTGGTTCTACTCACAGGAAAGCCGCATGCCCGACACGCAGCCGCCGTTCCGCGGCTACACCGTCGTGGACGATGCTGAGGCTGCCTTCTGGACTGGCTTCCGCCGTTTCGGCGCACTGGACGTGCTGGGCTATCCCGTCAGTCGCCGCTATCGCTACCCCGACGCTAACGGCGATCTGTATCAGGGCTTCCAGCGCGGTGTGCTCAAGTGGCGCCCCGATCTGGGCCAGGCCGAGCTCGCCAACATTTTCGATCAGTTCACCGAGCAGGGTCTGGACGATCAGCTCGAGATCGTCGGCATCCCGCGGCCGGGTCCGCGGGCCGATCTGCAGTTCGCGGACGACGCCGAGCGACGCATGAGCTGGCTCAGCGAGCCACGCTTCCTGGCCCGCTATTTCTTCGACCCGGTGTACCAAACGCCGTTCCCTGCGCAGGAAGCGGCGTGGGACTTCTTCGGCCTGCCGCAGAGTTTCGCCGAGCGACCCGTCTATTTCCGCGAAAAGGCCAACGGCAAGTTCGGTCCGCCGCTGTATCTGTGGTACGTCGCTCAGCGTTTCCAGAAGGGCGGCCTGCAGCTGTTCCTGGACAACTTGCCGCTCGACCCGACGATCGTGCCGGGCGATGGCCGACAGGGCTGTCTGTCGATGACCGCGGTCGGGCGCCTGGCCCGAAGACTCGGCGCTGGCAAGATCATCCCGAGCATTGCCACAATGCCCGAACCAACGGAGAATCCGCAGCGCGCCCACTTTGTGGCGTACGTCCCGCCCACCACCGGCGCGAACCAATCGACGATCCAGTTCGAGATGGTCGGCACGGGTTTCGACGCGGGCGAGCCGGTCACCATCAGGCTGACGCCGCTGCCCAGCGGCACCGCGCCGCTAAGTGCATACCCGGTCGTCGTCACCCACGTCGATAAGGTCGACGCCGATGGCTCGTTCGATCAGCTGATCACGGCGCGCGTGGCCAGCTACACCGTCAGCGTGGTCGGTGACACCTCCGGCAAGACCGTCGACAGCAGCCAGGATCCGACGATCAATCTGGCCGTAGCGACCGTCGACCCCGCCGCCGCGACCGGCAAATCCGCCTTCTGTTAGCGAGGCGTCCAGGCTTCTGTTAGCGGGGCGTCCAGCCCCGCTGGCACGCAAGTTGCCGACATGGCGTCCGCCCCGGCGGGGAGCCTCCTCGTACATGTAGAGGCAACGAAGCGTTGGCACGCCGTCACAAGCGCATTGCGAGGCTGCTGCTCGCGAGCGTCCTGCTCGTCTCGAGTGTCGGCGTGCTGAGCACACCATGGGCGTACGCTCAGGTGCCACCCCTGCCCGCGCCGCCGACGGTGGCGCTGCCCGCGCCGACACCGCTGCCAGTGGTCGTGCCTACGACGCCAGCCGTCGTCCCGACGCCACCGCCAATCGTCCCGACGCCACCGCCGACACCACCAATCGTCACGACGCCACCGCCGACACCACCGATCGTGCCGACGCCACCGCCGACACCACCGATCGTGGCGACGCCGGTACCCGCTCCGCCCGCGCCGCCGACAAGTGCGCCGGTCGTGCCGACACCGCTGCCGGCGCCCGTCGCGCCGCCAGCCACGCTGGCCCCGGCGATCCAGCCACTACCCGCGCCAGTCCTGCCGCCCCCGCCGCCAGCGGTGCAGCCGCCACCAGTCGCGCCGCTGCCATCGCCAGTTGTGCCGTCGCTCCCCGGCTTAGCTGATCTGCCCGCGCCCGACGCCCCCGACGTGTCCGACCTGCCGGCGGCGCCCGCGGCACCAGCGGGGCCCGATGCGCCGGTACCGGATCCGCCCGAGATTCCTGCGCTCGACGTCGGCGCGCTCGACACACCCGCGCCGCCCGCGGTCGAGCTGCCCGCGGAGACGCTACCCGACGAGGCACTGCCAGCAGTCGAGGACATGGTCCAGTCCGAGCCCGCGCCCGACCAGGCCGCTGCACCCGACGTCGACCCCGACGAAGTCACTCCACACCTAGACAGCCCGAGCGCCCCCGCCCGCGCCGCCTTGCGAGCGCCAATCCTGGCCGCGCCTGAGCCACTCCAGGTCGACGACGGCGCGGCACCCGACGAGGCGGTGACCGAGCCCGACACCGCCGCCCCCGAGGCGGCGCTCGCCGAGGCCACACTCGACTCACCGGCAGCCGCCGACCCGCCGACTCTGGCTAATGCGCCCGCGCCGCCGACGACCGCCGATCCGGCCGTGCAAACAGCTCCCGAGTTGGCGATCGCGGCCGAGAGCCCGGCGGCGCAGGCACAGCTCCGCTCGACCAGGGCCGTGCTCATGCCGATCCCAGCCGAGAGCCTGGCGGCGCAGGCGCAGCTCCGCGCCAGCCCGAGCGCGGCCGATAGCTCACTCGACCGCGCGCTGTCAGCTCAGGAGCTGCTCGCCGGTCAAACCCCTGGCGCACGCGCGCCGGCAACGTCCGATGATCCCGAGACGGCCGGTGTCCAGGTCGCCGCGATTTCCGATCGCGCATCGATCCGCGTGCAGATCGTGACCGCGCTGCAGAGCGTAGCCAGCGTCGTCACCCGGATTCTGCCGTCCACCGGCGGGCCTCCGCTGGCCATCGCGCTTGGTTTGGGCGCATTGGGCGCAATCGGTTTTGGTCTGCGCGGTTTTGGCCGGCGTCGCCGACCCTGAGCCGCACCGTGCGAACGTCGCTGCGCTGGCTGGGCAACCTGTGCATCGCCCTCAGCGCGCTAGGCGTGGCCGGCGTGGCCCTCGTCGTCTTCGGGCCCGAAACTGCGCCGCCGTGGCTGGAGGACGTGCGCGTCACCCTCGCAACCGAGGATTCCCGCGCCAACACTGCCGGCAAGGCCCCAGTTGGCTCAATCCGTCCTGTGGCGGCGGCGGTTGGGGCCGACTATCGGGCCATCACGCACCTGGCCATCGACAGCATCGGCCTGAGCGCCGACGTCGTGCCCGCGCAGCTGATTGAGCGCAACGGTGCCACGACCTGGGAAGTCCCGGCCTTCAAAGTCGGCCACGCTGAAACCACGGCCGGCGCCGGGGCGCCGGGCAACGCCGTCCTGCTCGGCCACGTCACCAGCGTCCGCAGCGGCAACGTCTTCGAAGAGCTCGGCCAGGTGCACGTCGACGACACCATCCAGGTCTTTGCCAACCGCGATCGATTCGACTATCGCGTGGTCGACGTCGAGCGCGTCCCGCGCAGCAGAACCGACGTCCTGGAACAGGGCGCAGCGCCGACGGTTTCGCTCATAACCTGCACTGGTGTGTGGCTGCCGACCATCTGGGATTACACCGAGCGGCTGGTGGTGCGCGCGGAGCTTGTCGACGCGCGCTAGGGCCTGGCTCGTCGTCTTGGCTGTCGGGCTCCTGGGCGGCGCATGTGCGCAACCAGCGCCTCAGCCGACGCCCACGCGCGCGCAGCTCCCAACACTCGCGTCCGGAACCCAGGTTCCAACGCCGACCTTCGTCACCGTTCCTGTGGCGACCCCGCTTCCGCCGACGGCGACAGCCATAGCCATGCCCGCCGAGGCCTTACCGCTGCGCATCGGCGTTCAGCTGGTGCCGGCGCAGCCCCAGGCCGGCCAGGAGTTCTTGCTGCGCCTGAGGATCACCAACGGTGGTACGCGCACGGCCCACGGCCTGTATATCGCCACCAGCGGCCCGTGGGAGCGCTACACGATCCTGACTGTAGCGCCGGTCGGCAGCGTGTCGCGCGACGCCGCCGGCTGGCACATCGTGAGCCCCGTGGACGCTCCACCGGGCTCGACGATCACCTTGGAGCTGCGCGTCCGGGCCGACGAGGCGAGCGACGAACAATTGACGTTCGCCGTCCGCGAAGCCGACCCAGGCGAGCTCTAAAGTTCCGGATGTCATCCTGAGCTTGCGAAGGATCCGCCTGCTCAAAACGGTATCGGCAAGCGGATTCCTTCGCTTCGCTCAAGGACAGGCTCTTCGCAAGCTCAGGATGACACTGCTCTACGCTGCTCTGTTAGGTCAGTACCAGCGCGAGGTCGAAGGCGTGGCTCATGCCACCACCCGCGGCTTCAACCGTCAGGTAGTAGATGCCTGCGTCAGCGCCGGCGGTCTCGAAGTGCAGCGTCGCGGTGTCCCCTGGCTTCGTCGAACCAGGCATGCTCAAGCCGAGCGGCAGCGAGCCGCCGTCCTTGGGCTCGGGAAAGCGCTGCGTGCTCCACTGCTGCACGTTGAAGCTGATCGACTCGCCGAAGCCCTCGTAGCCGCGTGTGCTGACGAAGAACTCCGCCGCCTGGCCGCGGCCCACGGTCTGCCCGTTCTCGGGATTGACGAAGACCTTGAAGTCGCGCGCCACGCTTCCCGGAGCGCCCAATGAAGGCGCCACCACGGCTGCCGACGGCGTGACGCCATCCTCGACGATCAGCAGCGGATCGCCGCCGATGAAGTGGTAGCCGTCGGGGTCCTTGATCTGCTCGCTGAGCTTGAAGTACGCCGTCGCGGCCGGCAGCTCGACGACCCACCAGCCTTGCTGCTCCTGCAGCGGCTGGCTGCGTCCGTGGCGATCGACCACCTGCGCGCTCGATCCGTTCTTCTTGATCCGCACTCGCAGCGGCGCGCCATCCCCGCTCCACAACGCGGTCACGCGCTGATCACCCGGACGCTCGAATGCGACCTGATAGACCTGCCAATTCGGCACCAGTGAATTCGCGTCGTCGGGCCAGGCCGACCACGCGGCGGTCTCGCGCGCCAGCGGCACGAACCGCGCGCTCGTGAAACCCGCGAAGTTGCTCACAGCCACACGCAGCGCGTCGGCAACCGGGCGGCGACTGCCGTCGTCCCGCGTCAGGCCCCACACGGCGGGCTCGACACACGTGTTGGCGTCGATCATCTGATAGAACTCGATCTTGCCGTAGCCCGCCGCGGACGCCAGCGCCAGGGACTGGATGGCATACGCCGCCTGCTGGTCCATCGTCGTCTTGATCGCCTCGCCACCATGGCGGTCGGCGCACGGGATTGCGCTGTCGTCCGAAGGCATGGCGTTCGTCTCGGTCAGCCACACCGGCTTGTCGATGCCGTACTTACTCTGGATGCTCTTGAACACGCCGTGGACGCGGTACACGTCGTCTGGCGCGCGGTACAGATTCAGCGACACGACGTCGTGATAGAAGCCGTTGGCCGCGGCGCCAGGATCGCGCGCCAGGATCGCCAAGATGCGCTCGTAGTACTGCGGGCGATTGCTGTTGGCGTCGATCCAGTACGAGGTGCCGGGGAATGACACGGTCGCGTTTGGATTGGCCTTCTTGACCGCCTGGTAGCCGACCTTCATCAGCTGCGCGAACTCTTCGTCGCTGCCGAGCCAGGTATAGCTGCCGCCCGCGCCGGGGTCGCCGGGCTTGAACTCGGGCTCGTTCCAGACGATCCACTGGTCGATCTGGCCGGCGTAGAACTTGGCTGTCTGGAAGACGTACTGGCCAAAGTAGTTGTTCGGATCGTCGAACGGCAGGCTCAGGTTCTTGGGCACCGAGCGCTTGCCATCAGCCGGGTTGGCACCAGCCCATTCGGGCGTGAATTGGAACAGGCCAGCCACCTTGGTCCCACGATTGAGCTCGTTCTGGATCTGTTGACGGGTCAGCGTCTGGCCGAGCTTGCCAAAGTCGCCCGCCTTGTCCGGCTGGATCTGGTCCCAGGGCAGAATCAGACGTTCCCAACCAGCGCCGATGTCGGACATGACGCCAGGATTGCGGAAACCTTCGGCGATGCCGAAGCGGGCGTCGGCGACCGGCGGGGCGGCGGCCGGTTCGGCCAATGTGGGCAGGGCAGTCGCTGCGAAAACGCCGAGTGCCACAACCGTTCTAATGAGCAGCTTGAGAGTAGCCATGTTCGTGGCTCGATCATCGGCACGCATGTGCGCCCGCTGAACGCCGATTGGCGAGGCGAGGTGACGGCTAGGTCACGATCACGTGCCGCGAGGGACGGCCAGGAGTTCGGCCGAAAAGCCACATAGCCGAGCCGGACCGCGGCCGAACTCCGTTTGATGGACTGGCCTAGAGCGGCGGCAGCAAGTGCGCTTGAGGCCTTTTCGGCCACCCCTCTAGGCGACGAGCACCGCGTTTGCGCTGGCCGATCTGGTGCGGGCATAGTCAGAGCGCCATGCTGCGCAGCGCCGAAGTTCCACCGCGCCGCCGTGCACCGCGCATGCGCGACACGGTCGTCTCGCTGCGCTCGCCCCTGCCGCTGCTCGTGGCGGGCGTCGGCATGGCCATACTGGTCATCGCCATCGTCACGCTGCCGCCGCGCCCGCCCGCGCCCGACCCGAGCCAGACCGAGCTGCTCACGCCGGCCGAAGCGAAGTCGATCGTGGCGCACGAGATGCACTCTGGCGAGGCTTCCGTGCAGATCCTGAATCAGGGCAACGTCCGCTTCGACGATGGCACCTGGTTCATCTCGGTCGGCGAGGCCCAGTTCCACTTCTCACAGCGCAATCGCATCGTCGTCGCCGATAACGCCGCCGCCGCTCAGCTCCAATACAAGTAGCGTCAGCGCGCTTCGTAGAGCCAGCCAAAAAGAACGAAGGCCGCGCGTGGGCCGCGGAACTCACGCAAGGTCAGGGTCGCCCTCGATATCAGCCCGCACCTGGGCGTCATGGCCAGGCGGAACGACAAAGGCGGCGGTGAGCTCGTCGGCCCAGCGGTCGGGGTCGACGAAGCGCACTCGGTAGGCGGCATCATCGTCGACGGGCGCGGCAGGGATGTCGATCTCGATCCAGCCTTCGGCCAGGCCGCGGACGACGACCTGGGTCGCGCGGGTCACGAACGCCGTATAGCTCACCCGCTCGAGCGCCAGCGCCTCATAGGTCTCGCGGCCGAAGCCGCGGGCAGTCCACAGCAGCTCGACGAGTTTCAGGTGGCGTGGGTAGAACTCGGAGACGTGCTGGGGTGGCGGCGCGAACCAGCGGTCGACCAGCCCTTCCAGCAACGCCATGGGCCGATACGAACCGCCACATTCTGCGCAGGTGCGTCGATCGCCCGGCAGCAGCCAGCCGCGCGCGCCGCATCGATCGCAGATGGCGCGCCTGGCGCCTGGCGGCGGAGGTGACTCACTCATCAGGGTCAATCGCGCTGGGCAGCATCGCGCAGCACGCGCATAAACTCTTGCGCCGCGGCTGAGAAGTAGCGATCTCGGCGGCGCGCCATGACCAGCGAGCGGCTGAGGCGTGGCGCCTGCAGACGCACCGCGACCGGGCCAGTGCGTGGGTCCACGTCACTCATGACCATTTCGGGCAAGATCGCGATGCCCAGTCCTTCGGCGACGAAGCGCAGCACACTGTCCATCTCGCCGCCGTCGAGCGCCACGCGTGGCTCGAAGCCCGCCCGACGGCATGCCGCCAGGGTCTGATCGCGCAGGTCGTATGCGCCCTCGCGCAGCAGCACGAACGACTCCGACTCGAGCTCCGCCAATCGGACGCGTCGCTTTCCGGTCGCCAGTCCGTGCGTGCGCGGCACGGCGAGCAGGAGCTCCTCCTCCAGCAGCGGCAGCGTCTCCAGCGCCGGGTGCCTGATCGGTTGAATGACCACGGCCAGGTCGAGATCACCGTCCTCGAGCAGTTGCAGGAGCGTGCGCGAGCCGCCCTCGCGGAACGTCAGCGCAATGCCCGGGTGCTTTCTCGAAAACGCCGCCAAAGCGCGTGGAAGAAGATGTGTGCCCACACTCGGCGGCGCGCCCACCGCCAGCGTGCCCTTGCGCAGCCCGGACAACTCCTGGACCTCGACGCGCGCCTCTTCGAGTTGCTGCAGGATCGCCCGAGTGTGGCGCAGAAAGAGCGTGCCCGCCTCGGTCAGCGTCACGTGCCGCTTCATGCGATGAAACAGCGGCGTCCCCAGCTCATGCTCCAGCTTTCTGATCTGCTGTGATACGGAAGGCTGAGCGACGTTCAACTCTTCCGCCGCACGCGTGAAGTGCAGATGCCGACTTACGGACTCGAAGTACGCCAATTGATGCATTTCCATCGGGGTCGGGGGTCGGGGTCGGGCCGATGAAATGATAGGCTGTGCCTATTGTAGTAAGGCTTAGGATCTCTTGGACGCTATTCATCGCCGGATCGTAGCCTTCAATGTGGACTTGCTGTCGAGCCGACCGAGCCCTGGCCCCCGATCCCCGACCCCCACGGGAGCGCAGCGAGCGTGCTGAGTTACCGGGGCCGCGAAGGCTACTGGGCCTGGCTGCTCCACCGCGTCAGTGGTGTCGCCATCATTTTGTTCTTGTTCCTGCATGTGCTCGACACCAGCCTCGTCGGCTTCGGGCCGCAGGCGTACGAGTCGTTCGTGTTCCTGTACCGGGCGCCCGCTTTTAGAGTGCTCGAGGTGGCGCTGGCCGGGGCCGTGCTGTACCACGGCATCAACGGCATCCGCATCATCATCATCGACTTCATCGCCGATGCCACGCGCGTCCAGCGCCAGATGTGGTACGTCGTCTGGGCGTCGTTCATCGTGCTGTTCTTGCCGGCCGCGTTCATCATGCTCCGCCCGGTCTTCTTCCCGACCATCGGAGCCATCCCGTGAGCCTGGGCACGGCGACCAGGCTGGCCTACCAGCGCCGCATGGCCCGACCCGCCGGCAGCAATTTCGAGCTGTGGAGCTGGTACTTCTTCCGCGTGTCGGGTGTGCTCATGCTGGCCCTGGTCTTCGGCCACCTGTTGATGGTCCACATCATCAACAGCGTCGACGTGATCAGCTACGACTTCGTCGCCGATCGATGGCAAACCATTGGTTGGCGGATGTACGACTGGCTCCTCTTATTCCTGGCCACGACGCACGGCCAGAACGGCCTGCGCGTCCTGATTGACGACTACGTCAGCGCGCGCGGCTGGCGCGCCTTGGCGCACACCGCGAACTGGGTCTTTCTGGGCTTTTTCCTCGTCCTGGGCACGATGACCATTGTCTCGTTCCCGTTCATGCCCGGCACGCGGCCGTAGATGAACGCCATCACCGCGCACGGCCGCCATCGCGTCGAGCGCATAGATAGATGGTGGGTCCAGCCACTGCTGATCGTGACCGTGCTCAGCCTGTTCAGCGTCTACGCGCTGTGGGCCGCCCTGCAGAACGGCTTCTACTACGCCGACCCGTACCTTTCGCCGTTCTATTCGCCGTGCCTGGCCCAGAACTGCGCGCATCCCACGATGCCACTCTTCGGCCAGTGGTGGAACCTCTCACCAGCGTTTCTCGTTCTGGGCATTCCGCTGGGCTTCCGAGCCACCTGCTATTACTACCGCCGCGCGTATTACCGATCGTTCTTCTGGTCGCCGCCGGCGTGCGCGGTGCCGGATGCGCGCAGCAAGTACAGCGGTGAAACCGTCTGGCCTTTCCTGATCCAGAACATCCACCGGTATTTCTTCTGGCTGGCGGTGCTGATCGTGGCCTTCCTGTGGTGGGACGCATTGCTTGCATTCAAGTTCCCGACCGGTTTTGGGGTCGGCCTGGGCACGCTGATTCTGATCGGCAATGTCGCGCTGCTCAGCCTGTACACGTTCTCGTGCCATTCGTGCCGCTATTTGTGCGGCGGCTACCTCGACTCGTTCGCCAAGGCGCCGATTCGCTATTGGCTGTGGCGCATCAGCAATCGATTGAACGAACGGCATGGGCTGTATGCCTGGCTGAGCCTGTTTAGTGTCGTCGTCGCCGACGTCTACGTTCGGCTCACCGCGATGGGCATGCTGGTCGATCCGAGGATTGTCTTTTGAGCAGCGAAAAGTACGAGACGCATGAGTTCGACGTCCTCGTCGTTGGCGCTGGTGGCGCCGGGCTGCGCGCCG
The DNA here is from genome assembly GCA_036506475.1 of Chloroflexota bacterium. Classification (GTDB taxonomy): domain Bacteria; phylum Chloroflexota; class UBA6077; order UBA6077; family CF-72; genus CF-72. Next base: position 14,845 of record DASXRR010000493.1, read on the forward strand.
CGATCGAGGCGCATGCCCTCGGCGCGCGCACGGCCATCGTGTGCAAGTCGCTGCTGGGTAAAGCGCACACGGTCATGGCCGAAGGTGGCATCGCTGCCGCGATGGGCAATGTCTGGCCCGAGGACAGCTGGCAGGTCCACTTCCGCGACACGATGCGCGGCGGCAAGCTGCTCAACAACTGGCGCATGGCGCAGATCCATGCCCAGGAATCGCCCGATCGCGTGCTCGAGCTCGAGGAGTGGGGTGCGCTATTCGATCGGACGAAGGACGGACGGATCCTGCAGCGCGATTTCGGCGGCCATCGCTACGCGCGCCTGGCGCACGTTGGTGACCGCACCGGACTGGAGATGATTCGCACCCTGCAGCACCACGCCGTCGCGCGCGGCATCGACGTGTTCATGGAGTGCACCATCCAGCGCCTCCTGATGGACGGGGAGCGCATCGCCGGTGCCGTGGGCTACTGGCGCGAAAGCGGCCGCTTCATCGTCTTCAAGGCCAAATCGGTGGTCCTCGCGACGGGCGGCATCGGCAAGATCTACAAGATCACCTCGAACTCGTGGGAGTACACCGGCGACGGCATCACCCTGGCGCTGCAAGCCGGCGCCCAGCTGATTGACATGGAGATGGTCCAGTTCCACCCGACCGGGATGGTCTGGCCACCCAGCGTACGCGGCATCCTCGTCACCGAGAGCGTGCGCGGTGACGGTGGCACCCTCAAGAACAGTCTCGGCGAACGCTTCATGTTCAACTACGTGCCCGAGTTCTTCCGCGCCGAGACCGCCGACACCGAGCAGGAAGCTGATGCCTGGTACGAGGACAAAAGCAACCGGCGCACGCCGGATCTTCTGCCGCGCGACGAGGTTGCGCGCGCCATCAATGCCGAAGTCAAAGCGGGCCGCGGCACACCCCACGGCGGCGTCTTCCTCGACATCGCCAGCCGCCGCCCGGCCGAGTACATCCGCAAGCGGCTGCCGTCGATGTACCACCAGTTCAAAGAACTGGCCGACGTGGACATCACCAGCGAGCCGATGGAGGTCGGCCCGACCTGCCACTACATGATGGGCGGCGTGCGCGTCGACGCCGATACCGCCGCGACCAACGTGGCGGGGCTGTTCGCGGCGGGCGAAGTGGCCGCTGGACTGCATGGCGCCAATCGTCTGGGCGGTAACTCGCTGAGCGACCTGCTGGTGTTTGGACGTCGGGCCGGCCTATTCGCTGCTCAATATGCTCAGTCCACTGAGCAGCCGCTCATTCTTGCTCAGGATATTGAGCAAGCCGCGGCTGACATGCTCAGTCCCTTTGAGCAAGCGGGCACCGAGAACCCGTACGCCATCCAGGCCGACCTCGAGAACTGCATGCACGACCTGGTCGGCATCATCCGCGTCGAGGACGAGCTCGAGCGCGCGCTCGCGGGTATTGCCGAGCTGCGCGAGCGCGCTGGACGCGTCCGGGTGGAGGGCAATCGACACTTCAATCCAGGCTGGCACCTGGCGCTCGCGCTCGACAGCATGCTGACCGTATCCGAGGCGATCGCGCGTTCGGCGCTCCTGCGCCAGGAGAGTCGCGGCGGACACACGCGCAGCGACTATCCCGACACCGATGCTCGCTTTGCCCAACTGAACCTGGTCACGCACCAGACTGGTGATGGCATCGCGATCGTCGAGGAGCCGCTGCCGACGCTGCCGGCTGAGCTCGAGAGCTTGCTCGAAGGTGGACACTGAATGGCCCGTCGAACCGTACTTCAGTTCCTTCCGCGATGGGATCCGTGCCGGATGGCGCGCGCAGCGCGAGGAAGGCTCAGCACGCCGCGGCGGTCGGTCGAAAAGTGCCTCGCGCCGGGTGGGGTAATGACATGGACGTGACGATGCGTGTGTGGCGCGGCGATGCCCGCGGCGGCGAATTCCGCGATTACCAGGTTGCCACCGAAGAGGGCATGGTCGTGCTGGACGTGATCCACCGCATCCAGGCCACCCAGGCACCCGAGCTGGCGGTGCGCTGGAATTGCAAAGCGGGCAAGTGCGGCTCGTGCAGCGCCGAGGTCAACGGCAAGCCGCGGCTCATGTGCATGACGCGCATGAACACCTTTACCCCAGGCGAACCGATCACGGTGTCGCCCATGCGCACCTTCCCGGCGATCAAAGACCTGGTCACCGACGTCTCGTACAACTACGAGAAGGCCAAAACGATCCCGCCCTTCAAGCCCGCGCCAGCGGAGGCCGATGGCACGCGGCGCATGTTCCAGGAAGACATCGATCGCGTCCAGGAGTTTCACAAGTGCATCGAGTGCTTCCTGTGCCAGGATGTGTGTCATGTGATCCGCGATCACGAAGAGAACAAACCAAGTTTTGCCGGGCCACGATTCTTTGTGCGCCTGGCAGCGCTCGAAATGCACCCACTCGATACCAACGACCGCCTGGAATTGACCAAACAGCGCGCGGGACTGGGATTTTGCAATATCACCAAATGCTGTACCGATGTTTGTCCCGAGCACATTCGGATTACAGATAACGCCATCATTCCCCTCAAAGAGCGCATTGTGACCGAGTATCACGACCCGGTGGTCTGGGCCTGGCGTAAGCTGACCGGTCGAAAGGACCACGTTTCAACAGGGGGAAGCGATGCTGCGGCTCATCCACAGCTTTGACATCAAGCCAGGCGTACCCGTCGAGTCGTTCGTCGAGTGGCTGGACCACGAGCTCTGGGCGCGGTCTGAGCCGTTCGGCTGTGTCGAACGCAAGACGTGGATTTACCTGGATGGCATCGACGGAACGTACGAGCACGGTCGGCCGGCCAAGCGGCCGCGGTATCTCAATGAGGCCTTCTGGCCACACCAGGAGGCCGCCGAGAACTTCCGCAAGTGGCTCCTGTCAGAGGATGCGAAGGACTTCCGACGGCGCTGGTTCGACGGCGTCGCCAATCACACGGTGTTGCGCTATGTCGACTACAGCGTGCACGACACCGTCGGCGAAGAGTGAGCCACGCCCGACGCTGGGGCGGTCCGCCTGGCGGCGGGCAAAGCGTGAGCCCTCGCTGCGGCTCCACCGTCCCTGCTCTGGGGAACCGCCGGAGCGCGCCGCGCAGCGGCGAGGACTATCGGTGCCGCCACGACGACGCGTGACTCACGAATGCTGCCGCCAGGCGTCACCCTAGACTGACAGCACATGCTTCATCGTCACGATGCCGTCATCGTCGGCGCCGGCGGCGCGGGTTTGATGGCTGCCCTGCAGAGCAGCAAGTTGGGCAATGTCGCGGTGCTCAGCAAGCTGTATCCCGCGCGGTCGCATACCGGTGCTGCGCAGGGTGGCATCGGCGCGGCGCTGGGCAACATGGAGGAAGACCACTGGGAGTGGCACATGTTCGACACCGTCAAGGGCGGCGACTACCTCGTCGACCAGGATGCGGCCGAAGTCATGTGTCGCGAGGCCGTCGACACGGTCATCGAGCTCGAGCACATGGGCCTGCCGTTCTCCAGAACGCCTGAAGGCAAGATCGCGCAAAGACGTTTCGGCGGGCACACCAAGAACTACGGCGCCGCGCCGGTGATGCGCTCGTGCTACGCCGCTGACCGCACGGGCCACATGATCCTGCAGACGCTCTATCAGCAGGGCATCAAGAACGAGGTCCAGTTCTACAACGAGTTTCTGGTCATCGACTTGCTGGTGAACCGCGATGGCCAGTGTTGCGGCGTGGTCGCACTGAACCTGCTCGACGCCGAGATCCACACCTTCCACGCCAAGGCCGTCTTCTTCGCCACGGGCGGCTTCGGGCGCATCTTCAAGGTCACCTCGAACGCCCTGGCGCTGACTGGTGACGGGGTGATCGTCGCAGCCCGCGCAGGCATCCCGCTCGAGGACATGGAGTTCTTCCAATTCCATCCGACGGGCATTTACCGCCTGGGCATTCTGATCTCGGAGGCCGCGCGCGGCGAGGGCGGCATCCTGCTCAACAACGACAACGAGCGCTTCATGGAGCGCTACGCCCCTACCCTCAAGGATCTCGCGCCGCGCGACGTCGTCTCACGCTGCATGTTCCAGGAGATCCGCGAGGGCCGCGGCATCGGCGGTAAAGACTATGTGCATCTCGACTTGCGCCACCTGGGGCGCAAGGTGCTCGACGAGAAAATCCCCGACATCACCGACTTCATGCGCGTTTACCAGGGTCTCGAGCCCGAGAAAGACTTGATCCCGACCCATCCGACGGCGCACTACGCAATGGGCGGCATCCCAACCAATTACGACGCCGAGGTCATCCTCGACGATCGCGAAACGCCCATGCCGGGTTTCTACGCCGCGGGCGAGTGCGCGTGCGTCAGCATCCACGGTGCGAATCGATTGGGCACCAACAGCCTGGTCGACATCGTCGTGTTCGGCCGGCGTGGTGGGAAGAAGATGGCCGAGTACATGCGCCAGAGCGACCTGCCCGCGCTCCCGCCCGATGCCGACCGGCGCGCGCGGGATCTCGTGGACCAGCTCTTGCACGGGCATGGCACCGAAAGCGTCGGCGCGATTCGCGCCGAGATGCAGCAGGTCATGTTCGACGAAGCATTCGTGGTGCGCACTGGCGCTGGGCTGCGCAGGTGCGCGGACACGATTCGGGGCTTGAAAGAGCGCTACGCGCGGGCCGGCATTCAAGATCACTCGCGGACGTTCAATACCGACCTCATGGAAGCCATCGAGCTCGGCTTCATGCTCGATTGCGCTGAGCTTGTCGCCGCCGGCGCGCTCGCGCGCGAAGAAAGCCGTGGTGGGCACTATCGCGAGGATTTCCCTACGCGCGATGACGTGAACTGGCTCAAGCATACGTTGGCCTATCTGGAGCCCGAAGGCGTGCGCATGGCCAGCAAGCCGGTCACGATTACCCGCTTCGAGCCCAAGGAGCGCGTCTATTGACGTGGCTCTACAGGAAACGATGAATGTCTAGCTATAGCTTCAAGATCCAGCGGTTCAACCCTGACAAAGACACGCGTCCGCACTACGAGTCTTATAGCGTGGAATTGGATCAGACGGACCGCGTGCTGGACGGCTTGAACGAGATCAAGTGGACCCAAGACGGCACATTGACCTATCGACGAAGCTGTGCCCACGGCGTGTGTGGCTCCGATGCAATGCGCATCAATGGCCGCAATCGACTCGCTTGCAAAGTGCTCATCAAAGAGGTTGGCGGCAGCAATATTACCATCGAGCCCATGCTGGGTTTCAAGATCATCAAAGACCTGGTGGTTGATCTGGAGCCATTCTTCGAAAAGTACCGGTCCATTGCGCCATATCTCATAAACGAGACGCAGCCGGGCGAAACCGAGCGTCTGCAGTCGCCTGAAGATCGGGCCAAGTACGACGACGGCACCAAGTGCATCCTGTGCGCCGCGTGCACCACGTCCTGCCCGCCGTTCTGGGCCAACAAGGAGTTCGTCGGCCCAGCAGCCATCGTCAACGCCCATCGCTTCATCTTCGATAGTCGCGACGAAGGAGCCGACGAGCGGCTGGCAGTGCTGAACAACAAGAATGGTGTGTGGCGCTGCCGGACGGTGTTCAATTGCACTGACGCGTGCCCACGCGACATCGAGATCACTCGGGCGATCGAAGACGTGAAACGGACGCTGCTGTTCGGCAAGTTGTGAGGTAGCCTGGATCGACCACGGTCCAGAAACAAGCGTTCCTAAACAGGCTCTTCTGCCCGCACCGCCAACCACGCCGATCGGCCGGACCCGCGACATAGCGGCCGTTCGGCAGTTGCTGGACAGCGGGACGCGCATGGTGACGCTGATCGGATGCGCGGCCCGAGCAGCCGACGTTCAGTCCGCGGCATGCCGTCGAACAATACCTGCGACAGACGCCGGCGCTGCTGGTCTGACCCCGCGCGAACGCGAAGTGGCCGCGCCCGTCGCGCGTGGGCTGACCAATCGCGAGATCGCCGAAGAGCTGGTGATCACGCCGGGCACGGTCGGCACGCACATCGAACACATCCTCGCCCGGCTCAACCTGCGCTCCCGCGCCGCCATCGCCGCCTGGTGGGTCAATCGTCCGAGCGGGCAATGAGTCGCAGCGTGATTTCCCAGACCAGCAGATACAGCGCGATCAGCAGCAGCGCTACGGCCAGCATGAGCAGGTTGTTGATCTGGCCGAAGGTGCGCACGTCGGCCAGCTTGGTGTAGATCGCCAGACCGAGCGCAACCACGGCCCCGGCCAGGAACACGCCGCTCAACAGCATCGTGGCGCCACCCTCGGCAGTGGTTCGCGGCGGCCGGTAATCGGCGTAATCGGGTGGTCGCTCCAGCTGCGGCTCGTCGTGCTGTGTGGGGACGGTCACGGTGCGCCTGAATGGTACTCGCAGGTGTTTCGGTTACGAGTGCTCCCGAAGCGGGCCGCAGGCACGCGGAGCGGGTGAACCCCGTAGCGGGCCGCAGGCACGCGGAGCGGGTATCCTCGCAACAAAGGATGCGGCTCGGCCTGGCGATCGGGTGTGTGGTGCTGGCCGGCTGCACGGCGCCGCCGAGTGATGGCGGCCTGTGGGCGCGGACGGGTCTGCAGCAGGAGCTCGTGATCGGGCGCATGTCTGATGAACAGCGGTCAGCGGCGGCGCATGCGCAGGAGCTGCGTCTGGCTGATGAGACGCTGAGCGCGGAAGACCAACGGCTTCAGGCAGCGCTGCAGGCGTGCCCGGGCAGTGTCCGCGTGCCGCTGGCCGTGTCGCCCGCAGCCAGGCTGCGCGACAGTATGCGCGTGCGCGTCGGCGATGACGCCGAGCGATTGACAGGCGTGGCTCGGCAGGCCCTGGGCGATTGGTATCTGCGGCGCGCCGCGGCGACCGGCGCTGCCGAGCAGTGTGCACGCGCTCGCCAGGCCCTGGACGGTCGCATCGGGGCGGGCAATACCGCGTCGCCCGCCCAGCTTGGTCAGGCCATCGTCAGCCGCAACCCGGCCTATCCCGGCGACACCACGCCAGCCGATCAACCGATCACCACGCTGGTCGAATTCGCGCTCGGCTGGACTGACACCGTGGGCGGGGCCGCACCGCTGCCCGAGCATCTCGCGCTGGTGTACGGCGGCAGCCTGCAAACCGAGAGCGTGCTGCTCGCGTCGCTGCGTGGACGCATCCCCCAGGACGTCGTGGACGAGCTCGCGCCAGCGTATCCACAGTGGGAGCCTGATGCGCTCTTGCTGGCCCTCACGGCTCAGTGAGGATTTTCTTCGCCGTTCCGCGCTCGGCCTGGGTCGACCTCAACTTGCGTCGGTCGCTCGAAGATATGGGCCACGAGCTGGTGCGGTTCGACTTTCCCGGCTGGCCTGACGATGCCGACCCTGCCTGGCAACGCCACGGGAAACCTGCGACCAACGACCGCCTGCTGGCACGGTTCCGTTCAGCACTCCGCGACGGGCCGATAGATCTGTTCTTCGGCTACCTGTATAGCTCAGTGGTGTACCCGGCGACGATCCAGGAGATCCAGCGATCGGGCGTGCCCACGGTCAACTTCTCGTGTAATAACGTGCACCAGTTCGACCTCGTGCGCGACATCGCGCCTCATTTCGACGCGTGCATCGTGCCCGAACGGGCGGCCGTGTCGTCCTTTGCTTCCGTCGGTGCCCGTCCGCTGCGCATCCAGCTCGCGGCGAACCCACGGGTCTATCGGCCGCTGCCCGAACCACGGCGGTTCGACGTGTCCTTTGTCGGCCAGCGCTACGCCGATCGCGCCGACTTCCTGCTGTACCTGAGCCGTCACGGCGTGCAGGTGCATGCCTGGGGCGCCGGCTGGCAGCCCGCCAAACGCCTCGACGTAGCGCACGTCAAAGCCGCGCTAGCGCTCATCGAAGACGAACGTCTGGATGGCGTCCGTCGTCTCTTGCGCGCGCGCCTGGCCCGTAGGGCCGGCCCATCGAACGGGGTCCCTGAAGTGGGCGAAGCGCTGCCCTTCGCGGGCCCGAGGCTGCTGCACGCCGACCTGGTCAAGACGTTCAGCCGGGCGCGCATCAGCCTGGGCTTTGCTGTGGCTGGCAACAGCGATTCGAAACGGCTGACGCATCTCAGGCTGCGCGACTTCGAGGCGCCGATGAGCGGCGCCCTGTACATGACTGAACGGCAGGATGAGCTTGCGGAATACTTCGACATCGGCACCGATGTGCTGGCTTACAGCAATAAGGACGACCTGCTCGAGCAGACGCGCTACTACCTCCGGCACCAGGAGGAGGCGGAACGCGTACGGCGAAACGCGCTGCGGCGCGCACGAGCGCAGCACACGTGGCAGCACCGCTTCAACGAGCTGTTTGCCGCGCTCGGTCTATGAGCCATGCCGAACACTTGCGCCCGGACCCAACATCGGAGCTGTGGGGCGAGCACCGCGCGCGCTACCGCTTCGCGGCGCGCTACGTGCGCGGCAAGCGGGTGCTGGACATTGCGTGCGGCGCAGGCTTCGGGCTCGCCATACTGCGCCAGGCTGGCGCGTACGTGGTCGGTATGGACCTGGACGCCGACGCGCTGCGCGAGGCGCAGATGACCACGGGACCGCGCCTGGCCCAGGCGAATGGCATGCTGCTGCCGGTGGCGGACGACAGGCTCGACGTGGTGACCTCGTTCGAGACACTCGAGCACGTCGGCGACGCGGCGGCGCTCGTCGCCGAGCTCAGACGAGTCATCCGGCCAGGCGGCACGCTAATCCTGTCGACGCCGAATCGCGAGTTCGGGCCGCCGACGACCAATCCCTTCCACATACAGGAATTCAGCCCCGCGGAGCTGCACGCCCTGCTGGGCCAGGCGTTTGCCGACGTGACCATCTATGGACAGTGGCCTGAGCCGAGCTATCGGTTCGTGCCATTCAAGATGCTCGACCCTGACTACTCCCGCGCGGCACTGACCTGGAAGGTTGTCAACCGACTGCCATTCGGTGTCAAAGACGCGCTGGCGCGCGCGGTGAATGGCAGGCCGTGGTATCCAGGTGAAACCCAGTATTGCTTCTCCGAAGATCGCACCGATGGTGCGCACGCGCTGGTAGCGGTAGCCGCGTGAACGTTAGCGTCATCATTCCGACCTGGAACCGCGCAGGCTTCGTCGGCCGCGCGATCCAGAGCGCGCTGGATCAGCGGCCCACGCCGGAAGTCATCGTCGTCGACGATGAGTCGACCGACAACACCGAAGAAGTTGTCAGAAGATTCGACAACGTGACGTACATCAGGCAGGAGAACCGCCGCGAAGGCGCTGCCCGCAACGCTGGCGCCGCCCGCGCCACCGGCACCTACCTGGCCTTCCTCGACTCCGACGACTACTGGCTGCCCGACAAACTCGTGCACGACGTCCAGCGCTTCGAGCAGCCCGATGATCCCGCGTTGGTCTACTCACGGGCGCTGAACGTCGACGAGCACGACGCCGTCATCGGCGCACGCACACTGCCCGCACCGCAGGGTGATGTGTTCTGGGCGCTGGCGCGCGAGGCGTTCATGCCGATGAGCTCTGTTGTGGTCCGCGCCGATGCGTTCCGCG
>DASXRR010000494.1:0-6777 GCA_036506475.1 Chloroflexota bacterium
CCCATCAGACGGACCACGATCACCTCCGCGCCGGGCAGAACGTTGTCCAGGAACGCGTCGACGTCGGAGTCGCTCTTGAGGTGGTTGAGGCCGCGCGCGCGCACGCGTGGGAAGTCCGTTGGAAGCCGCGCCACCGCTCGACGGAGCAACGCCAGATCAGTGTCCGAGTGAGTCAGGAACAAGAAACCAGGAGCGTGGCTTCGGCCCGCGGGCGCTCGCGCATGCCGATCCTCGAGCTCGTAGCCGTCTGGTCGATCCTCCCAGCGGAACCCGGTGAAGTGCAGCTCGGCCAGCACCGGCGGAGGCGGCATGTACGCGTCCGCGGCGAGCATCGCGTCGATATAGTCGAGCAGGGCCAGCACCAGCGCGTCGCTGTTGAGTGACTGGAAGTACAGCGTGTGGCTGTCGAAGATCAGCATCGTGACGTTGGCGAGTACACAGGGGCCGAGGCACCCGCCGATGGTCAGATGGACGCGATTGCGCCACTTGCGCCGCTCCCACTCGCGGTCATAGAGCTCGACCGGTACGGCTGCGTGGCCGCGGTCGGTGTGACCGCAGCAGCAGCCGCTGGCGCACACGAATAAATGACCCTGCCGACGCGGCACGTTGACCGTTTTGCCGTCAGCGCGAATGACCAGGTTGCGCCGCGGCGGCAGCGGAGCCGCGCTCACGTGGGCTGATCCCACCAGATAACGGCGATGCGCCCGCGCCGCCGCCAGGTCCAGCCGTCTCCGTCGGGTTCGAGGACATGGGGCAGCAGCGCGACTGCTCGTGCATGCTCCTCGTCGTCGATCGGCTGCCATGACAGCAGCGCGTCCACGGCAGACCCGGCGCAGGCGAAGTGTTGTGTGTCGTCGACGTCGATGATCTCGACGCGCGCAAATACGTCCAATGCAAACAGCGCTTCGACGAGGTGCACGTAGTCCGGTCCGGGGCGATAGCGGCCTGGACGAACGTGCTCGCGAACCGCGCTCTGGGGTGCATCCTGTCGGCCGACGCTCCAGACGACAATTCCACGGCGGCGCGCGGTACTCACCAGCTTACTGAGCGCTACCCGTGGCTGAACCGTCCTGTACAGCGCATTGGCCGCAAGCACGACGTCGTGCCCTTCGACCTCGGCATCCTCCCACCGACCGAGCACCATGGTCACGTTCGCCGGCGCATGCTGCAGGCGGAGTTTGGTTTCCAGTACGCGCAGCATCGCGGGCGAGTGATCCAACGCTGTCACTCGGCTGGCGACAGCCGCGAGCGGCACGGCGAATGCGCCTGTTCCGGCGCCAACTTCGAGCAGGCTCGCACCACTCGGAACAAGCTCGCGCACGCGCTCCAGGACGGCCGGCACCCTGCGCGCCAAAGTGTTGTCGTCATAGCTAGTGGCGACCCGTTCCCAGAACGCCAGGTCGACGCCTTCGTCGAGTCGATTGCTGGCATCCGTAGAAAACGCCTGCAGCGCCGACCAGCGTTCGAACGGGTCAGACCACACTGGGCCGTGCGCGCAGCGCGACACGAGCGTCGTGCCGTTGCAGCAGCAGACCGAACGTGACGCCCAGTGCCGCCCAGAACACGGCGAGCCCTAGCGCTGATAGCCCGCGAAACCTCCACAGGATGTCGGTAGGCGTTTGGATCGCGTCCGGGTTGCTCGGCAATAGGAAGTAGACCGCGACCGCATACACCGCCAGAAACGCCGCGCCCTGGCGCCAGCCACGGTTCCGTGAACGGGCTATGGCAATCGCCAGTGCCGTTCCGAGCACCGACATACCCAGGACCACCAGATACAGCGTCTGACGGTAGGTGATTGTGTCCGGTTCGCCGACACCAGGCGGGTTGGCCGGGTACTTCAGAAACGGATACAGCGCCACCGACCAGAGCGCGGCGCCGGCCAAAAATGCTCCGCGCTTCAAAGGGCTCGTGCCAGGCAGCCAGCGCTGTGTGACGTGAAAGACCGCCCCGAACAACAGCGACCACGTGAATCCGTAGATCAGGAAGCCGACGAAGAGTCCAACCTTCTGGAGCTCACGACTGACCATCGGCTCCTGATAGGTGCCTTCGACCTGCCGGTGAAGGGTTTCCAGCGCAATTGCATGATCGATGACCGGTTCAGTCGCCAGGAAATGGAAGGTGGCAGCGGCAAGGCCAGCCAACACGCCCGCTATCAGCGCTGACCAGAGAATAGTGCCAAGCGAGAGGTCGCGCATCGGTTGCCTCGGTGCGCCTCAGTGGCACGGGAACGCCGCCGAGTGGCGGGCGTCATGAACGAATTCGTGAATCAGGTTCTGGTCGAACGCCGTCTGTCCTTCGACGAGGCTGAGCAGCAGACCCTGGTCCAGGCCGACCAGGTACAGCATGAATAGCCCGAGTGCTCCGACCACGAGGCTGGCGCGATTCCGACTCGCGGTTGGCGTCCACACATGTGCCATCGACTACGTCTCCTTCGCGGATGAGGTTGTGCTGTGGCCAACAAAAAACCCGCCCTTCGAAACAGGACGGGGTCGGAGCGCGCCTTTGACGGACGGCGGTGGCCTGTGCCCTTTGGCTCGAAGGACTACGGCTCGGGACGAAGGCAGGTATTCGGGCTCGGTGGCTGGCGACCACTCACCGTTGCGGCACAGCGCCGGCGTTTCACCGGACTTCCCCTGGCTCTCCATCACGAGTATGCGGTTGTGAAGCGCGGGTACCCAGCGATCCTATCCCCGGCGCGGGTTGGGCCGCTAGCGCGCCGGCGATGCCGGCTTCTTCGAACGTGGCCATTTCAGCCAGCACCGCCAGTGCAGCGTCGATGATCGGCAAAGCGAGCACCGCACCCGTGCCCTCGCCGAGCCGCAGGTCGAGCGCGAATAGCGGCTCGAGCTCGAGCCGCTCCAGTGCGGCACGATGGCCGACCTCGACAGACCGATGCGCTGCGATCAGATACCCACGCACGGCCGAGCACAGTTCCACAGCGACCAGCGCGGCAGCCGTCGCTATGAAGCCGTCCACGACGACGGGCACGCGCCGGCCGGCGGCACCAATTGCAAGTCCGACGAGGCCGGCGATTTCGAGGCCGCCGACCTTACTGAGCACGTCCAGGGCGTCTGAGGGATCGGGCCGATTCACCTGCAGGGCTTGATCGATCACCGACACCTTGTGCGCCCAGGTCTGATCGTCGATGCCCGTGCCTCGCCCCGTCACATCCGCAACTGGCACGCCGGTCAGAGCCGCGACGATCGCCGATGCCGCGCTGGTGTTGCCAATGCCCATTTCGCCCAGGCAGACGACGTCGATTTCGTGGCCAGCGCGGCTTAGCTGCAGACCTACGCCGATGGCGGCGAGCGCCTGGCGGCTTGTCATCGCCGGGCCACGAGCCATGTTCTGCGTGCCCCGGGCGATCTTGCGATGGACGATCGGAAGATCAACTGGGAGATCGGCGGCTACACCGACGTCGACCACTACGACGCGCGCGTTTGACTGCCGCGCCAGGACGTTGATCGCCGCTCCGCCTCGGGCGAAGTTGCGCACCATCTGCGCAGTCACCGCTGACGGGTACGCCGACACGCCTTCAGCCGCAACGCCATGGTCGCCAGCCATGACCACCACGAGCCGCTGCCGCAAACGCGGACTGACGTTGCCAGTGATTCCAGCGACCTGTACCGCGAGTCGCTCGAGTCGGCCGAGACTACCCGGCGGTTTCGTCAAGCTATCCAGGCGCTCGTGCACCCGCGCCATAACCGCCCGGTCAAGCGGGCCAACCTCAGCGCAGGCCTCCGTCAGCTCGACCAGATCAGCGTCCAGCAAATCTAGGTAACCGTCCCGAGTACAGTGACCCGCAAGCCGCTGACGTGCGGGTTTGGCTCGACGATGACGTTGACGCCATACACGTCAGCCAGAACCACTGGGCGCAGCACGCTTGCGGCAGGCCCATCGGCGACGATCCGGCCCTCGTGAAGCAGAACGAGTCTGTCGCAGAAACGCGCGGCGAGCTCGAGATCGTGAATGGCGGCAATCGCGCTCAGGCCGTCCTGACTCGTGAGGCTGCGCACCAGACTGAGCATCCGCAGCTGATGACCGAGGTCGAGATTCGCCGTCGGCTCATCGAGAAGTAGCAGCTGAGGCTCCTGGGCCAGTGCCCGAGCAACGAATACGCGCTGGCGCTCGCCCCCAGACAATTCGGCAACCAGTCGCTCGGCCAGATCGCCCGTGGCGGTGCGCTGCATCGCGCGTTGCGCCGCGGCATGGTCGCGTCGCCCCTCCCAACGAAAACGGCTGACGTGTGGCGCCCGACCGGCCAACACTACTTCGTCGACCGACAATGCCAGCGCCGGATCGATCGTGTTCGACTGCGCCACCCTGGCCGCCTTCAAGGCGATCTCGCGCGGGCTCATTCGTTCGACTTCCGCCCCGCTCAACCAAACGGCGCCGGTTGATGGCACAAGCGCCCCGATCGCGCGCAGCAGGGTCGTCTTGCCTGAGCCGTTCGGGCCGACCAACCCCAGCACCTCGCCTGCGGCGATGCGCAGCGTGACCCCCTCCAGGATGGTCGCGCCTCCCAGGCAGACGCCCAGGTTTTCCACGCGCAAGACGTCCGAGAGGGCGGCCGTCACGGCAGCTCGCCCGGATACAGTGCGCGATTCAGTTGCTCGGCGCCAGCCACATTCCACTGCGAAAGCGTCGTCAGCAATGAATATTTGACGACGAGCAGACGGTTCTCGCGAAACGCAGGCAGCGTGGTCACGACCGGGTGGTCGCGGAGTCGCGGCAGCAGAGTTGGCCGCTCCGGGTTGCCCTCGGTGACCACGACGAAATCGGGCTGAAGCTCGGGTAACGCTTCGAGTGAGATATCGCGGTTGCCGGTGATGCCGGCCTCGGCGGCCGCGTTGCGAGCCCCGGCGAGCTCAATGACGCCATCCTCAGTCGTCCCGCTACCGGCAATGCTGATCGTCTGGCCGCCAAAAAGTACAGCGACCTTCGGTTTCCGTTCGCGAGGGTGCTGGTCGGAGATAGCTCTCAGTCGCGCCATGCGTTCGGTGGTTTGGCGAACCAGCTCCTCGCCACGCGCCTCCTCGCCGTACAGGTACGCGAGAAAGCGGATGTTCTCCGCCTGCGCGTCCACCGAGGAAACGAGATCGGCGACGACCAGCGGCACGCGTGCCTCGCGGAGTTGCTTCAGCAGGTCCGGGCTGGCAAAGGGACTGGCGACGACCAGGTCCGGGCCGAGCGCCAGAATCTGTTCGGCATCGCGGCCGACGCGGGCGGGGACCAGCGCCGCCTCTGCTGCGACGTTTGAGTACTCGGGATTCGCGGTGACGTTGCCTACCGCCACGATGCGTGGCAGGTCCACGAGTTGAAACGTTATTTCGTCATAGCCGACCGAGAGAGTGTGAATGCGCCGCGGCTTGGCGGCGATGACGACCGTACCGTTCTGGTCCCGCACCGTGCGTGGAAACGCGCCGATTGCCGCCCGCGGCTCGACAATGCCCGCCTGACGCGGTGTTCGGGCAGCGCCTAAGACCGGCGTCGGTGAAAGAGCGGGTTGCGCACCCGGCGCTGATGCGGCGCAGCCTGCCGCCACGAGCTGACTGACGCCAATGAGTAAGGCTGAGAGCAGCCTCACGCCTGGCGGACCTCGCGCCTGCTGTGTGCCAGCAACCACAAGAAGCATGGCGAGCCGATCAGCGCCGTGACCACACCCACCCGCAGCTCCGCGGGCTGCAGCGCTACGCGAGCAATGGTGTCGGCGGCAACGAGAAAGCACGCCCCGCCAAGTGCGCCCAGCGGCAGTGTGAGACGGTGGTCAGAACTGCCCACGAGAAGCCGTATCGCGTGCGGCACGATCAGCCCGACAAAGCCAATCAACCCGCTCACCGCGACCGCCGCGCTTGTCACCAGGGCTGCGGCGACCAGCAGCACGAGGCGTGTGCGCTGGACCCGCAGCCCCAGGCTCTGTGCATCCTCCTCGCCCAGAACCAACACGTTGAGTGCGCGACCGTGCGCCAGAAATACCAGCGTGCCCAGAGCAACCGGCGGCGCGACTAGCAGCACGTGCTCCCAGCCGCGGTTGTCGAAGCCTCCCAGCAGCCAGAACACCATCTCGCGCAGGGTGTCGCGGTTGTACGTCAACGAGATGAGCGCGGTCGTCGCCGCCGAGCACAGGTAGGTGACCGCGATACCCGCCAGCAGCAGCGTGGCGATCTGATTGCGCCCACGGCGCAGCGAAAACAGGAACACGGCCAGGGCGGCCGCGAGCGAGCCGATGAACGCCGTGCCCGGCAGCACCAGCACCTGCGCACTGGCGAAGCCACTCGCGATAGCCAGCAACGCCCCTAGCGCCCCACCGGCTGAAACGCCGACGATGCCCGGGTCGGCCATCGGGTTTCGGAAGATCGACTGCATCACGGCGCCGACAAGCGCGAGCGCCGCGCCGACGATGGCGGCCGTCAGGATGCGCGGGAGTCGAATTGCCCGAATGATCTGCCGCTGGGTCTCCGTGGCGTCGCCCGCCCAACTTGTCGCCACCCCCACGGTTTCGAGGAGTACGCCCGCGGTCGTGGCGACGGGTATTCGGGCGGCGCCCAGCGTGGACGCCGCGAGCATCACCAGCCCAAGCGAGGCGATCAGGGCGGGCGTCCACAATATCATCGCGCGCCAGCGCGCCCGCTGCAGCCGCCCCGTGACCGCTTCGTCGACGACCGTCAGTTCGCCAGATGTTGCTTCGCCTGTCTGAAGCTGCATTTCGCCAGTGCCGTTCATCCTAGGTGACTGCCGCCACGCTGCGTCCGCACCTGAGACGAACTTTCTTCACGC
>DASXRR010000495.1:0-8016 GCA_036506475.1 Chloroflexota bacterium
ATATTGCCTTCCTGGATCAGGTCGAGCATCGGCAGACCACGATTCAAGTACTTGCGCGCTACGCTGACCACCAGCCTGAGGTTGGCTTCGGTGAGTCGGCTGCGCGCGCGCTCGCCGTTCCTGACGACTTCCTCGTAGGCGTCTCGTTGTTCTTCGCTCAGCTTGTCCTCATGCAGGTGCATCTCGCGCTTGGCGTCCTCACCGGCTTCGATCTGCTGGGCGAGATCGATTTCTTCCTCGGCAGTCAGCAGCGTGACCGCGGAAATGTCGCGGAAGTAGATCGCCGCGTTGGTCGGCGGGGCCTCGTCGCCAGTTGAGGCTGGAGTCCGCTTGATCGCGGTTGGCTCCGCCGGCGCGGGGGTCGCCTCGTCGGTCGGCTGCTCGCCGACCTCGGACCAGGCTCCCTGATTGGCAGCCGTGGCTTCGTCGATGCTGTCCTCACCCGCGATGCCGGCTTCCTGGAGCAGCCTGCGAAGCTCGTCTGCGTCTATGCCCAAGGCGTACGTCTCCCAGGCTCGTTACGCGAGCCTTCCCAATCAACCGATAGCAGAACGCGTGCCCCGCCATGCAAGTGACGGGCTCGGTCGCTTGGGGGTGCGCTAGCGGCGCTTCTTTTTCTTGCGGTCCTTGTGCTTTGGGCGCGCGGGGGCGGTCATGGCGGGGACGGGGGGCAAGCCGCCGCCGGCGCCCAGGGCGCCAAGATTGGGCATGCCGCCGGCCAGGCGGCCCATGCCAGGCAGGCCGCCGCCGCGGCCTAACTGGCGCATGAGCGTCTGCATCTGGCGGAACTGGTTCAGCAGCTGGTTGATCTCGGCGGGTGAGGTGCCCGAGCCCGAAGCGATGCGCTTCTTGCGCGACCCGCCGATGATGTCCGGCCGTCGGCGCTCGTCTGCCGTCATCGACTGAATCATCGCCTCGATGCGTTTGAACTGCTTCTCGTCGACATTCTGGCCCGCCTGGCGGGCCTCCTTCATGGCTCGGCCAACGCCTGGCAGCATCTCAACCAGGCCGAGCAGGCCACCGCCACCGGCCATCTTCTTGAGCTGGACCATCTGATCGAGAAAGTCCTGCAGATCGAAGTCGCCTTTGACGACTTTCGTCTGCATGCGCGCGGCCTGCTCCTGGTCGACATGCTCCTGTGCGCGTTCGATCAGGCTCATCACATCGCCCATGCCCAGGATGCGCTGCGCCAGCCGATCGGGATGGAACGGTTCGAGGGCGTCGATCTTCTCGCCGACGCCGACGTACTTGATCGGCACGCCGGTCACTTCGCGCAGCGACAGCGCAGCACCACCGCGCGCATCGCTGTCGAGCTTGGTCAGAATCACGCCGGTTAGCGGCACGTGCGCCTGGAAGCCCTCGGCGACGCGGACTGCCTCCTGGCCGGTCATCGCATCAGCTACCAATAACGTTTCGTCAGGTGAGACGCGGGCTTTGATCGATTCGAGCTCGCGCATCAGCTCTTCGTTGATCTGCAGCCGGCCAGCCGTATCGATGACGACAAACGACAGGCCGTTCTGTTCGGCGTACTTGACGGCCGCCTGGGCCAATTCGGGTGGCTTCTTGGACGGATCGTGGAAGACGGGCACGTCGATCTGCTTGCCCAGGGTCTGTAGCTGCGTCACCGCGGCTGGGCGGTAGGGATCAGCCGCCACGAGCAGCGGCTTGTGGTTCATCTTCTTGATCTGCGTCGCCAGCTTGGCAGCGGTGGTCGTCTTGCCCGAACCTTGCAGGCCGACCAACAGGACCACGGTTGGCGGCTGCGCCGACACGGTGAGCCGCGGCGGCGTCGTGCCGAGCAGCTCGACCAGCTGGTCATGCACGATCTTGATCACCGTCTGCGCGGGCGTGAGGCTGTGGACGACGTCCTGGCCAACCGCCTTCTCTTTGATCGCGCTCACAAACTGGCGCACGACTTTGAGCGAGACGTCGGCCTCGAGCAGTGCGATGCGAACTTCGCGCAGCGCGAGCTCGACGTCTTCCTCGCTCAGGCGCCCTTTGCGGCCGAGACGGTCAAAAACCGCCTGTAGCTTTTCCGAAAGCGATTCGAACATTCCGCTACCGACCCCCAGCCCCGCGGGCCATGCCCGGAAACGCCCGGGCCAGATGGAAACCCGATCGACAACAGTGGCATTCCGCCTTCGGCGGGTACAGGCGGTGGAGGAGTGGCGCCATTAGTTTTTGAATAGTGCGCGGACGAATGCCTGGGCGTCGAATTCCGACAGGTCGCCCAGCTGCTCGCCGGTGCCGACGAACAGTACCGGGATCTCCAGCTCGTCGACGATGGCAAAGACCACGCCGCCCTTGGCCGTACCGTCCAGTTTGGCCAGCACCAGCCCATCGACACCCGTCGCTTCTTTGAACGCGCGGCCCTGGGCGATCGCGTTCTGGCCAGTCGAGGCATCCAGGACAAGCAGCGTGCGCACGTGGCGCACGTTCTGGCGCTCGAGCACGCGGCGAATCTTCTTGAGCTCCTCCATCAAGTTGACTTTTGTGTGCAGGCGTCCGGCGGTGTCGACGATGAGCAGGTCAATCCCTCGCGCTCGGGCCGCGGCCACCGCGTCGAAGACCACCGAACCAGGATCCGAGCCCGGATTCTGGGCCACCACGGGCACGCCGACACGGTCGCTCCACAGCTTGAGCTGATCGATCGCCGCTGCGCGGAACGTGTCACCAGCCGCGAGCATGATGCGCTGACCGCTCGATTTGAAGTAATCCGTCAGCTTGGCAATGCTGGTGGTCTTGCCGACGCCGTTGACGCCGACGATCAGCAGCACGCCCAGCTCGCCGCGCGGCGGCAACATGTCCTCCGGCGAGGTCGGCGCGACCTCGTTCAGGCTCAGGACAAGCTCGTCCTGGAGCACGCGGTAGAGATCCTTGCTGTTCTCCGCGTTCCCGAGCTCGACCTCGTTGCGCATCATCTCGAGCAGCTGGTCGGTGGTGTGCACGCCGACGTCCGCTTGCAGCAGCAGGTCTTCGATCTCATCCCACAGGTCGTCGTCGATTGGGCGTGGCTGCTCGAAGACGCTGGCCAGGCGGGCGAAGACACCCTCGCGCGACCTTTCGGCGCCCTTATCGAGCTTGAACCAGCGACTCAGAATCATTTTTCGGGGGCCAGGGGTCGGGGGTCGGGGGTCGGGGTCGCGGAGCCGACGAGGGGTCGCGCAATGTCACGCGGTGCGATGGAGAAGATGCGCGAGACGCCGTGCGTGTCCATGCTCACACCGTACAGTGCGTCGGCGCGGTCCATCGTGGCCCGATTGTGGGTGACGACGATGAATTGTATGGCTCGCGCGAAGTCGGCCAGCAGGTTTACGAAACGCTGCACATTGGCTTCGTCGAGCGCAGCGTCGACCTCGTCGAGCACGCAGAAGGGGGTCGGATTCACCCGCAGCAGGCCGAACAGCAGGGCGACAATGGTCAGCGCGCGCTCGCCGCCGCTCAACGACAACAGGCCCTGGAGTTTCTTGCCGGGGGGTCGGGCGAGGATGTCGACGCCGCTGGTCAGCAGATCGTTCGGCTGGGTGAGCACGAGCTGTGCTTCACCGCCGCCGAACAACTGCGCGAAGCACTCTTGAAATGCGGTTTGCATCGCCTGAAAGACCGCCGCGAAGCGCTCGCGCATGTGCGTTTCCAGCTCGGCCGCGGCATGCTGCAGCTCGCCCATCGCTACACGCAGATCGTCCGATTGGTGAACCAGGAAGTCATGCCGTTGGCTGATCTCGCGAAACTCTTCGACGACGGAATCGGCAACACCGCCGACGACACGCAGCTCACGTTGGAGCAGCGCGATGCGTCGACGCATCGCCTCCAGGTCCAGGCTCGGCTCGGGCACCTCGCCGCCTTCGAGATGAAGTTGGGCAGCCCAGGCAGCGCCCCCGGGCAGGTCCGACTCGAGCTCGACGGTCTCGTCGATCTCGGCCCGCAGCCGCTCCAGCTCGTCGGTCGCGCGCTGCGCGTGGACGTGCAGCTCCTCGCGCCGTTCGTGTGCTTGGCGCGCGGCGCCACGCAGCTCGGCCAGCCGGAGCTCCCGCGCGCGTCGCTCGGCCAGCAGCTCCAGGCGGCGCTGCTCGGCCGACGACAGTTGCTCCTCCATGGGCGCCAGCTCCAGCAGTGTGGCTTGCACTTCCTCGATCAGGGCGCGCTCGCGTTCGGCGAGCTCGTCGGCCTGGACCGCCAGCTGCCGAGCACGATTCGAAGCGCCCTCGAGGTCGAGCCGGGTCGCCGTCAGCTCGGCCTGGATGCGACCGTGTAGGGCGGCCTGCGCGGCACGTTCCGCTTCGCGCTGTGCGCCGGCCGCTTCGCGTGCGACCACGTCCGCGTGGGCCTGGTTGACCTGCTCGGTTAGCGTCGCGACACGCGCGTCCACGATCTGCAGTCGCTCGGCCAGAGCTTCCCTGTGCTGGCGCGCGGCACCCAGCGCAGCAACTGATGACTGCACGCGCTGGGCGAGCGTGCGTCGCTCGGCCTGGCGCTGGTCGGCATCCGCCGCCGAGCGCTCGTGCTCGGTGCGCAGATCGTCGAGCTCGGATTGCAGGATGCGTCGCGAGCGCGTGAGCTGGTCGAGCTCGGTCGTAACGGCCTGGGCCGCGTCTCGACTCGCCTGGGCAGCTTGTTCAGCCCGTTCGAGCTCGGCATGCGCGCCTTCGACCGTGACGGCAGCAGCGCCTCGTGCGCGTTCTGCGGCGGCGAGCTCGGACTCGAGTTGGCGCACCTGGCGGCGCCAATCGGCAAAGGCCGAGCCTTCGGCCGCCTCGGCTAGCGGTTGCTCGCCGGCTGGTGTAAGCAGTACCCCGTCCAGGGACAGCACTGCCCAACCAGGCGTTTCGGCGGTCAACGCCGTGCTCAGGCGCCGGTAGGCCTCGCGCGCGCTCGTGTCGTCGCCCAGAACGACGATACGCAGCAGGTAAGCGCGCATGAGCCGGTCGATCGGCCGAATGCGCGTCCCCAGCTCGCCGGCCAGACCGATCACTGGCAGGTCACTGAGCAGGGCTGGCCAGTCCGCGGGCAGGGTAGCGCGCTGCTCGCCCGACAGCTCCGCGCCGCCCAGGGCCATCAACGAGCCGTGCAGGCGATCCGCAACCTGACTGGTGCTGCGCAAGGCGTCGGCGGCCGCTCGGTCGGCTTCGCTTGCCCGGGCGTGGCGCTCGACAGCAACTCCTCGTTCCGCTTCGGCCTGGGCCAGTAGTTCTGTCAAGTGCGTGTGCTTGACGGTCGACTCGGCCAGTTGTTCGTCGAGCGCGGCGATCCTGGTGGCGCGGTCGGTTTGGCGCGCCTGGTCCACGGCCAGGCTCGATTCGAGCGTGTGCAGCTGCTGCTCGATCTGGCGCAGGCGCGACTCGGCCTCGGTCATCTGCGCTTCGAGCGCGTCGCGCTGCTGCGCAAGCTGACGACGTTCGGCCTGTGCCGCGTCCAGCGTCGGTTGGAGCTCGATCAGGCGCGCGTGCGCCAGTTCAATGCTGGTGCTCGGGTCAGGCTCGTCGGCGGTCGAGGGCTCGTCGAACAGGTGCGCCGCTTCGTCGCGCGCGAGGCGCTGCGACTGGGCGCTGAGTCGCTCGACGTCCGAATGTGTCGTCGCGCGGCGCTCCTCGATGCCGGCCGCACGCTCGCGCGCCACGGCCAGGGCGCGTTCGGTCGCCGCGGCTTGTTCGCGGTAGCTCTCGACGCGCGGGCGCAGTGTAGCCAATTGATCGTCGAACGAAGCCAGGCTGGCATCGAGCTGATTCAGGGCGTTCTCAGCCAGCAGCGTCTCGGACTCGGCACGCTCGACGGCCTGGCTGGCCACGTGCAGCTGCTCGTCGCTAGTGTGCTGCTCGGCGAGCGCCAGGGCGAGCCGAGCGCGAAAGAAGCGCACCAGCACGTCGTGCAACTCGCCGCGCATGGTGTCGGCTCTTGCCGCCCGGTCAGCCTGGGTTTTGAGCCGGCGGACGTGCGGCGCAAGCTCGGCGATCACGTCCTGGACGCGGGTCAGGTTGGCCTCGGTGGCCGCGAGTTTGCTGCGCGTTTCGTTCAGGCGTAGTTGGTGGCGGCGGATGTCAGCGGCGCTCTCGAAGGCGATGCGCCGTTCTTCGGGTCGCTGCAGGATGAGCTCGTCGATCGAGCCCTGGCCGATGACCGAGTAGCTGTCGGTGCTCAGGCCGGCGTGCAGCAGCAATTGCGTTATGTCACGTAGTCGGACCTTGGCGCCGTTGAGCAGATACTCGCTATCGCCCGAGCGGTACAGCCGCCTCGTGACGCGCACTTCGGCATACTCGATCGGCAGGCTGGCGTCTGAGTTGTCCAGGATGAGCGACGCTTCGGCCATGCCGAGCTGTGGCCTGGTCGCCGAGCCGGCGAAGATGACTTCTTCGGGCTTTCTGGCGCGGACCGCTTTGGACGACTGCTCGCCGAGCACCCAGCGCACCGCATCGGCGATATTGCTCTTGCCCGAGCCGTTGGGTCCGACGACCACGACGATGCCCGGCAAGAGCTCGGTGACGGTCCGCGGTGCAAAAGACTTGAAGCCGACGAGCTCCAGGCGCTTGAGGAACAACTAGGTCCGAGTGTAGCCGTCAGACGCGGCGCACCCGAACCATCGCGCCGGTCGCGTCGTCACCTCGCCTCCGACCCGACGAACCGTCCCGGACGCGAACGCCCCCGCAGGGTGAATCGCCTCCGACCCGATGAACCATCCGGATGGAAACGCCCCGCGGGGTAAATCGCCTCCGACCCGACGAACCATCCGAATGCGAACGCCCCGCAGGGTAAATCGCCTGCGACCCGACGAACCATCCGGATGGAAACGCCCCGCAGGGTGGATCGCCTCCGACCCGACGAACCGTCCGGACGCGAACGCCCCGCAGGGTGAATTGCCTGCGACCCGACGAACCCTCCGGATGCGAAGGCCCCGCAGGGTGAATTGCCTCCGACCCGATGAACCATCCGGATGGAAACGCCCCGCGGGGTGAATCGCCTCCGACCCGACGAACCGTCCGGACGCGAACGCCCTGCGGGGTGGATCGCCTCCGACCCGACGAACCATCCGGATGGAAGCGCCCCGCAGGGTGAATCGCCTCCGACCCGACGAACCGTCCGGACGCAACACCCCGCAGGGTGAATCGCCTCCGACCCGACTAGCGTGCCGGACGGAATGCTCCGGGCGGGGAGGACGTGCGTGTCGAGTTATTCGTCTTCGGGGGTGGCGTAGCCCTCTTCGACGTCGAGCTGCTGCAGCGCGGCGTGCGCGGCGGCTTGCTGGGCGGCGCGTTTGGAATGGCCGCTGCCACGCGCGACGATGTCTGGGCCCGCGCGCACCTCGACCACGAACATGGGCGCATGGCCAGGTCCGCTGTGGTCGACCATGCTGTACACAGGCGTCTGCTCGAAGCGTGCCTGGGTGACCTGCTGCAAGCGTGACTTGGCGTCGACCACGCGCTGCGGGCTGAAGCCGGCCTGGATCTCCTGGTCGATCAGCGGCAGCAGCACCGAGCTGGCCGCTGCCAATCCGCCATCCAGGTAAAGCGAGCCGATCAGCGCCTCGAAGCCACGCGACAACAGGGCGGGCCGCTCGCGACCGCCGCCGCGCGCCTCACCGCGCCCCAACAGCAGGTGCGGGCCGAGGGCCAGCTGGCGTCCCCAGCGCGCCAGCGTCGACTGGCGCACCAGCCAGGCGCGCAGTACGGTCAGCTCGCCTTCGGGCGACTCGGGCCGTACCTCGTACAGCCGGTGGGCGACGATGATTCCGAGCACGGCGTCGCCAAGGAACTCGAGTCGCTCGTTCGATTCCAGGCCTCGACCAGGACGCTCGTTCACATACGACGTATGGATGAGCGCTGCTTGGAGGAGGTTCGGGTCTCGAAAGGCGTACCCAAGGGTACGGTGGAGGGCGGACAGCGCCGAGGGCGACGGTTCGGCCATCGTGTTGGGGGGCGGCGCCAGGCGAGGCAATGGTAGCCGGTTCGCGCCTGTAGGGGTGCGATATCCTGCGTCTCCGTGGATGTACGCAGGCTCGGCTGCCGTGGATCAACTCCCTCTCCC
>DASXRR010000496.1:0-11779 GCA_036506475.1 Chloroflexota bacterium
TTCAGCACTATGCAGGTCCTGCGCAACAACGTACTCAGTAGCGTCGCATCGATTCCGCCAGGTCATCTGCAACCCTGGCGCGTTCGCGCACTACCGCTATCGCGCCGATCTGTTCCCCAGCTGGCCAGGCGTCTCGCCGACGAATTTGCAGCACCACGTCTGAACAGTCATGGCGGTGCGGCCGGGGGACTGCGCCGGGCTCGAGTCAAATCACGCGAACATTCGACTGAGTTTCATCGATAAGCGCCCGCGCCGCATTGCCGTTGGAAGTGGCGGGTCGAATATCGCCCAACTGAGCGAGGCACCGCCAGACGCGACCCTCGTCCTCTAGTCAGAGCTCCAGGACCGTGCGTGCTGCCAACGGCTTGCTGTCCGGCCAGCGGGCTGCCGTCTCTGGCCGGGCAGGTGCCACGGTAGCGCGTTTGAGGGGCTCGTCAATACCGCGGGCCGCACACCGTCCGCAGCCCGTCCAACGACGCGTTGCGAATGGAACTCCTGACGATCTCGTAACGTTCGGTCGTGCCGTGCATGCGTCACGATCCGCATCAAGACGTCGGCGGTGTCTCGAGATTCATACTGAGCTCGACTGTGTATACGCCATCACGCTGGATCTCGCGCACATCATCTGTCAGACGCTTCATCAGAAAGCGCCCCCAGCCTCGAGGCCGATCACGACCTTCTACCTTGGCGAGAAGGTCAGGCTGAACTGGCTCGGCCAAGTTGAGCATGCGCGTCACCGGATTACTTATCGCCACTGTTACACAGCTTGCCGACTGCCGAACTTGCACACGCACCGGTTGTTCGGCAGAGTCCGCGTTCAAATGCTCGATGGCGTTAACGATGGCCTCCGCTGTCGCCGTCTTCAGTCGCTCGACGCGCTCTCGCGCTAGACCCACATCCTGGATTGTTTCCAGTATGTGGGCGATTGCAGCTCGTTCTTCCCCAAGACAAGGCGCCACACTGAACTCGGCCAGGATAGCTGTGGACATTCGCTTCAAGCTGACCAGTGTCACGTCGTCCTCTTGTTGCCAATCGTGACCGACGAAGTTGTCCAGTTCGGAGAGAACTGCACTGATGAGCTCCGCCGTTCCACCAGCCTGTTGTGCCAGCAAGTCCTTGAGGCGCTGAAAACTGAACATTTCCCGTTGCGGGTTATGGGCCTCGACGAGACCATCGCTATAGAACAGCGCGGTGTCGAGTGGAGCGAGTAGCCGCTCGTGGCTGACGTAGGTATAGTCCGACATCACACCAAGTGGCAGCCCACGCGCTTGCAGCGCGACCACATCCCCAGACGCGGCACGGACGTATGGCGGATGGTGGCCGGCATTGGCGTAACGCAAGCGACCGCTGGCGAGGTCCAGCACAGCGTACAGGCACGTGATGAACATGTGCGGCGGCGTATCCGGCACGACCAGGTCATTCACTCGTGCCAGCACATCTGCCGGTTCCACCAGTCGCTGAGACGACGCGCGCAGGAGGCTCCGCGTGGCTGCCATCACCAGTGCAGCCGGCACACCTTTGTCCGCCACATCTCCAATGACGATAGCCAGCTGTCCGTCAAGTAGCGGAATGAAGTCGTAGAAGTCACCCCCGACGGCGCGCGCCGGGCGATAGTGTGCCGACACTTCCCAACCGATTAGATCGGGTGGTGCCTTGGGTAGGAAATACTGCTGAACAACTCGCGCCAGTTGCAGCTCTTGGTCCATGCTGGCGCGCTCCAGAATTTCAGCCTGGCGTTGGCGCAGGAGCTGCGCCGTGCGGACTGCTGGCGCCACCTGCGCCGCCAGGCTCTCCAGCAAGCGCCGGTCGTCATGCGAGTAGTTGACGTCGGCAAGACGTGGTCCGAGATTCAGCAGTCCGACGAGCTCACCCTGACTGACCAGCGGCACAACCAGCCGGACACCTGCCGCCAGTAACGCGGTCCGCGCGGGTGAGTCCAGGTCCAGAGCGGCCACGTCCGTGGCCATCGAAGTCGCCTGGAAATACGCAAGCAGCGGATCGTCGCGTGCGATGTCGAAGGCCCAGGGGTCGCCGTGCGAACGCATCGCATTCATAACGCTGAGCGGCTGGCTCTCAGTGGGAGGCTGCGCACGGTGCAGCACGCGTCGCAAGGACTCACGCAGGGTAGCCATCCAGCGCCGAATGGTAACGCCTGTAGTCGGACGATACACGCCGAGCCCCCGCAGCGGCTCCCGGCGGAGCGGTGGCCGCCGACTGATCGCCGGCCACCCTCATGTCTTGCCGGCTAGTAATACCCGAACGCCGTCGCGGATACCGTGTTGTTCGACTCGTTGGTCTCCGCGATCGTGTTGTTCTTGTCCACTACAAGTGTGTAGGTGTGGTCGCCTGAAAAGGTCCGGAGCGTGAGGCCGGCCGAGCTATGGGCTGGGATGGTGTCGATGATGCAACCCTCTTCGTACCCCCAGCTGCTGGGCCCGCCGCTGAGCAAATTGCAGAAACCCGTCCAGTCTCCGTTCAGGCTGAGCACGTCGGCGATGATCAGCGATGGCTCCGTAATGTTGAGCCACACGTTGCTCGCGGGTGCCCCACTGACATTAGTGACGGTGAACGTGATTCTGTCGTTGACGACCGTCGCGCTGGCAACCAGGTCAACCCGAACGTTCGTCGTCACGGCTGTGGTGTTGTTGCTTTCGTTGCGTTCGGCGATCGTGTTGTTCGGATCGACCGTGGCGGTGTTGGTGATGGAGCCCACCGCATTGGGCGCGGTGGTGTTGATGGTGATGTGGCCGTTCCCGCCCATCGGGATTGCGCCACCCGAGCACGTGACGACACCGCCGCCCTGCGCGCAGCTGAAGCCGCTGTCGGCGCTTGCCGAGACGAACTGCGCGCCCGCCGGCAGCGTGTCGCGCACGACGACACCTGAGGCATCTGCTCCGCCCGTGTAGTAGCGGCGCAGCTCGGGATCCCAGATCTGAATGGTGGTGTTCTTGACGGTCAACGTGTAGGTCAGGGAGCCGCCGGCAAGGGCCGGGTTCGGCGCGCCGGACAGCGCGACGCTCAGATCCGGGAGATCGTCTGCCCGGATGATGGCGGCCGGAGCTGCCGAGCCGTTCGAGGCAGTGGCAAACAAAAGGCCCAGGCTGAGCGCGAGCGCCGCCGGGCGAGGCAAGTGTGTTATCGGCATTGGTGGACTCTCCACGTGTGGGCCTCAGCCCGAAACGGCGGGCTGGGTGCGCGCAGACTAGGCCTCGCGCCAGCACCTGCCTGGCGTAAAAGTACCTGTTCGCGGTACCTGAGTCGCCTACGTGGGCCGCAGCCAGATGGAGACGTGGGTCGGCTGCATCGTCTGTTCCACGGTGCCGAGCAGGTCGGCCGTCAAGCTGTCCAGGTCGACATCGTCGCGCAGTCGAGCGTTGAAGGCTTCCAACGTGCGAACGGCGTCATACCTGCGCCGATAGAAACGCCGATCGATGCCCTCCCGGATGCGGCGCTGGGCTGGACCGAACAGAGCGGCTACGCCGAGTGTGGACGCCGCGATGGCCAGGTCCGAACCATGTGTGAAGGGGGAGAGCAGGAGCTGGAGCAGCAACACCCCAGCCGCATACGCGGCGCCGAGCGTGACGACCAATGTCCCGTAGATCAGGCTGCGATTGATCAGGACGTCGATGTCGAACAATTGATAGCGCAGAATGGCTACGCCGACGGCTGTAGTAATGCCAGCGCCTGTGAGCGCGAACAGGGCAGCGGCCCATGCAGTCGCCGCTGGCGGAGCGAACCCGAGCGCCCCGACGCCCAAAGCGAACAGGACCGCAGCGTAGGCAATCCACTTCAACTGCTGGCGCTCCTTGCCGCGCGCACGTCGCAGTCGGACCGCCAACAACATGGCGCAAGCCAGCATGCTCAACACCAGCGCCACTGTGCCGAGATCGCGCGCTAAAAGCACGGCCGGTTCCGCGCCGCCGATCGGAATTGGATTGTCGATTGACTGAAGTCCTCGCAGCGGTCCAGGCTGCAAAGCCAACCCGACCGACTGGCCGAGCACAGCGACCGCGGCGAGCCATGCCACCCGCCTGCTCCACGGGAACCGTAGGTGCCCGGTTGGAAACGCAAGCAGCGCGATGACAATCAGGCCGAGCACCGGCCCGCCGATCCACGAGCCGACCCAGGCCAGTACACCACGGCCCGCGATGCTGGTGGCCCAGGCGACGTAACCGTTGATCAAGGCCTGGACGCTCGCCAGCACGCTCGCAGCCACGACTAACCAGCCGATCGGATTGCGCGGCTGCCGCGAGGCGATTAGCGCGCCAACAGCGGACACCTCCATCCAGACCAGCGCGTACATGCTCCCAATCGCCAGGCCGACCGGCCCAGTCTGCAGGCCTGTCGTCGGGGTTGCAGGTAAATCGCTACGGGCCCAGAGGAGCAACCCCACACTCAGCAGCAGCCAGCAACTGAAACAGATGGTCCACGCGAAGGCGCCGCGGATCATGTCGCTTGGATGGCCTGCAGCGCGGCTTCTTCGGAATCGAACATCGGCGCGAAGGCGGTCAGGCCCATTGTTTCGAACACCATCTGATAATGGGCCGTCAGCCCGGTCAACAGGACACGCTGATTCGCGCGTCGGGCCTCACTGATGATGCCGATGATGGCCGCGATACCGCCGCTGTTCAGGTAGTCCACACCCGCAAAGTTCAGCAGCACATTGCTTGCGCCCTGTGCCGCCGCCTGTCGATACGTTTCGGCGAGCGACTCTTGAGCGGCGGTCGTCACCTGTCCGCGCAAATCCAGCACGACCAGCGGCGGCGCGCCTCGGACATGGGTTTCGAGCTCATCGGAGGGGCCCATGCCGCGCCCCATTGTAGCTACTGCAGCACTACCATACTGGGCGCGTGCGGACGCTGTCGGACGCGCCATCTCGACTCCCCCGCCCGATGACCAGCTTCGTCGGGCGCGAGGCGCAGTTGGCCACCATCGCCCGCTTGATGCGCGGTGGCGGCGGTCAACCGCCCGCTCGGCTCGTCACGCTAACGGGCGCTCCTGGCGTGGGTAAGACACGACTCGCCACGGAGGCCGCGGCGGAGCTCGATGTCGACGATGTGGTGTACGTCGATCTCGGCGGGCAGCCCGCCGGAGGCTACGACCAGGTGCAAGCGCTGATCGACGACGCGCTGATGCTCGGGTCGCCATCGGCGGACAAGCGCCTCACGGATCGGCCAGTCCTGCTCGTCATCGACAACTTCGAGCACGTCCTCGAAGGCGCCACTGTAGTCGCCGAAGTGCTTGCGCAGTACCCGGCAATGCGCGCGCTGGTAACGAGCCAGAGACCGCTCGGGGTCTACGGAGAGTGGGAGTTGATTGTGCCCCCGCTAGCCACCTCCGAATCGGTGCAACTCTTCGTGGCAAGGGCTCGAGCGAGGTCTGCTGAGTTCGAGCTCACTCAATCCAATGCCGATGTCGTCGCGGAAATATGCCGTCGACTCGACGGCCTTCCTCTGGCAATCGAGCTTGCCGCGCCGCGCATCAGATTGATGCCCCCAGATGAACTGCTTCGACGGCTCGATGACCGACTCGAGCTGCTAACCGGCGGCCCGCGCGACCGTGCGGCCCGCCACCATAGCTTGCGTGCCGCGATAGATTGGAGTTACCAGCTCCTCGCACCTGACGAGCAGCGTGTACTGTGCTGGCTCAGCGTATTCGCTGGGTCCTTCAACCTCGCTGCCGTTGAGGCGGTCCTTGGCATACGCGCGGCGCCGCTGCTTGACACGGTTCAGGGTCTGCTAGACAACGGCTTGTTGCGGGTGGACTCACAAGAGGGCGAGGCACGGTACCGCATGCTGGAAACGGTTCGCGAGTACGCCGCTGGTCAGCTGACGGAAAGCGGTGAGGCCGAAACAGCCCGTGGTCGGTACGTGGAGTACTACATCGACCCGAAATCGCGGCGCCTGACGCATGTGACACATCTGTCGCTCGCCGACGATGAGAACGTACGCACCGCGCTGGAAGGCGTGTTGGCGGATACGCTCAGTGCTAGTAGACAGCGGCATGATGACTACCAGGAGGCGATGGCGCTCGACGGACTTGGCGGGCTGGCCGCGGCGCGCGGCGATCTCGACCTGGCCCATGCACGTTATCAGCAAAGCATCGCGATATTCGAAGCACTTGGCGACACCTCAGGTACTGCCATCGTCCAGCTGCACCTTGGGCTGCTGGCAGCGCTAGCCGGTGACCATGCACAAGCGCGTCAGCTCTTCGAATCCGCTAGCGCGCGCTTACCTGCTGCTGCCGAGGTGCCAGCGGCCGCCGCCAGCCTCGATGCGTTCGCCAGGCTCGTTGCAGCACGCGGCCATCCGGTGGCGGCTGAGCGGCTGATTGAGGCGGCTACTTCACTGCGGACGAGGCCATTTGTGGCGCGCCAACGGATCATCGAATTAGCAGCCGAACTGGCGCTGGCGCTCGAGCAACCCGCTGTGGACAGCCAAATCGCACGCCTGACGCATCGGGAGCGCGAGGTGGCCGCGCTGCTGGCGCAGGGCCTGACGAATCGACAAATCGGCGAGCGGCTCGTCATCAGCGAACGAACGGCTGAGGGCCATGTCGAGCACCTGCGGAACAAGCTCGGCTACTCAACACGTGAGCAGATCGCCGCCTGGTACCTGGGTACATCGGCGGAAAGATAGGTACTCAGACCAGGTACCGCAACCGATTCGGTTGCGATACCCCTGCCCGTACATTGAACGCCTCCATCAGCCATGAACTCCAGCGCTCTCCCGATCACCGCTCTGGCCGACCACGCGCGTCGAGTTAGCCACCACCCGGCCGCCGAAAGCGTACGGCTCGTACCGTGTTCAGATAACCTGCCGCTGTCGCTCAACAGTTTCATCGGCCGCGAGCATGAGGTGGCGGAGCTGCAGCGGCTCCTGCGCGACCGGCGTCTGCTCACCCTCACGGGTACGGCAGGCGTCGGGAAGACCCGGCTGGCGCTAGAGGCGGCATCGGGCGCAAGGGACTCGTTCACTGACGGTGTCTGGCTGGTCGAGCTGGCATCGCTGAGCGACGACGAACTTGTGCCGCAGGCTGTGGCCGCCGCGCTGGGCATTCGCGAGCAGCCGGGTCGGCCGCTCGGCGCCACCCTGGCGGACGCGCTACGTCACCAGCACCTGCTGCTCATCATGGACAACTGCGAGCATTTCATGAGCGCTTGCGCCGCGTTGAGCGCCAGCCTGCTGCGCGCCTGCCCGCAACTGCGGATTCTTGCCACAAGTCGCGAGGCGCTGCGTGTCAGTGGTGAGACAACCTGGCGAGTGGCTCCACTCGCGCCGCACGACGCTGTGCGGTTGTTCGTCGACCGGGTTCAGTTGGCGATGCCGGACTTCGTCGCAAGCGACCGCGACAGGCTGGCTGTCGCAAGCGTATGCCGGCAGCTGGATGGTCTCCCACTCGCGCTGGAGCTCGCGGCGGCCCGTGTGCCGGGACTGGGCCTGGGGCAACTCGCTCGACGAGTTGGCGATCGGTTCCGGCTGCTCGTGGACGGCGACCGGTCGGCACTACCGCGGCAACAAACGCTCCGCGCGTTGGTGGACTGGGGATATGCGTTGCTGGCGAAGCCGGAACAAGCGCTGCTGATGCGTTTGTCGGTCTTTTCGGACGGATGGACGATGCAAGCAGCCGAGGAGATCTGCGCGGGTGGAGAACTCGAACGAGAGAGTGTGCTTCCGCTCTTGCTGCGCCTGGTCGACACCTCGCACGTCGTAGTGGACGAGCATGCGGGGCGGCCGCGCTACCGGCTCCTCGAAACCCTGCGCCAGTACGGCGCGGAGAAGTTGCGCGAGGCAGGCGAGGAAGCGACGCTGCGCCTGCGCCACCTCGATTGGTTCGCTCGGCTTGCAGAGCAGGCCGAGAACGCCATGTGGGGGCCCCAGCAGCGGGTGTGGATCGAGCGCTTGACGCTGGAGTGGAACAACGTGCGCTCGGCGATGGAGTGGAGCGAAGCGGCATCCGCCTGGCCGGAGTATGCCGACGCGGCGATTGATGCCGGACTGCGCCTGGGCAGCGCGCTCTGGCACTTCTGGGACCTGCGCGGCCAGCCCAGCGAGATCCGGATGCGGCTGCTGACCTTGCTCAACACCGGTAAACACCGGCCCCGCGTGCGAGCCAAAGCGCTGCACGCCGTGGCATATCTCACCTTCATGCAAGGTAATGCCAGCGAGGGCAGCCGGCTTGCTGCCGACACGCTGGCGCTAGGGCCGGAGCTCACGGATCCCTTCCTGCGAGCGTCGGCCTCCGTCGGCGTCGCGCTCGGGATGCTCCGTGCGGGCGACATCGCCGGTGCGACCCAGCAGTGCGAGGAGGGCCTGGCATACAGCCGCGCGGCCGGTGATCGCCGCGGCATGTATTACGCCCTGTACGGTCTGGCCGAAGTCGCCCGCGCGCAAGGTGAGATCAAGCAAGCGATCGCGCTCATGGAGGAAGCCCACGCGCTGACGCGCGAGCAAGCCGATGCCTGGTCAATCGGCTTTGCGCTGTCCATCCTGGGCAATCTGAACTTGCAGGCAGGTGATCCGGCGCGCGCGGAGGCACTTCAACAGGAGAGTCTCGCCTTGCGGCATTCAATAGGTGACGGTGTCGGTATCGGGCGCTGTCTGGATGGGCTCGGCTGGGCGGCCAGTGTGCGCGGAAAGGCGGTGCGCGCGGCGCGGCTGTGGGGCGCAGGCGATGCCATTCGACGTCGCGTCGGCGCCGCCCCGCATCTGCCGTGGCAGGCAGAGCATGAGCGGCATGTGACTGACGTGCGTACACGTCTCGGGGATGGAGCCTTTGATAGCGCCTGGGCCGAAGGTGGCATGCTCGATCTCGAGCAGGCCGTCGCGTACGCCCTCATCGTGGAAGCCTCGGCGACGCCGCGTCTGCCGGCCGTATCGGAACCGCGGACGGTTGATAGCTTGGCGGGACTGAGCTCACGCGAGCGTGAGGTGGCATTGCTCATCGCGCAGGGCTATACCAATCGGGCGATAGCAGACGAGTTGGTGATCAGCGAGCGCACCGCCGAAGGGCACGTCGAGCGCATCCGAGGGAAACTCGGCTTCCAATCGAGGGCGCAGATCGCCGCCTGGGTCGTCGAGCGCCGCGTTGTCGCAACTCGCGCGGCCTGAGCTTGCTGCCAGCGGTGCCTACGAACAGGTACCAGCTTCAGGTAGAAGTACGCCTGGCGAACGCCTGAATCAGTCCTAGGGTGGACACGCCCAGTCCGGACCGCGACCACATTGGTCCACTAGCTTCGGACTGGAGCCTCACCTCAGGAGTCCACCTATGCGGACCTCACATCTCCGTCGCTCGGCCGCGCTTGCGCTGGGCCTGGCGCTTCTTGTCGCCGGCGCCGTCGCGCCAGCTGCGCTTGCATACACGCCAGGGCCCGACGACCTTCCAGACCTGACCGTCAGCCTGACCACATCCGTTGCGTCGTCCAGCACCAATCTGTCGGAGCCCGGCGGGCCGGTGACCTACTATCTCACGATCAAGAACCCCAGCATTCAAGTCTGGGATGCTGAGATGCACCGCTACTATACCGGCGGTGCCCCTGCTTCCGGCGTCATGGTTCGCGACTGGCTACCAGATGGATCTCAGTTCCTCTCCGCCAGCGCCGACAGTGGATTCAGCTGCTCGTACGCGTACGGAGTGGTCACGTGCACGGGTGGTGCGCTTGCGAACGGCGGCACCGCCCATATCACCATCAACACGAAGGCGCCGCCTTTGATGGCCCAGTATTGGACCGCTGCGACCGCCGATCCGAACAACACGATCGCCGAGCGCAACGAAAACAACAACACGAAGGTCATCACACTCAACGTGCTCGTCCTGAATTAGAACCGAACCTGTGTAGATTGGCCTGGTGGGCGCGAGCGGTGTTGCTCGCGCCCACAATTCGTTTGCAATGAGTCTGGGTGGGCCGCCGAGCCGGCGTGCAATCTCCCGGGTCTGACACAAGTGACGTCGGCTACGTCTGTAGCGTTTGGCCGGCATCCAATTTGCACACGTAGTCCATCGCGTGAGATAGGGGTGGGGCTGAGCTGGTGGTCGAGCCGAGACGCTGACCGAACGTGCCGCAAGCCGGCGCGGAGTGGGAGGGAACGCACGGCTGAATGCCACAATCCGCCGGGCTTCACTCTCGATGTCTGACCTCCTGAATTGGCAAGCCGCAGCCCACGTTGCGCGCGCTCACCAGGTTCTGAATCTGGTATCAGCTGGCGCGGCTGATCGCGATCCGTTGGATCTCGGCGACGGTGTGTGCCCGCAGGGCAGCGGCGGCCGCTGCACGACAAGCATCCAGACTCGCGCCGGAAAGGGCCTGGTGGACAGGAGCCACGCTCTGCGCCGCAACGCTCAGGTGCGTCACGCCAAGTCCCACCAGCAGCGGCGCGAGGTGTGGATTGGCAGCCGCCTCACCGCAAACGGCCACCGGACGGCCATGCTCCTGGGCTGCCTGACAGACGTGGCCCACGAGCCGCAACACGGCCGGCTGGAGTGCCGTCGCAAGATCGGCAAGGTCAGCGCTGGTGCGGTCCGCTGCCATCGTGTACTGCACCAGGTCATTGGTGCCGATGCTGAAGAAGTCGACCGCGGGCGCCAGTGCCTCGGCCATGAGCGCGGCCGCGGGAACCTCGATCATGATCCCAACGTGAACCTCATGGGCCACGCTCTGCCCGGCGGACCGCGAGGCACTGGCGGCTCGTTCCAGAGCGGTCCTTGCGGCAAGGACTTCCTCGAGCGTGGCGACCATGGGGAACATGACATGCAGCGCACGCTCAGGGGTTGACTCGAGCAGCGCGCGAAGTTGAATCTCGAGCAACTCCGGATGGCGAAGGCCGAGACGCACGCCGCGGACGCCCAGAGCGGGATTAGCTTCCCTGAACGCGGGCCCATAGCCAGCCGGTTTGTCGCCGCCGACATCGAGCGTGCGGTACACGACAGAGCCGCGCGGCATTGCGGCGCGGATACGTCGGTACAGCGCCCGCTGCTCATCCAGGCCTGGCGGGACGGAGCGGCCGAAGAAAAGTAGCTCGGTCCGTAGCAGGCCAATACCGTGCGCACCAGCGGCAGCTGCTTGCTCCACTTCGCGGACCGATCCAGCATTCCCTTCGATAATGACAGGCAGCTCCAGTGAGGGTAGCTGCGCCAGCGACACGTGAGGCGCTCCGTTCGAAATCACAGTCAGGCGATCGGTCGCGTCAGGTGCGACGAGCAATCGGCCAAGGGCGCCGTCGACGATGACTTCCTCACCCTCCGGCACGGACAGCAGCGCTTCGCCGAGTCCCAGGGCGAGCGGAATCCCGAGTGCGCGCGCGACGATTGCGGCGTGGCCAGTCGCGGCTCCGCCGGCAAGGGCCACACCCGCAACGAGCTCGCGGCGTAGCTCCGCCACGACGGACGCATCGAGGTCATCGGCCGCGAGAACCGTGGGCTCCCCCGGTCGGGCGAGCAGCAAAGACCTCGGTCTACCCTCGAGGATCGCGACCGCACGTTTGCCAACATCGCGAATGTCGGCCGCGCGAGCGCTGAAGTATTCATCTTCCACAGCAGCCAGAACGTCCGCTTGTCTGGCGGAGGCCGTGGCGATTGCCTCAACCGCACTGAGACCGTCATTGGCTATTGCGGCGAAAGCGGACTCGACCAGAGCAGGATCCCGAACGAACAGTGCCTGGGCCTCGAAGATCGCAGCAACATCCGCGCCCGCCCGCTCGCGTGTTTGTTCGGTCAGCTGGGCGAGTTCTTGCGACGCCAGATCCAGCGCTCGACGCAGACGATCCTGCTCGTGTTCGCGCTG
>DASXRR010000497.1:0-8830 GCA_036506475.1 Chloroflexota bacterium
CGACAGGTGTCGGGTGACCGCCACGGATCGCGAACGAAAGCAAGACTGCCGGCACGAGCCAGTTGACTAGTGACGGCACGAGAATAGCGAAGAACTCGGCGAACTGCACTTTGTCTGCCTGCCACACCATCAGCGTCGTGATGTCTCCAAATGGGCTGAAAGCACCCCCAGCGTTGGCAGCTACAACGACATTGATGCACGCAAGCACCACGAATGTTGGGTGACCGCGACCGACAGCCATCGCAACGGCGCCCATCAGTAAGGCAGTGGTGAGGTTGTCGGCCATCGGCGAGATCACGAAGGCAAGGGCACCGCTGACCCAGAACAGCGCCCGGAGCGAGAGGCCGCGCCGGATCAGCCACACACGCAGCCAGTCGAAGGCACCGCGCTCCTCGAGGGTGTTGACGTACGTCATCGCAGGAATGAGAAACAGCATGAGCTCGGCGAAATCGAGGAGAGTGTGGCGCGCAAGGTCAGCAGCCATCTCGCCTGCGCCGTTCTGTGCGAACGCCAGCCCGACCAGGATCCAGATGACGATCGCCGCGACCAGGACTGGCACCGACTTCCGCACCTGCAGTCGCTCCTCGGCCATCGCGATGGCGTACGCCACGACAAAACACGCAAGTGCTGCGATGCCTGCCCAGTGTGTCGTGAAGTTCAGGTGCTCCATTCCGCCTCGCTCTCGTTCGCTGAACGCAAAAAAGACTGCCTCGAACAGAAGCAGTCTCCACCTAGCCATGGGGGATAACGGGGCCGGGCCACCCGGCGGTCGATTCAGCGCCGACTGCGACGCCCCATAAGGGTGCCATGCCGGGTGCTCATACGCAAGAAGCGGCTCGATGGCGAGGTCATCAAAGCGTTGGGGCCGTAGGCCTCGCACTGCTAAGTGTCGCGCCAGAGGGCCACCATGGCTCCACGCCTGGAACGCACCGCCCGCGACAGCGCGCTTCAGCATAGGAGACCATGCGCACCGTACGTTCCGAGCGCGCATCACACTACCGCCGTGCAAGACCGTGCCGGCTCGCGCGCTAGAAGCGATGATTATTGTCAAGACCAACTAACTTTTGGAACCAACTGACTGTGACCAACTGACTGAACGTCACAATCTGGCGCTGCGAACCAACTAACTCGCGAAAAAGGCCGTAGTCAGTTGGTCACCCGAGCAACAAGCTCTTAATAGGCTGGACAAGCGACAGCATGACAACCGGCACGCGCTCCTAGGCCGCGACGACACATTCAAAGTGAAGACAAGAAACGGGCTTCTAGCTCAATTGGCAGAGCAAGCGACTCTTGATCGCTAGTGTTCTGGGTTCGAGTCCCAAGGGGCTCACTTACTCGCTATCAATCGAGCTCGCCGTGCGCACGAATGTTCGAATCGCAGTAAAACACGGCGGCGGCGGCGCAAATCCCCTCGGTTACAGCAAAGTAGTACAAGCTGACTCATGCGAGTCGTTGGTGGCACCGAGAACCTGTGGGCCTGCTCCTCGCCAGATTCCCGCTGATGACTTGGCCAGCATATGTTCGCCTCGCGACCCTCGTTCGCCTGTGTATCGGCGTCGACTGTGGTGTGTTAGCTGGCCTCTGGAAACGGCTCTGCCTTTCGGCCTTCGCCGCCAAGTGAGCGTTTGCAGGCTTCTCCATTCGCGCCATGCATTCCACGCCTTAACTCCGATGGCGACCAGTCCTTCCCGCCCCAACAGAGTCGACTATTGTTGCGTTGACTGCCTAGCAGTCTGTTCCGAAGCATCAGCACAGGGTGCCCGCGGTGTAGACCGGCGCCCGTCGTAAGGCGTTCTGTGAATGCCTCGGCCTGCGCGGGAGATAGGCGCAGGAACAGCGTCATGACAATCGCCCAAAGTCCAATTCCATCCTGAATGCCGCTGTGACATATGCGATCACCAAGCCGAACGCCGTCCACCAATTCTGGGTGTGTTTGTACGTACTCGAGCGCTTGTGACGGGTGTCACATACAAGTGCGAGTCTCGTTGGCTGGGAAACACCCGGCCATACCGCTCTATGAACATCAGCCCGCGCGCAGCGGCAGCCAGGGCGTTCTGCGAGGGATAGCCATGGACACCCGGCGTGATTTCAGACATCGCCAAGAACATGCAGCCGTTGCTGGCTTGACGCTACTCCATATCCAGGGCGCCGACGCGGCCCTGGAGGTGGAGGTTCTTTCCCCGCGCACCGTGCGCCTGCGGCTGCTGGTCCCTGACCCGGGAACGGCTGGCCATGCAGTGGCACTGCCGCCGGCTGATCCCAACGTCCAGGTCGCTGTTGCCGAAGGGAATCCGAACGTTATCCGCACGGCCGAGCTGGCGGTCCATGTTGACGTGGAATCACTGCAGGTGCGCTTTGAGGACGTGCACGGCCAATTATTGGTGGAGGGGCTTGGCTTTGGATGGCAGGCCGGAGGCCGCGTCCAGGCGCGGTTCCGACGCGCGACGGAGGAGCACTACTAGGGCCTCGGCCAAGCCGGTCCGAGCCTCGACAAAGACGGCACGACGCGGCGGTTGTGGAATAGCCACTACGGCTACGGACCAGGCACCGATATGGCTGTGCCTTTCGTGGTCAGCTCGCGCGGATATGGTCTGTTCTTCGACAACTCGTGGGATGCTGAGGTCGCCATCGGTCGAACGGAACAGAGCAGCACGCTCGTGTACACCGCCGAAGGCGGTCCGCTCGACCTGTACGTGCTCCGCGGTCCCGAGCCGGCGCGGATTCTCGAGGAATATGCCGCGCTGACTGGCTACCCACCGATGCCGCCGCGCTGGGCGCTGGGCTACATCCAGTCCACCCGCCATTTCGAGAGCGCCGACGAAATCGTCGAGCTCGCCCAAACGCTACGCGACAAGCACATTCCATGCGATGCCATCGTCTTTCTGAGCACCTACGGCGACGACATGGGTATGAACAATGGCGTCGGCACGCTGGAGTTCCACCCGCGGCTGTGGGCCGAGCCGGAGCGTCTTTTGCGCGAGCTCAAAGTGCGCCACCTGCGCGTGGTGTCGCACGAATACCCGGTGCTTTCGCCCAAATCGCCTTCGTTCGACCAGGCCTCTCGACTCGGCTACCTGGTCGACTATCGTGGCTCATCGAGCAGCGTGATGTTCAACGAAGGCCAGCAATTCCTGGACTTCACGCGTCCGGAGGTCGGTTCCTGGTGG
This sequence comes from Chloroflexota bacterium, assembly GCA_036506475.1. GTDB lineage: Bacteria > Chloroflexota > UBA6077 > UBA6077 > CF-72 > CF-72. The sequence goes on from DASXRR010000497.1 coordinate 3,168, forward strand.
TGGGGACAGCACCAGGCGTTGGTCGACTCCGGCGTGGATGGCTGGTGGCTCGATGGCGGTGAAGGCCCGCCGTCGGACGTACAGCTGTACGGCGGCCCTGGCCAGGCCTTGCACAATGTCTTCGACTTTCTCCGCCAACAGGCTTTCAGCGAGGGTGAACGCGCGACGCGACCACGCCAGAGACCGTGGCTGCTGTGTCGCTCGGGTTACGCCGGCATGCAGCGCTTGGGCTCGGCCACGTGGTCCGGCGATATCGCCAATACCTTCGGCGTGTTCGAAGCGCAACTGCCTTTGGGCTTGAGCACGGCCATGTCAGGCGTGCCGTACTGGGGCACGGACATCGGTGGCTTCTTCCACACCGTGCCCGAATCCGCCGAGTTGTTCGTGCGCTGGTTCCAGTTCGCCACGTTCTGCCCGGTCTTTCGCTCGCACGGTCGCGGCATTGGTCCGCGCGGCTAGCGCGAGCACCTGCCGTGGGCGCACGGCGCGGACATCGAAGCGATCTGTCGCGACTACGCGCAACTGCGTTATCGACTGTTTCCGTACAACTACTCGCTTGCCTGGCAAGCGCACACCCACGGTACACCGTTGATGCGGCCGCTGGTCGTGGAGTTTTCTCATGATCCCACTGTTGTTGACATGAGCGCTGAATTTATGTGGGGTCCATCACTGCTGGTCGCGCCTGTGACGCGCGGCGGCGCATTGCACTGGCCGGTCTACCTACCGTCGGGGACCTGGTATGACTTCTGGGGCTCCCAAGCGGGCGCGAGCCCGCGCCGAGGGTCTTGGACCCATGAACCGCTCGACGGCGGCCGTTGGATCGAGGCGCCCGCGCCACTCGAGCGCATGCCGATCTTCGTGCGTGAAGGATCGATCATTCCGTTCGGCCCCGACCTCGATTATCTGGCCCAGTCTCAGGATGGATCGCTTTCGTTGCTCGTCTACCCCTCCGAGAGCTCCACGTTTGAGCTGTATGAAGACGACGGCGAAAGCTGGGCCTACGAACAGGGCGCGTATGCCCTCACGCGCATCGGCTGTACATCGGGTCCCAATGGTCTGCACCTCGTGTTATCTCGCCACGGTGCGTACGCCGGTATGCCCGAGGAGCGCGCCGTGCGCGTACAGATCTACCTGCCCACAGCACCAAGCTCAGTCAGCGTGTCCACCCAGGTCACCTGGCAACATGACGGCCAGCGCTTCTTGTGGTTGAGCTTCTCGCTCGCCGCCGAACCGATCGACATCGATATTCCGTTGCCCGCGTGAACCTGAGTTGGCCGGGACCAAGTCATCGGGTCACGAGCGCTTGCACTGTCTGAATAGCGTCGGGTTCCTCCGGGCGCTTGTCTGCGCGCTACCGGACCACTCGAGCCAGGCGCAGCGCTACTCCGCCGGGGTAGCGCGAGCTGAGCTGGACGCACGGAGCCTCGCGCCGCGCGCACAGCCCGGCCATTTCCCGCTCTCGATCGGAAATCTTGGCCAAGCGCTGCTCATGACCGTTGTGGCTGTTCGATAGGCACGACATTCAGCTCCAGTCGCTCCGTGCCACGCAGCACCACCAGCGGCAACGCGACACCGATGCCTTCGTCCACCAGCCACCGATGCAGGTCGTCGAAACCGCCGACGCTGTTGCGGGCCAGGCCGACGATGATGTCGCGTTCGCGGAGCCCGGCGCTTTGGGCGGGGCTATTCGGCTCGACGGAGACCACCAGCACGCCGCTGTCTTCGGCCAATCCGTAGGCGCGCGCCAGGCGGCGATGCACGCTCACATTCTGCCCAGCAACGCCTATCCAGCCGCGGCGGATGCGGCCGTCGCGGATGAGTCGACCAGCAACGAACTTGGCAGTGTTGATGGCAACGGCGAAAGCCAGCCCCTGGGCGCCCTGGATGACCGCCGTGTTCACGCCGACCACCTCGCCACGCGTGGTCACCAGTGGTCCGCCGGAGTTGCCAGGATTCAAGGCGGCGTCGGTCTGGACGATGTCGTCCATGAGTCGCCCCGAACGAGCACGGAGCGAACGGCCGAGGGCGCTGACGACGCCCGCCGTGACGGTGGCTTGAAAACCGAGTGGGTTGCCAATGGCGATCACGATCTGGCCAGCGCGCAGGGCCTGCGAGTCGCCTAATGGGGCCGCCGTGAGATCAGGCGCGGCGATGCGCACCACTGCCAGATCGGTCTCCGGATCGTCGCCGACGAGGTCCGCTCGTACGCGCCGGCCGTCGGACAGCGTGACGTCGATGGTTCTGGCACCGTGCACGACGTGGCTATTGGTCAATATCAGCCCGTCTGGGGTGAACACAAAGCCTGAGCCGCTACCACCGACCTCGATGGGCGGGCGCTGAGCGGCGCGGTCAGGCGGCGCGACCAGACGTTGGCGGATGTCGAGCTTGACCACGGCTGGCGCCACCCGTTCGACGGCGCCCGTGACCGCCTGCGAGTACGCGTCCAGCAACTGCTCGTTGTCCGAATCGTCGCGAAGAGAGATGAGGTTGTCCATGTGACCGCGGTTCCTTGGTGCTGACAACGAGCCGTGGGTCACGCTGCATTCCCGTCGACCACCTGCCCGTTTGGGTAGTGCTCGGACGCCGCTGTGGTCCATACACGACTCTATTCGAACTGATACCGTCCGCCACCTGAGGTAGTGTCTGCTGTGTTGGATACCTGTCCGAGCGGTGTCGTGCTAGATACGAATGTGTTCGTGGCGGCTGGCTTCAACCCGCGCAGTCACTCGGCGCGGCTGGTCGCGGCGGTGCGCGATGGCCGGCTGCGGATAGTCTGGGACCAGCCTACGCGCGACGAGATCGAGCATATCCTGCGGCAGATTCCGCGTCTGTCGTGGAGTAGCGTCGCGGATCTCTTTCGGGAGGAGGGCAGGTTTCGTGGTCAGACACGCCTGAGCGAGTTCGGCCATGTGCCCGATCAGGCCGACCGCAAGTTCGCTGCGCTCGCCGACGCCGCCCACGTGCCGCTGGTGACCGCCGACCGTGGTCTGCTGGCTGCGAGCGCCGAGGCAGCTATTCCGGTGCTGACGCCGGTTGAATTCGCGCGCCGCTGCGGCCTATCCGACCATGATGCGGTGCGGTAGTGTCAGGCCGCTCGGGAGGCGTACATGGCCGAGGTACGGCGTTCGTCGGCGCAGCGCGACGCTTCCGGATACGGCGACCAACAGCCCATCGCGCCGCGTCGTCGCGGATGGGACCGCGCCGATCTTCATCTTGAACACTCGTGCGCCCATAGCAACCAATTCGACTCCAGAGTCGCTAGACGTCGATCCGCGTGCCCACCGATCAGCTCGTGCGTGAGCTGCTGGATCGTAGCCCTGTCCGACCTGTCAGAATCGCAATTGGGGCTGCCATTGGTCGTCACCCATGGCAGCCCCGGATAGCGTGGTCTCAGGACGGGTTGCTAATCGCCGGCGTTGTCCTCACCTTCTGCACCGCTCCCGACGCGGGTGATCCGCCAGATCACGCCAGTGTGTGGGATCTGGACGAGCGGGGCATCTGCGGGGTTGGTGAATTTTGTCGCCGGATCGCTCTGGCCGAAGTCGCGTACGGCGCCGTAATCCACTAGATAGAGCGCATCGTCAGGACCGAACCACACTCCTATCGGGCGATTGATGCCGTGCAGGCTGTCCGCGAACGCCTGGTCGCCGCCGATATCGGCACTAGCCAGGTCGGCTGGATTCTGCTTGCAGGCGGCTGACCCGTCGGGCAAGTGCGCCTGATTCGCCTTCGGGCAATTGAAAGCAAACTTGGACAGGTGCAGCTGAAGCGGCTGGCCGGGGCGGCTGAAATTCACCAGCTCGATATCATGGCCTGCGCCGGGCGTGCCGTTCTCGGGCGAGAAGCCGAAATCGCCCTCGCGCGCGACCAGCGCGGCGCCACGCTTGACCACACCGTGGACGAATGAGTTGGGCGCGAAATCGGGCTGAACGGCCGCCACGTCCGCCGGTTCGAGCGCAAGCGGCCCCGTCGGCGGTTGTGGTGGGAAGGCGAGTACAGATCGAACCGGCGTGGCCTTCGCTTTGACAGCCGCGGCGCACGCCTCGGCGTTGAATACCGGCATGGCGGGTGCACCGCACAGGTCATCCGCTGGCCCGCCCTGTGGGTCGAAGACGGATTGGGTTGACTCCAGGTCACCGAATCGGTCCGGCCAGCCGTGGAAATCCGGGCTGCCGTCCGGGTTCATCTGGGCCAGCTCGAGACGATCCGGCGAGCCATTGGTCGGCCGGGCGCCGCGCTCGTCCTCGCCATTGACCGTCACGAACAAGCCGCCCTGCAGCGCGTGGTTGCGCGGCGCGAAGCGGAGCCCGAACGGATTACGGTAGCCCCATGAGAACGGCTGAATCGTGCGCTCAGGATGAGCCGCGTTAATCTGGGCACGCAGGATAGCGCCGGTGCACATGCCGCGCTGCGTAGCGTCTTCGAATGCTGGCACGTTCGCGCCCGGTCGGGCGACGCCATGGCTCGAGAAGCCACTGGTCATGTGGCCGTCACCGGAGTCGAACAGGTTGTCGCTGAGCTTGACGTTCTGGCAGGCGATGTCGTGCTGATTGCCGCCACCGCCATTGTCGTGGCCGGTCACACCCGAGTTCGTCGCCGACCCCTGCGACCAGTAGAGGTGGCCATCTTTAACCTGCAGCATCTCAGTCGGGTGGTCACCTGTTGGCAGCCCAACGATGAACGGTGTGAGCATGCCCGTCGACAGGTCGGCTTTCATGATGCGCGACGTGTTGTTGCCCGATCCCGGCGCGCCACGCACGCCCTGGTTCGAGTCAACCGCGAAGAGCGTGCCATGTGTGTCACGCTCGAAGGCGAGCCCGAGGGCTGGGCCATCGGGCTGATAGCCGGTATTCGTGGCCGGGGTTGTGGACGTGGGCTTGAAGAGCGGCCCGCGCGTCAGCTGACCCGCGCGATTGAGAACCAGCAAGTCAGGTGTAAATGGATTGGTGGCAGAGAGTTTCCCGCCCCACACAGGGTCGGCGTTGTTGTTGCAGCGACCCGGCAGGCCGGTGCCTGATTCGACGACGAGAACGCTGAAGCCTCCCGCGCGGTCTCCGTCTTCACCACCGCCTGTGGTGCGCATGAACGCAAGGCCGGTCGGGAAGTTGAGATCCCGAGCAAACACCTCCACTTTGTAGCCCTCGGGCAAGACAATATCTTCGCCCTTACCCGGGTCATAGAAGACATCTTCACCAGGGCATGCCTGGTTCGCCGCCGTTGTGGCTGCCGCTACTGCCGCCTCGTCGACGGCCGCGGTCACACCAGTTCCTGGCACAAGTACCAGTAGGAGAACGAGCGCGCTCAGGATGGACGCGCTTCGCCGCGCGACGGTTCCCTTCATTGGCTTCCCCTTCGCTGTACAAGATCGCCAACTCCCCGTTGTTGGAGTTCATGCATTCAGGTCAGCAGGCGACGCGGTCCCCCTTTCTGTTCTTCTGTTGGTGGAACGTGGCGCTGGCCGCGCCGGTTATGTGCGAGGGCAGCGGCCAGCCCTATTTTCTCACAGATCGGTAAACACTATGTAACGCCAGAGGTGAGGTCGGCCGGCGTTCGACATTGTTAACGGTTCCTGGGCAGCGCTGCGAAGGCAGGAGGTCGCTGGCGGGTCGCGATGGGCGTCGTCGCAACCTTTGCGCCGATGCGCCGATCCCCGAGCCTCGGCC
>DASXRR010000498.1:0-9278 GCA_036506475.1 Chloroflexota bacterium
GAGTCGCTGACGACCGCCGTCTCACTCTCGATGCGGCCGACCGATCCGGGCAATCAGCAGCACGAACACTTGAATCGCGGCAAACAGACGCTGCTGCTGGATCTGCACCTACCCGAAAGCCGCGAAGTGCTAGACAGGTTGATCGACTCCGCGGACGTGATCATGCAGAACTTTGCCCAGGGCATGGCCGAGCGTTACGGTCTGGGCTACGAGCAAGTCCGCGCGCGCAAGCCCGACATCATCTACTTCTCACTCAGCGCGTACGGGTACGGCGGTCCCATGGGCGGCTACCGCGGCTTCGAGGGCAACGCTCAGGCCGCCACCGGGCTGATGCATCGCTTCGGCGGCGACGGTCCACCGCTCGGCCAGCCGTATCTGTTGGACGACTACGGCACTGGAGTGCGCGGGGCATTTGCCATCGCGCTTGGTGCGTACCACCGCGCTCGCACCGGTCGCGGACAACACATCAACATCGCGCTAGTCGAAACGGCAACCTATCACCAGGCCGCGTTCCTGTTGGATTACGCCGGCAAGGTGTGGGACGAACCGAGTGGCGTGCACGCACTGGGTTCGAGTCCGCTGCATCGCCTGTACCGCGCGAGGGACGGGTGGTTCTTCCTTGGAACTGACTCCTCCGATCGGGTGCGGTCGGTGGTCGGCGACGGTGCGTGCGACGAGCGGTTCCGTGAGCGCACGGTGGCGGAGTGGGTCGAGCAGCTCACGGCTGCTGGCGTCGGAGCGCACGCCGTGCAGAAAGTCGAAGACCTGATGCAGGACCCGTGGGTCCAGGCGCATGGTCTCAGCCTCACGCAGGACCTTCCGGGATTGGGCGAAATGACGATGCCAGGCGTCGCGGCGCGGCTATCGCGGACGCCCCTGCGCGTTGGACGACCCGTCAATCCAGTCGGCTCGGATGCACCAGCCATTTTGAACGAGCTCGGCCTGGGGGAGCGGCTCGAGGATCTGGTCCGCGCCGGCGCCGTGAGCCTTTCCGTTCGAGAACCAGTACCAGCCTGAGGGGGAGCACCATGACACGCTCGATCACGCGCCGATCGGCACTGGCCTTGATCGTCGGATCAGCGGCGGTTGCGGCGTGCGCACCGCCAGCAGCGCCGGCGCCAACACGGCCTCCGCAACAGCCAACGAGCGGCTCGACGCCAGCGTCCGCGGCGGCCGCGACACAGAAGCCAGCCGCCAACCAGCCACGCGCGGGCGGCACGCTGCGCATGGGCCTGGCTTCCGAGCCGGCCAACGTTGACGGCCATACGCGCACGCCAGGCGCCGCTGAAAGCGTGTGGCTGGCCTTCGACCGTCTGACGCAGTACGACGACAAGCTGAAAGCGCAGCCGGCGCTCGCCGAAAGCTGGGACCTGGCGTCGGACTACACCAGCATCAAGCTCAACCTGCGCAAAGGCGTCACGTGGCACTCCGGACGCGAGTTCACCAGCGAAGACGTCAAATGGAATTTTCTCAGAGTCCGCGATCCGAAGGTGGCCGCGTCGACACTCGGTTCCTACAGTGCGTGGTTCACGACTATCGAGACGCCTGACAAGAACACGGTCATCTTGAAGTCGGAGCAGCCACGACCGACCATGTTCGATGCCTTCGAGTTATTCAATATGCTGGATCCGCAGGTCATGGAGGGTCCGGACGCCAAGTCGAGGGCGCCAGGCACCGGCGCCTTCGTCCTGGAGGAATGGGCGCAGGGCAACCACATGACGTTCGTCAAGAACAAGAACTACTGGCAGTCTGGCAAGCCGTATCTGGATGGCATCACCGTGCGCATGTTCCGCGGTGATCAGCCGGCCATGGCCGAGCTCGAGTCGGGCTCCATCGACGCCATGCGCATGGACTCTCCGCGTGATGTCGCTCGCCTCAAGGTCGACCCGAAGTACAGCGTGTGGGAGCATCCGAACCCCGGCACCCTTTTTGAGCTCGCCTTCAACGTCACCGTCCCGCCGTTCGACAATAAGAAGGTACGTCAGGCGTTCAACTACGCCTTCGATCGCAAGCGCTTCACCGAGCAGATCTACCTCGGCACTGCCATTCCGAGCGCGCTGCCGTGGAGCGCATCGTCGCCTGGCTACGATCCGGAGAAGGCCAAGGCCTACGCATTCGACCTCGACAAGGCGCGCGCATTGCTGAACGAAGCCGGCGTGACCAGCCTGGAGCTCGACATCATCGGCATCTCCAATGCCTACCCGCTGGTCGAGACCTTTATGCAGGCGTATCAGGCCGATCTGGCCAAGCTGAATATCAAACTCAACATCAAGACGATGGAAGCCGCACAGTGGCTCGACCAGGCCAACAACGCGAAGTACAACGGCATGTACTACTCGGGCGACAACAACGCGCACGTGAATCCGGCGACACTGTGGTCCGGATCACCGGGTTGGCGACCGCTGCCGAAGAATAACTCCGGCTGGGACAACCAACGCTGGAAGGACTACGTCGCCCGACTCAGTGTCGAGACCGACGGAACGCGCCAGAAGACGCTCATCGCGGAGATGAATGATTTCGTGCTGGACGAGTCGTGGGTGTTTCCGATCTCGTCGCAGCCGTCGATCCTCATGTCCACCAGCAAACTGCACGGCGTCGTGCCGACGATGCACAACGGCTACTACTACGACAACGCATGGTTTGGAGTCTGAACGCATGACCACGCTGACTCGGTTGTATGGAACGCGTAACGGTATGGACATCGACAATCTCGACGTCACCACCGACGAGGAGATCGACACCTTCCTGAATGCGGTGCGCAAGGCGCGCGGGCCGCTCGATCCGGGACCGCAATACGAAATGCGTGCCAATAGCATGTGGTTCTACACGCGACCGGACTTTGCCAAGCTGCACATGCGGGTGCTCGACGGCTGGCACAGCATCGGCGTGGATCCGATCATTGCCGCTTCGTCGTTCGCCAACCTGCATACGTACATCAATCAGGCGTGGGAAATTGGCATCGAGAACTGTACGCGCGGGCTGCAGCTGCGCGGCGTTTCGAAGGCGCAGCTCATGGAAGGCATCATGCACGCGCAGATGAGCGGCGGCATGCGCGGGCTGGAGTGCGTGTATCGCGCGCTCGGCATCATCCTGGGCGACTACGTCGATCGGCCCGAGCCAGCCGAGTGGCCCGCGGGCTGGGCGCCCGACATGGCCGCGTTCTATTGCGGATTGGATCCTTCGACGAAGGAGCTCACGCCGCAGGACAAACGCAACATCATGGAGTGGTACGAGCGCACCCTGAACTGGATTCCGCCGCGGGTGGAATTCCTGGCCAAACACGAGCCGAAGTCTCTTAAATCCACACGTGCGAGATGGGAAGGCTGTTTCCGAGGCGCGCTGCCGAAGCAGATGATGCCGTACTTCATGCTGCGCCATAACACTGTCACCGGCGACCGCGGCGGCCTTCGCGAGGCGGTCCTGCTTGCGAAAGCCTGGGGCATCACCAACAACTACATCACCAACACCATCATCCAGGGCGCCTACTACTTCACGGGTATGGAACGCATGGACCTCGTTGCCGAGGCCATCGGAGACCTTCTCTAGTCGAGGATGGCGGAGTAGACCGTGGCGCGCAGCTCGCGCCGGATCGGATACGTGGACGATGGGCGGAGCTGCGTGAGAAAGATCACGATCAGCTCCTCGACGGGGTTCACGAAGAACGCCGTCGAGGCGGCGGCGCCCCAGAAGTACTCCCCGGGGGTGCCGATGATCTGCGCCACGGTCGGATCCAGCAGGACGGCGAAGCCGAGGCCGAAGCCCTGACCTTCGCGCTGTGTCTCGGCGCCGCCGAGCGCCATGCTGGCCAAATCGGTGCCGCCAGGCAGGTGGTTGAGGGTCATCAGTCGCAGCGTGCGCGGGCCAAGGATGCGCACACCTTCGAGCTCGCCGCCATTGGCCAGCATGCGACAGAAGCGCAGGTAGTCAGCCGCCGTTGACACCAGGCCGCCGGAGCCCGAGAAGTAGGTTCGTCGTCGGGTGGACACGAAGACCTGCACGTCCTGCAGCTCGGGGATGAACTTTGCCGCCGCATCGTCGAGCTGGAACCGGCCCTCCTCGTACAGCGTCATCAGCCCCACGCTGGCGATCGGCTTGGTCATCGAGTAGATGCGGAAGATGCTGTCGGCACGCATCGGAGTGCGACGCTCGGCATCCATGTAGCCGAAGGTTTCGCAATGGACCACGCGATCACGCCGCGCGACCAGACTGATGGCACCAGGCAGCTTCTGCTCGTCGAGATAGCGCTGCACCAGCCGCGACACATTGCGCAAGCGAGCCGACGACATCCCGACATCCTCAGGGGCCGCTTCGCCGACGATGTCACTCTGGAACGCAAGAGCCACGAGTGTTGATCTCCACTTCGGACGAAGTCGGGCCATCGTACCCGTCCGGCGGTACCCGGGTAATGAATCGTTTATCTAATCAATCCAGGCGTTGTGGTAGTAAAAGCCGTCGTGCGCGCTTGGCTCGATGCCTTGCACGTTCGGGCGTGTCACCAGCGTTGGCGGTGAGGCGGCGAGCCACATGATGAACGACTCGTCGAGCATGATGTCGTTCAGCTCGGAGTACATCGGCTTGCGCTTGGCCGCGTCCGGCTCCGATGACGCGCTGGCGATCAGCTCCGAATAGCGGTCGTTCTTGAACAGCGAGTTATTGGAGTTCGGGTCGGTCGCACGCCCGTTGTTGAGGGTTGAGCTCGGCTCGAGCTGCGCGAACGACGAATTGGACAGGTACATGCCCTTGTACTTGCGGTTGACCGCCTCGTCGACCCAGATCGCCAGCTCCAGCACCCGCACGTTGAGTTTGACGCCGATCTTGGCCAGGTCGGCCTGATAGACCGGTGCGAAGCTCACCAGTTGCGGCCATGCGCCGAGCACGTTGCAGTCGAGCTCGAGCCCGCTGACGCCCGCTTGTTTCAGTAAGGCAGACGCCTTATCCAGATCGAACGAGTAGAAGTTCTGCTTGGAGGCCTCAAACGCCGGAGAATTCGCCGGCCACGGCAGCGACTGCGGCACGCCGGTCCCGTACAGGAAGGTGTCCGAAAAACGCTTGCGGTCGAGCGCCCAGTTCAGCGCCTGACGCACGCGTTTGTCCTCCAGCGGCGGAATGCCAAGGTTCAGCCCGAACAGAAAGTTGTTGCCGCTGATCGTGCTCACCAGCGTGCGGTATTGCGGATCGTCTCGGTAGCGGGCGAAGTCGTTCGGCGCGGCGCCCTTAGCCACGTCGAGTGCCTTGGCCTCGAATTGCACTAGCATCGCCTGGTCGGCTCGGGCGTGGGCGATGAAGCTGTCGATATACGGCCTTCCGGAGCGCCAGTAGTTGCTGTTTTTTGCGAAGGTCAGGTGGTCGCCCTGGACCCACTCGACGAGCTTGAACGGACCGGTGCCGATTGACGTCGACTTGGCGTCTGGACCCTCAACCGTGTCCTTGTCGACGATATTGAAGAACTCGAAAAAGTCGAACATCGCCGGTCGCGGCAGCTCCGACTTCAGCACGACCGTGTACTTGTCCGGCAGCTCGATCGAGGTGAACCAGTTGCTCTGATTTCTCAAGGTGGGAATCTGCAGCTTGGCGTCGCGTACGCGCAGGAGGTTGTAGTTGACGTCGTCGCTGGTGAACTCCCGTCCAGAGTGCCACTGCACGCCCTTGCGCAGGTTCAGCTTGATCTGGCGCAGGTCCGGACTCAAGTCCCAGCTCTCCGCCAGCTCAGCCTGGGGCTGCAGCTTGGCGTCATAACTGATGAGGCGATCGAAGACACTCCAGGTCGTGTCGAACTGGTTGGGCGTGGTGTTGTGGCCGTCGACGGTCGACACGTCGCCGACCATGCCCAGGCGCAGGGTCCCGCCGGACTTGGGCTGCCCGGCCGGCGCGGCGGCTGGTTTCGGCGCCGCCGTCTGTGTGGCTGCGACCTGGACCGATGCCGCGGTCGGCTTCGGCGCGGCAGCGGCGGGCGCGGGCGTGGGAGCTGCGGCAGCGGCGGCGGCCGTTGTCGGGGCGGGCGCGGCGGCTGGCTTGGTCGTGGCGGCGGGCGCAGTCGGGGCGGCGGGAGCGGCTGGCTGACATGCGGTCAGCAGCGCCAGTCCGGCGGAGGAGCCAAGCACGCGCAGTGCTGCGCGTCGATTCATCACGCCGGTACCTCCTCACGTGTTGCCGCGGGCCAACGCAGGATCTGGCGCACACTTCGGCCGAGCAGCCAATCTTTCTCGGTGTCCGAAAGCTGGTCTGAATCGCGCAGGTAATGCAGCGTGTGCGCCCACGAGTAGCCAGTCTCGTTGCGGCTCTGCGTATAGTCGCTCGCCCACATCACGCGCTCGATGCCGAAGGCATCGATGACCTTACGCAGCAGCGGCAGCATATCGCGGTGGGGGTACGGCTCGGCCGACAGGTAGCCGGGCGCGTGGCACCACTTCAACGCCAGGTTCGGGTACTGCGCCAGATCGATCACGCGCTCGAGCTGCTGGACGCGTTCCGCGAGCGTCGGCGCCAGCGACGTCTGCAACGTTGGCGGCAGCTGGCCGACCAGCGGCGGCGCGACGCCGACTCCGCAGTGGTCGAGGATGATGTGCAGGGTCGGGTACTTGCGCAGATAGGGCACGAGCAGGTGCGAGCGTCCAGGAAACCAGGCGAACACCGGCACCGCGTGCTCGGCCGCGGCGGCAAGCAGCGGCTCGAACACGCCACGTTCGAAGGCGTCCACCTCACCGATATTGGGGACGGGCACGATGCGGATACAGAGTGCGCCAGGCTTCTGTCGCACCTCAGCCATCAGACGCTCGAGCTCGGGATCGCGGGGATCGATGCGCACCAGGTAGCCGAAACGGTCGGGATGGGTGGCGACGGCGCGTTCGGAGAACGGGAACTCGCCGCGCACCGCGCCGTTGGGCAGCACGGGACCGAGCGCGGGTCGCATCTGGGCGTCGAACCCGCGGCTTTCGGCAATGAGCAGCGCGTCGATGCCGACGGCGTCCATGGCGGCGATGCCGGCGGCGATGACGCGGTCCGCATCCGACGTTTTCCAGTCGGGCACGAGCTGGTTGAGGTGGACCTGGGCGTCGACGATCTCCATGCCGCCGATCGTATCCGAAACCGTATACAATCGGCCGCGCGCCGGCGCGCTGTCGAGTCTCTGTCGGGAGTTACCGGTGTCCAACCTGACACGGTCTGGAGTGACACGCCGCGTGGCGCTGCGGCTGCTCGGCTCGTCGGTCGCATTGGCGTCTATCCGTACGACCTCGACAAGGCGCGGGTGCGCTTGCGTAAGGCGGGGGCTGTTCTCTACGCGAGCCAGATATCGGTGAACTGGAGGCCGCTGTTGTGGAGTTGATAGACGACACCGTTGACCTTGCTGGTCATGACGACGGTGATGGGGTAGGTCGTGATGGGAACCGAGAACGATTGGTCGAGGATGAAGTCGTTGAGCTGGATGTAGGCCTGCTTCTGCCTGGCCGGGTCGGTCTCTTGCAGCGCGGAGTTGACCAGCGACGTCCAGGTGTCGTGCGTGAACGCGGAGTGGTTGTTCTGCAGGCGCCAGCCGGGCGAAAGCTGGAACAACGTGCTCGGGTGCAGCTGCGCGATCTGATCGGTACCAGCCCACATGCCCGTGTAGTCGGGCTTCTTGTTGATCAGCGTGTCCACCCAGATAGCCGGCTCGACGTTCTGCAACTTCAGCGTGACTCCGATTTGCGCCAGGCTAGCCTGGAAGATCTGCGAGAACGAGAGCATCTGTGGCGCACCAATCCCGTTGACCAGGATGCCCGTTTCGAAGTTGCCGACGCCGGCTTCTTTGAGCAGCGCGCGCGCCTTGTCCAGGTCGTATGTGTAGACGGAGTTCTTCGACGCGTCATAGGCCGGTGACGTTGACGTCCATGGCAGGTTGATGGGCACCGCTGTGCCCTTCATCACCGTCTCGGCGAAGCGCTTGCGATCCATGGCGTAGTTGAACGCCTGGCGCACGCGCTTGTCGTCGAATGGCGGGCGGGCGCAGTTGAAGCCGATCTGATAGAAGGTCCCCGACGCCGGGTGTATCACCGCCTGGTAATTCGGGTCGCTCTTCAGGCGCACGAAGTCGTCGACGAGCGGGATCTTGACGACATCGAGCGCGCCGCCCTCCAGTTGCACCGCCATCGTTTGCTGGTCGCGGACGTAGCTGTTGATCTCGTCGAGGTACGGCCGCCCGCTTTGCCAGTAGTTCTTGTTCTTGACGACGGTGAAGTGCGCGCCGTTCTGCCACTCGACAAACGTGAACGGGCCGGTGCCAATGATCTTGGACTTGCCCTCCGGGCTCTCCACGTTCTCTTTGTTGACGATGTTGAAGAGCTCGATCGCGTCGAAGAATGTCGGGCGTGGCGCATCGGTCTTGAGCACGACCGTGTATTTGTCGGGCAGATCGATGGTCGTGAACCAATTGCTGAAGCCAGCCAGGATGCCCGAACCGACGGTCGATTCGCGCAGCCGCAGCAGCGTGTACTTGACGTCGTCGCTGTTGAGCTCGCGGCCATTGTGAAACTGGACGTTCTTGCGCAGATTGAGTTTGAACTGCTTGAAATCCGACGCGATGTCCCAGCTCTCGGCCAGCATGGGCTGCGGCTTACGCTCGGTATCGTATTGGGTCAGACGGTCGAAAACGAGCCACGCGGTTTCGTTGCCCCCGCCAGCGATGCTGTTGCCGTCGATGCTGACGGGATTGGCGGTCTGCGCGAAGCGCAGCTTGCCGCCCGTCTTGGGCTGCGCGACGGTCGGCGCGGGTGCCTGCCCAGCGGCCGGACCGGCGGTCGGCGCGGCTGGCAAGACCGGCGCGCAGGCAGCAGCCAACAGGGCACCCGCACCCGTGCCGAGGATGCGCAGAGCGGTGCGGCGGTCGATCTCGTGGACGGGCATGGCGGCCACCTCTCTCGGTTTTCGTATACGATGCCCTATACGTGCGGCCGCGCATGCTACCGCGGCGCACGCCGCAGCGCAACGCGACGCATATCTCGGACTGGGCTATATGATGCCGTATATGGCTGCCATGAGCGCGGGCCTGGACCGCTCGAATCTGCACCAGGCCACCCGGATGAGATCGACGCCCATCTGCACTACAGGTGGCGCGGCCGCGGACCGCTGTACGAGCAGGTGGCGCTTGGCGCTGGGCCCCGCGGATCCTGAAGGCGCACCGCGCCCTGTGGGAGGTGGCCATCCAGACCTTGCCCAAACAGGTCGTACCGTACCTGATGCTGCGCGACGCAACGCTGGACGGTGACCGCGACGCGCTGCGCGAGGCGGCGCTGCCACTAGAGTGG
>DASXRR010000499.1:0-11042 GCA_036506475.1 Chloroflexota bacterium
TACTCGTCGAGCAGGGCCCCGAAGACACCACATCCATAGCCGAAACCGCGATCGCCACCGCGTAGGGGAGGATTTTTTCAAAACACAGAGCTAACGATTCTTAGAGCTAACGATTCTTAAAGGTTCAAGCGTGAGCCTGGGCTATACTCGGACAACGACTCGGAGAGGACGAGCCACTATGGTCCAGGTGGGGCCTCGCGCCGCCACGTCCGCTGCCCCAGCTTCACCATCGCAGACAGCCCCCGCCGTTCGCGAACCCGACAGCGCGCCGACGGACGAGCAGCGAATCGAGGGCAAGCGCAGGCGCTATTCGGTCGAGATCCCGATCGACCCCCAATATCTGCCGTACCTGGCGCTGATGTTCGCCGGCCTCGTCCTGCGTTTCTGGGACCTGGGCGGCAAGGGCTACCACCACGACGAAAGCCTCCACGCGTTCTACGCGTGGAGGCTGTACGACGGTCAGGGCTACGTGCACGACCCGATGATGCACGGCCCACTGCTGTTTGAGCTGAACGCCCTGATCTACCTGCTCTTCGGCGCCTCCGATTTCACGGGCCGACTGGTCCCGGCGCTCTTCGGCGTAGCGCTCATCGGCCTGCCGTTTTTCCTCAGGAACGAGCTCGGCAAAGCCGGCTCGATCGCCGCCAGTGTTCTGCTGGTCATCTCACCAGCGTTCCTGTATTTCAGCAGGTTCATTCGCCACGACATCTACGTCGACGTGTTCACCATGCTGTTGGTGATCGGCGTCTTCCGTTACCTGGCCACGGGTCAGCGCAGCTGGTTCTACACCGCATGTGTGTCAGCGGCGCTGCTGTTCGCCACCAAGGAAGACTTTTACATCAGCGGCTTCATGCCCTTCGTCTTCCTGATCGCCAGTTGGTTCTTGCTCAAACACGAGAACCGCCAACTGTTCCGAAACCGTATCAAGGCACTCGGGTTCTCAGCCTGGTCAACCGGCCTCCTGCTGTTCGTGATCATCAACGTCGTCCTGTACACGACGTTCCTGACCAACATGCGCGGCATTTGTACGGCGGTCGTCACCCTGCCGCTGGACGGCTGCGCGGGCGCCAAGGGCGCACTGAACTACTGGCTCGACCAGCAGGACTTCGCGCGTGGCGGTCAGCCGTGGTTCTACTACTTCATGCTGCTGCCGCTGTATGAGTTCGTGCCGCTCATCCTGGGCATCCTGGCGATGTTCCTGGTCAAGGGCCGGCAGCACTTCTTCTGGTTCTGCACGTTCTGGTTCTTCTCGGCCCTGGTCATCTACAGCTGGGCGGGCGAGAAGATGCCGTGGATGCTGCCGCAGATCACACTGCCACTGGTGCTGCTGGCGGGTCGTCTGCTCGGCCAGTGGTCCGACGCGGGCTGGGGTCAACGCGCGCTCACGCAGCGTGGCCTGGCCACCGCGGGCCTGGTCTTGCTGGCGATGTTTGGCCTGCTGGCGTGGATCGGTCTCGGAGCGGCGCCCGCCACCTCACCGGTGGCGCAGCAAGGCATTCTGCTGCAGCGCCTGGCGTTGAGCGTGATGATCGCAGCGATCGCCGGCGGCTTCTTTTATCTCGGCCCGCGCTGGGGCCGCGACGTGGTCGTGCCGGGGCTGGCCCTGGGCATTGGCGGCATTTTGTTCGCCGGCTATCTGCGCACCTCGTTGATGGTCAATTGGGATCACCCGGACTGGCCGGTCGAGCCGCTGATCTACGTCCAGACGACGCACGACGATCCGTGGATTACCAGCGAAATCGAGCGCATTGGTGCGCAAACCGGCCAGGGCAAAGACCTGAAGCTGCTGCTCGACAGTGGCTGGGGTGACGGCGACCACGAGGCTGTGTCGTGGCCGTTCGAGTGGTACTTGCGCGACTACAAGAATCGCCGCTACTACGCCAAGACGATCGACCCCGGCATCAACCTGGCCGACTACCCGGTGCTGCTTGCGCGCTCGACCAACGTCGAGCCGATTCAGACCGAGCTCGCGCAATACAACTGCGCGACGTACAAGCTCAATGCCTGGTTCCCTGAGGACTACAAGCAATACGCGGCGCTGAACACGCCCGGCTTCGCGCTCGGCACGCACCGCTTCGAGATTCCCTGGCTGCGCTTCGACCTGATCGCCCAGACCCTGTCGGTGCCCGACAACCGGCTGAAGCTGTTGAAGTTCCTGCTGTATCGCGAGGCGCCCGGCGACATTGGCGGGCGCGACATGCTGTTCTGCGTCAACAAGGAGATCCCAGCGTTCGGTCCGGCGCCCCTCAACGGCTCCACGGCGCAGCTTGCGCCGGCGCCCGCGGTGCAGTCGGGCGCATCATCCGCCTTGCGCGAGACCACGAGTCAGATTCAGCAGGACGGCTCGGTGATCTATGGCCGTACCGCGGACGG
This sequence comes from Chloroflexota bacterium, assembly GCA_036506475.1. Lineage (GTDB taxonomy): Bacteria > Chloroflexota > UBA6077 > UBA6077 > CF-72 > CF-72. The sequence continues at coordinate 2,374 of DASXRR010000499.1, forward strand.
TCGACCGGCGCTCGTCGATCCGAAGAACGTGGCGCTCGGCGCAGATGGACGGATTTACGTCGTCGAGGGCCGCACGGCGCGCGTGAGCGTGTTCAACCCGGATGGCAGCTTTGCCGCCAGCTGGGGCAGCCCGGGCCAGGGTGACGGTCAGTTCCAGGAGCCGTGGGGCATCACCATCGCCCCGAACGGCAATGTCTACGTCGCCGATACGTGGAATCATCGCATCCAGTACTTCGATCCAAACGGCAACTTCCTTGGTAAGTGGGGACGGCTGGGCGACGCGAAGGGCCGCATTGATGCCGAGCAAGGCGTGTTCTGGGGCCCGCGCTCCGTAGCCGTGAGTGCGGCCGGCGAGGTGTACGTCACCGATACCGGCAACAAGCGCGTGCAGGTATTCGACTTGCAGGGCAATTTCAAGCGCATGTTCGGTGGCGAAGGCAGCGCGCCGGGGCAGTTCCGCGAGGAAGTCGGTTTGACCCTCGATAAGGACGGCAACGTATGGGTCGCCGACACGTGGAATAGTCGCGTGCAGAAGCTCGATCCAAACGGTCAGCCGCTGTTGCAGGTCCAGGTACCGCCGGGCTGGGAAAGCCAGAACGTGGCCAATAAGCCGTACGTGGCGATCGATCCCGAGGGCGAGATCGTCATCAGCTACCCCGAGCAATCAAGGCTCGTTGTGCTCAGTCAGACCGGCGCAGCGCTCAGAGATGTGCCGCTGTCGGGCGCCGCCCCAGTCGGCGTCGCGGTGTCGGCCGACGGCCGGATCTGGACCGCAGACGCACGCGGCAACGTCATCTACGCGCTGCCCGCGCAGTGACGCGCGCGTAGATGCGCGTTTTATCGCGACTCGTCGGCCTCGCACTCACGGTCGTCTTCCTGGCTTTGGCCCTGTCCAAAGTCGACCTGGCGGGCTTCGCCGACGAGTTGAGAACGGTCGACTACCGCTGGCTCATTCCGTCGACGGTGTGCACCCTGCTCGGCTACGTGGTCCGGACCATGCGGTGGCGGATCATCTTGAGTGGTGCCGCTCGCGCCCCAGTGAGCACGCTATTTCCCGTGCTGATCATGGGCTTCGCCACCAATAACCTGCTGCCGGGCCGGCTGGGCGAGTTCTGGCGTGCCTATCTGCTCGGCCGCAAGCGCGGTGTGCGCAAGACGCTCGCCCTGGCGTCGGTTTTCGTCGAGCGCGTCTTCGACGGCCTGACCCTGATCGCCCTGCTGGGCATCGTGTCGATGAGCATGCAGCTGCCCGGCTGGAGCCGCCAGATCGAGCTCGTGGCGGCGTTCATCTTCCTGGGTGCGAGCAGCGCGGTGTTTTTCCTGCTCTGGTTCCCCGCCACCGCGCTCGCCTTGATGGGGCGCCTGACCGTGCCACTGCCACCGCGCTGGTCAGCGTGGGGCGAAGAACGCGCCGCGGCGTTCATCGACGGTCTGGCGCCGCTGCGTAAACCAACCGTGCTCCTCGGCGCGGCCGCCCTTTCGGTCGGCGTTTGGCTGTTGGAAGGGGGCTCCTACCTGCTCCTCAGCCGCGGCATGAACCTGGGTCTACCGGCCAGCCTGGAGCTGCCGGGGATCGGCCTTGCGCTGGTGACCATTAACCTGGGCATCATGGTCCCGTCTGGGCCCGGGTACGTCGGCACCCAGGAGTTCTTCGGCACCGCCGCCCTGCAGGTCGTCGGCGCCAACCCGCAGGCTGCGCTCGCGCTGGTCGTGGTCTCGCACGCCGTGCAGTACGTCCTGGTTACCGGCCTCGGTTTGGCATTCTTCGCCCGCGAGCACCTCTTTCCGCGCGACCTCCGGCCGACCCTGGCCGAGGAAGCGGCGGCGTGAAAAACGCGCTGCGCTTCGGCGTCAGCTTCGGCATCAGCTTCGTGCTGCTCGTGCTGCTGGTGCGCAGTGTCGACGCGAGCAGCCTCGGCGCCGCGCTCGCCGCGGCCGACTGGCGGCTGATCGTGCCGGCCATCGTGCTGTATTTCATCGGCGCCTGGCTGCGCAGCGCGCGCTGGGGCCTGCTGTTGCCCGAGCACAGCGTCTCCACGCCGACCCTGTTTCGCGTGCTGGTCGTGGGTTTCACGGTCAACAATCTGCTGCCGGTGCGCATGGGCGAGGTCGCGCGCGCCTACCTGCTCGCGCGCTGGTGCCGCATCCCATACGGGGCCACGCTGGCCAGCCTGGTCGTGGAGCGCATCCTGGACGGTCTGTCACTCGCGGCGCTGCTGCTGATCGCGCTGCGCTTCGTACCCGCGCCCGGGTACCTCGTCGCCGCCAGCATCCTGGTCGCTGGTGTCTTTCTGGCCGGCGCCGTCCTGCTCATCCTCGCCGCCTGGCGCAACAGCGCCATCGTGACCGTCGCCGAGTTCCTGTCACGCCCGTTACCGCATCGCGCCCAGGACCTGGCACTGAAGCTGGCGCGCAGCTTTGCCCGCGGCCTGTCGCTGGTCCGCGGTCGCGGGCGCCTGGTTCGCCTGGTCGTGCTGTCGCTGGTGGCGTGGTGCTTCGAGCTCGGTCTGTTCCTGGTGCTGATGCCGAGCTTTGGTATCCCGGCCAGCGTGCCGCTGGCACTGCTCGTTGGCTCAGCATCGAACTTCGCGACCCTCGTGCCGTCCTCGCCGGGCTACGTCGGTACCTTCGATGGCGCGCTGATCGCCGTCCTGCGCGACACTGCCGGCATCGCCGCCGCTCCGGCGACGGCCTACGCCATCGTCGTCCACGCGACGTTGTTCCTGCCCGTGGTGGTCCTGGGTACGCTGGTGCTCTGGCGGTCCCACATGAGCTTTACCCAGATCACCCACGCGCCCGATCGCAGCACCGCGTCAGCGGCTGAGAGCGACTGGGTCGCCGCGGCCTAGGAGCATGCGTCAGACGCCTCCCAGCGGCACGCTGACGCTGCCGGGGATGGAGGACGCCGGTCTTTCGCCGATTCGTCGGCAGTTCCTCGAGCTCAAAGCGCGTCGGCCAGACGCCATTCTGCTGTTTCGCCTGGGCGACTTCTACGAAACCTTCGAGGACGATGCGCACCTTGCCGCCAGGGCGCTGGACATCACGCTCACCTCGCGTGAGATGGGTCGCGGCGAGCGCGTCGCGATGGCTGGCATTCCTGCCCACGCCGCCGAGAGCTACATCGCGCGCCTGATCGCGCAGGGCTTCCATGTCGCGATTGCCGAGCAGGTCGGCGTGGTCGGTCGCAACGGTCTCATGCCGCGTGAGCTGGTGCGCGTGCTGACCCCCGGCACGCTGCTCGAGACAGATCTGCTGGCTGGCGCACGCGCCAACTTCATGGGCAGTGTCGTGCACGACGGCGCCGGCTTCGGCCTGGCGTACGTCGACGTCAGCACCGGTGAGCTTCTGGCGACCGAAGTCCACGGCGCCGAGTTGCTGGCGGCAGAACTGGTGCGCATCGGTCCGGCCGAGTGTCTGCTCAGCCAGGGCGAGGAGACGCTCGGTTCCTTGTTGCCGCCCGGCGTAGCGACAACCCTGCGCGGCCCCGAGCTGTTCGCCGCTTCCGCCGCCCGTCGAGCCGTCGTTCGTACCTTTGGTGGCGCCCCTGAGGCGAGCGGCCTGGTCGAACAGCCACTCGCGCTACGCGCCCTGGGCGCCCTGCTGACCTACGTTCAAGAAGCCCGCCCGGGTGTCACCCGCACGCTGCGGCATCCACGCGTCTACGACGTCGGCGGCGCGATGGTCCTCGACCGCGCCAGCCGGCGCAATCTCGATCTGGTCGAGTCGTCGGCCACCGACGGTGGCCCGACGCTGCTGCGCATCCTCGATCGCACCCGCACCGCGATGGGCGCGCGCCTGCTGCGCGCCATCCTGGGTCAGCCACTGCTTGACGCTCAACGGGTCAACGAGCGCCTGGATGCCGTCGAGCGCCTGCACCGTGATGCGCCGCTGCGCACGCGAGTGGCGGATGCCGTGCACGGCCTGCCCGATCTGGAACGCCTCGCGGTGCGCGCCGGCCAGCAGCTGCTCATGCCGCGCGAGTGCCTGGCCCTCGCGGCTGGCCTGGAACGCGTGCCTCGGTTGCAGACCGTATTGTCAGTGTCTGATCTGCCTGTGCTGCTCAGGCAGGCTGTGCCCAGTGCTGTGCCGGATGCCGTCGCGGCTGTGCACGCCGTCATCCGCGACGGGGCGACCGTCTTCGAAGAAGGCGTCATCAAACCCGGCATTTCCGAGGAGCTCGATCAGCATCGCGCCCTGGCCGGCGACGCCCGCCAGTGGATCGCCGCCCTCGAGCAGCGCGAGCGCGAGCGTACCGGCGCCCGAGGCGCACGCGTCGGCTACAACAAGGTCTTCGGCTACTACCTCGAGGTCACCGTCGCCCAGTGCGCCCAGCCGACGGACTACTACCAGCGCCAGGCGACGAATGCAACCACGCTGGGCGAGCACCTCGAGCGGCTAGGATGGATTCGCAAGCAGACGCTGGCCAATGCCGAGCGTTTCGTCACGCCCGAGCTGAAAGAGATGGAGGCGCGCGTGGCGCGCGCGCACGACGACGCGCTGCAGCTCGAGCGCGAGCTGTACAACGCGCTCCTCGAGCGCCTCGCCGGCCTGACCTCCGCGATCGCCGATGCCGCGCGCTGCATTGCCTGGCTCGACGTCATCCTTGGCCTCGCCGAGAGTGCCACGGCGAACCAGTACGCTCGGCCGCTGGTCGACGACGGCGACGCCCTGGAGATCGTCGAGGGCCGCCATCCGGTGGTCGAGCACAGCCTGCCGCCCGGCCAGTTCGTCGCCAACGACGCTGCGCTCGGGCCTGAGGCTCGGCTGATGCTGCTGACCGGGCCCAATATGGCCGGCAAGAGCACCTACCTGCGCCAGGTCGCGCTGATTGTGCTGATGGCCCAGATCGGCAGTTTCGTCCCGGCGCGTTCGGCGCACATCGGCATTGTCGACCGCATCTTCACGCGCATCGGCGCCCACGACGACATCGCCGCCGGCCGCAGCACGTTTATGGTCGAGATGATCGAGGCCGCGACCATCCTGCGCTCGGCCACGTCGCGCAGCCTGGTGGTCCTGGACGAGATCGGCCGTGGCACGAGCACCTTCGATGGCATGGCCATGGCCCAGGCGATTCTCGAAGACCTGCACGATGCCGACCGCCCCGGCGGCGCGCCCAAGACGGTCTTCGCCACCCACTACCACGAGCTCACCGCGCTGACGGCGACGCTGCCCCGCCTGCGGACCTACCGCGTGGACGTCCTCGAACGCGGCGACGACGTGGTCTTCCTGCACGCGGTCGTCGAAGGTGGCGCCGATCGCTCGTACGGCGTGCACGTGGCGCGCCTGGCCGGCGTCCCCGAGCGCGTCACCAGACGGGCCACGCTCCTGCTGCGCGACCTCGAAGCCACCCCGCGCCAGCCTGGTGAACCGTCGCTGGCCGCGCGCCCCTGCCCCGGCGCTTGCGACGAACTCGCCGCCCTCGACATCCTCGGACTCACGCCACTCCAGGCCCAGTCCGAGCTCTTCCGCCTCCAACAAGTCGTCCTGAACGGCCCACCCGTCGCCGCGCCATCCGCGCCGACCGCGCCGACCGCGCCGACCGCGCCGACAGTCAGCCTACCGACCCGGACCGCCACCACTCCACCGTCGCGTGGGCCGGCCACACCACCCGGCGCCGGTGCGGCCGGCCCGTCACAAACTCCCGCCCCGTCCGCGCCGGCCTCGCAAGCTTCGCCAGTTGCGCCACCGGGCAGTATGGCACCGTCGTCCCGCGCGGCTCGTGTCGCGCCGTCGGCCGCCGTCGATGCGTCAGAAGCCGCGACCGTCACGCCAGCCAAGCCACGCCAACGCCGCACGTCGGCGAAGCCAGACGCCTCGGCCAAGCCACGCCCATGAGCCAGATCAGGGTCATGGACCCGCACCTGGCGGCCAAGATCGCCGCCGGTGAAGTCATCGAACGACCCGCCTCAGTCGTCAAAGAGCTGGTCGAAAACGCCCTCGACGCCGGCGCCCGCCACATCCTGGTCGAGATCGACGACGGCGGAGCCGAGCGCATCCTGGTCGCCGACGACGGCCGCGGCATCCCCGCGGCAGAAGTGGAGCTGGCGTTCCGACGCCATGCCACCAGCAAGCTCCACCAGGAAAGCGACTTGAACTCGCTAAAGACGCTGGGCTTCCGAGGCGAAGCGCTCCCCAGCATCGCCGCCGTCTCCGACATAACCTGCTCAACCCGCTCGAGCGCAGAGCCAGTCGGCACCCAGCTCAGAATCGAGGCCGGCGCGCTGGAGTCCAGCCCGCAAGCGCGCCAACCCGGCACGACCATGGTCGTCGAGAACGTCTTTGCTCGCTTCCCCGCGCGGAGGAAATTCCTGCGTGGCCGAGGCTCCGAGGCCGCCGCCTGCCTGCACGTCGTGACGCCGCTGGTCGTCGCTTTTCCCGACGTCCAGTTCACCGTCATGATCGACGGTCGCGAAGCCCTGGTTTCGCCCGGTGACGGTGAGTTGCGCAATGCAGCGCTGGCCATCCTCGGCCCCGATGCCGCTGACTATCTCATCGACCTCACGCCAGCAACAGTCGAAGGCGAGCGCAACCAGCCTGTCGCCGAGGTCGGCGGCATCTGCGCTGCCGGCAGCTACCACAAAGCTGGACGCTCGGGCGTCATCGTCCTGGTTAACCATCGGCCAGTGGTCAATCGCACGCTGAGCTTCGCCGTGCTCGAAGCGTATGGCTCGCTGGTACCGATCGGCCGACAGCCGGTGGCCATCGTCGACGTGCGCGTGCCGCCCGACGAAGTCGACTTCAACGTCCACCCGAGCAAGCTCGAGGTGAAGCTGCTGCGCGAGCGAGCCGTGTATGCGGCCATCCAGCGCTCGCTCCGTGCGTCGTTGTCGACCGATCAGTGGCCCATAGCCACCGTTTCAGACGAAGACGAGCACGACGACCTGCTCGACGGTGCCGAGCGGCTGCGTGAGCTCCGCGTTCTGGGTCAAGCCGGCCGAACCTACGTGATCGCCGAGGGCGACGCGGGCGTCTATCTGGTCGATCAGCATGCCGCGCACGAGCGCGTGCTGCTCGAAGATCTACGCGCAGCGCTCGCCGGTCGCACTGAACAACAACTTTTACTCGAGCCCATGGTCCTCGACGTGCCCGCCGCGGCGGTCGCCCAGGCCTCGGATGCCGTCGACGACCTGCGCCGCCTCGGCTTCGAGCTCGAACCGTTCGGCCCCAAGCAGATCCTGGTTCGCGCCGTACCTGGCCTGATTGCCGAGCGCCAGCCGCAGCGCGTGCTCGTCGAGTCGCTCACCGCCGTGGCGACCAACACCCACGGACTGGTCCTGGAACAGCACGCCACCTGGGCCGAGCGCCTGTCGATCGTCCTGGCCTGTAAAACCGCCGTCCGCGCCGGCGATGTGCTCGCCGTCGCCGAGATGGAATCTCTCCTCCGCCGCCTGGGCGAAGCCACCCTTTGCCGCACCTGCGCCCACGGCCGCCCCACCGCCATCCTGCTCAGCCACGCCCACCTGGAGCGCGAATTCGGCCGCCGCTAACCTCAACCTCACTAACCGCCCACCACCGACCCGCTCGTCAACCACCCTCCGTTCGCTGGTCAGGTGCGCCGAAACGGTTGCGCAGCCGTCCCACCCGTTAGATCCACGCCGTCCGCCATGCGCCAATAGCTCTCGCCCGCGAGCCCATCTCGATCGCCACGCAGAGCAAGTTCACCAGAGTGATTGCAGGCACCCACCCGGCTAGCCCACGCCGCCGGGATGCGACGCGCCAGAGGCAAATTGTGGCGCGCCAGCTTCGCATTGACCGCTCCCGCGTCGATCAAGCCGCTGGTACGGTGGCACTATGCCGCTGCGCAACCGAGTGACGCCGTTCGGCGAGATCGTCGCCGTCCCGGGCCGCGGCTTGCTGATGGGCAATCGCGGCGTACTGCACGACGCCCAGCAGCACATCGTGCGCGACTCCCAGGTTCGCCGCTGGATCGCGTGTGTCCTGGAGTTCCGCGGCCGGCACCGCGCGCTCATGCAGCCCAACCGCTGGACCGAGTTGTTCTTCCTCGACGAAGCGGCCGCGTTCGCCGCGGGCCATCGCCCGTGCGCCGAGTGCCGACGTGCCGACTTCGAGCGTTTCAAGCACGCCTGGCAGCAAGCCCACGGCAACGGTCCGTGGTCGGCGGACGCGATCGACGCACAACTACACCCCGAGCGCCGCGCCGGCCCGTGGCGCAAGCGAACCTTCACCGCCGACGTCGCCTCGCTGCCCGAAGGCACCTACGTCGCCCTGGACGACCAGCCCTGGCTCATCCACGCCGACGCCCTGTACGCATGGTCGCCCGACCGCTACACCGCCCGCCGCCTCCGCCATAGCGTCGAAAGCGTCACCGTCCTGACCCCGCCATCACTTGTCGCCGTCCTGCGCAAGGGCTACGTGCCTATGCTCCACCCATCAGCCAAACTGTGACCCTCAGCGTGACGCTTTTTCGCCGTCCCGTGACGGTTCGCGTGACGCCGCGTGTGGACACTGGACCACGTGAAGATCTGCACCACCTGCCAGCGCGAGTTGGCGCCGTCGAGCAATCACCGCAAGTGCCCGGCGTGTCGGAGCCGTGGTCGGCTGCCGAGCAAGACGCCCTGCCCGCGGTGTGGCCAGCCAAAGCAGCGCCGCTCGACTTCTTGCCTCAAGTGCCGCCTGCAGAGCGACGTCAGCGGTGCGAACAATCCGAA
>DASXRR010000500.1:0-17082 GCA_036506475.1 Chloroflexota bacterium
TGGCGATTTTTAGTTTGGAGATGGCGGCGGAGCAGTTGGCTTCGCGGTTATTGAGTATGGAATCGGGCGTGGATTCGCCTCGGATCCGGTCGGCGCACCTCAACGAGCAGGAGTCGCGCAAGCTCGACGCAGCGATGAATCATCTGGCCAAGGCGCCGATCTGGGTCGACGACACGCCGTCGATCCCGATCATGGAGTTACGTAGTAAGGCGCGCCGGCTGGCGGCCGAGCACAGCCTGGATATGATCGTGGTCGACTACCTGCAGCTGATCGCCAGCGAAGGCGGCGAGAGCCGCGTCCAGGAGCTGGGTCAGATCTCCCGCGCGCTCAAGGCGCTGGCGCGTGAGCTGCGCGTGCCGATCCTGGCGCTGAGTCAGTTGAGCCGCGCCGTCGAACAGCGCACGCCGCATATCCCGCAACTGTCCGACCTGCGCGAGTCGGGCGCACTCGAACAAGATGCCGACGTGGTGTTGTTCATCTATCGTGACGAGAAGTACAACCCCGATACGGATAAGAAGGGCGTCGCCGACATCATCGTGGCCAAGCATCGCAACGGACCGACTGGCCAGGTTCAGCTGCTGTTCCTGGAGCGGACCACCAAGTTCCTCGATCTCGAGGTCTACCGCGCCTGAGATGGAGCGGCTCGGCGATGCGATCGCGCGCATCCGCCCGCGGCTTCACGCGCGACTCGGCAATGCGCCTGAGGAGCCCGAGCCTGAGCCGACGTGTCCGATCTGCAAGGACTATGGCTTCGTGCGGCGCGACGTTCCGCTCGGCCACGTCGACTTTGGGCGAGCTATCCCGTGTACGTGCCGAATCGGCGAGCACCGCGATCGCCTGCGTCGTCGCAGCAACCTCGGCCACCTCACCTCGAAGACGTTCGACACGTTCGACCCAGCCGGGCGGGAAGGTCCAGTGGCCGGGTCTCGCGAGGCTTTCGGCAAGTGTGAGGCGTACGGCGATGCGCCCGCTGCGTGGCTGGTCCTGACCGGGCCGTACGGCTGCGGCAAGACGCATCTCGCAGCGGCGATCGCCAATCGGCAGATCGAGCTGGGCAATGAGGTCTTCTTCACGGTGGTGCCAGACCTGCTCGATCACTTGCGGGCCACCTTCGGGCCGGGCAGCGATGTGACGTACGACGAACTGTTCGAGGCCGTCCGCAACGTGCCGCTGCTGGTGCTGGACGATCTCGGGATGCAAAGCGAGACGTCGTGGGCGCGCGAAAAGATGTTTCAGGTGCTCAACCATCGGCTCAACGCGGACCTGCCGACGGTCATTACGACGAACTTACCGGTGAACGACCTGGATGAGCGGCTGCGCACGCGGTTGAAGGCACAGGGTGTGGCGGTCGTGATCGAGATGGGCGGGCGGCCCAGCCGACGGACAAGAACCGGCGCCTGATACGGTGTTCCGTTGTGCTCGCGTCCGATTGGCAGTTCTTGTTCGTGCGCGCAATCGACCTCGAGCTGATGCTCAGGGTGGTCCTGGCCTTCGTGCTGGGCGGCGTGATCGGCTACGAGCGCGAGATGATCGAGCGGCCAGCCGGGCTGCGCACGCATATGCTGGTCGCGGCCGGCTCGGCGGCGTTCACGGTCGTCTCGGTGTTCGGCTTCGTGGGCGAAGGAACGGTCCGTGATCCGGCGCGTGTGGCGGCGCAGATTGTCACCGGCGTGGGCTTTCTCGGTGCAGGCACGATCTGGCGGACCTCGAGTACGGTGCGCGGCCTGACAACGGCGGCGAGCATCTGGCTCGTGGCGGCGATTGGCATGCTCGCGGGTGGCGGCATGTATCTGCTGGCGGTGTTCACCACACTATGCGGTTTCGCGACGCTACGTTGGGGCCGACCGCCAGCCCGTCGGCGTCGCCTTCTGATCACCAAGACAGGCGAGCCATCGATCCTGGGCGAAGAGGTCGAGGAAGAGGAGAACATCGTCGACTGACTGGCGATCGGCCTGTCATCGTTCTGGATGCCCGGCTGGTCGGGTACGCAGCCGGAATTGCACGCTACGCCGTGCTCCTCGCCGACGCACTCGGGCAGCTCGAAGGGCCTGAGCGCTATGTCATCCTGAGAGGCCGACGCGCCCGCCGCCAGCAACTTGGCTCGTCGAGCATGGCCCAGCGCCTGGCCTTGACGCCGCCCCATCATCGGTTGGAGCGGCTGATCTTGCCGCTCGAGCTGCTGGCCAGACCACCCAGGCCGAGTGTGCTGCACAGTCTGGATCACGTGGCGCCCGCGTGGGGAGCGTGGCGCTCAGTGGTGACGCTGCACGATCTGGCATTTCTGCTGTATCCGGCGACGCACACGCCAGCGTCGCGGGCGTACTACGCGGCCACCGGTGAGAGCGTACGGCGTGCCCAGCGCGTCATCGCCGTCTCACAGCGCACAGCCTCGGACGCGGTGCGCCTGCTCGGGGTCGATCCAGCACGCGTGCGGGTCGTGCATGAGGCGGCGGGACCGGCGTTCACTCCGCGACCGTACGACGCGCTACCACCGCTCGCGAGCAGGTTTGGCTTGCCGCTCGACAAGCCGTACGTGGTGTTCGTGGGCACGCTCGAGCCACGCAAGAACGTGCCGCTGCTGCTGGACGCCTTCGCCCGCGTGCGCGCCAATGTCGACGCGCATCTGGTGCTGGTTGGCGCGCGGGGCTGGCTCGAGGAGCCGATCTACGCCGCCCATGCGCGCTCGGGCCTGGCTGATGCGGCGCACTTCGTGGGCTGGATCGGCGAGCACGATCTGGCCGTCCTGTACAGTCACGCGGGCGTGCTGGTCCTGCCGTCGCTGTACGAAGGCTTCGGCCTGCCCGTGCTCGAGGCGATGGCGTGTGGCGCGCCGGTTGTGTGCTCGAACGCGGGTCCGCTGCCCGAGGTCGCCGGGGATGCCGCGGTCATGTTGGAGCCAACCGATCCGAGCGCGTGGGCGCAGGCGATCCTGGCGATCCTGACCAATCCGCGTCGGGCGCAGGACCTGCGCGCACGCGGCATGCGCCGCGCGGCCCAGTTCTCCTGGCGTGCCACGGCGGAAGCAACGCGCGACGTGTACCGCGAGGCGCTCCTGGCGTGAGCCGCCTGTTGTTCCTGCTGCCGTCGGTGCCCGATCCACCCGACGCTGGCGCGAAACTGCGCAACCTCGGTCTTGTGCGCCTGGCGGCCGAGGAGCACACCGTCGACGTCATCGCGTTTGGCAACCCAGCGGACGAGGCGCGCCTGGCGACGCTGGGCAATCGGACGTGTGTGCTGCCCACGCCCGCCCAGCGCACTCGAGCCTTGAGGGCAAAAACTGTGGTGAGCACAGACCTGCCCGACATGGCCATGCGCCTGTGGTCGACCGATTTCCAGCGCGCCGTCGCCAATTTCGTGGAGCGTGAGCACTATGCCGCGGTGCAGGCCGAAGCCATTGAGATGGCCCGCTATCTGATTTCGGTGCCGCCCGAGAAGCGGGTCTACGACGCACACAACCCGGAGTTCCTGCTGCAGCGGCGCGCGAGTGAAGAGGCGGCGTCCGTCCAGGCCAGGCTGTATTCGCAGCTTCAGTGGCGGCGGCTCGAGCGTTTCGAGCGAGCGGTCGTCCGCGCTAGTCGCATGACCATCGCCGTGTCCGAGCACGATGCCAATCAACTGCTGGCCCTGGCGGGCGACGCCTGCATCACCGTCGTGCCCAACGGCATCGACACCAGTGCCTACACGTTTCAGGAGCCACGGGCAGAAGACATGCCGAATGTGTTGTTCCTGGGCAAGCTGGACTACCGCCCGAACGCCGAGGCGCTGGGCTGGCTCATGCGCGACGTCATGCCGGCCGTCTTCGAGGCGGTGCCCCAGGCGCGCCTGTTCGCCGTGGGCGCCAACCCGCCGCCCTGGTTGGTCCGCGCCGGACAGCACGATCCACGCATCGCCGTGACAGGCTACGTGCCGGACGAACGGCCGTATCTCGACCGCTGCGCGGTGCTCGTGCTGCCACTCCGTGTGGCGGCGGGGTCGCGGCTCAAGGCGCTGATTGGGATGGCGAGTGGTGTGCCGATCGTGTCCACCGTCATGGGCATGGAGGGCCTGATCGCTCAGCCTGGCGAACATTACGTCAACGCGGACACAGCCGAGGCATGGATCCAGGCGTTACGGCGCATGCTGACGCTGCCCGAGGAGCGCGCCACGCTGGCACGTCGAGCGCGCGCACTCGTCGAGCAGCACTATGACTGGTCCGCGATTCGACCCGCCCTACACGCGGCGTATGCGAGCCTGCCTAATGACTGAGCCGCGGGGTGGGTCGCCGATGGCCGCGCTCGCGGCGCTGCTGTTGATACTGGCATTCGCCGCCAGCAGCGGCACCGCGCTCGACACGCTGTCGATCGATCTGCGTCATCGTTGGGTGGCGCTGACGGCGCGCCCAGCGCGACTCGCCCTCGATGCTCAGCCGGCTACGGCGCAGCCCGTGAATCCAATGGGCATGAACGTGTTCCTGGAGCAAGAGGTCGAGCCTGACAAGCGCCAGCTGAGCCTGGAGCTGGTGCGCGCCGCGCACGTGGGCTGGATTCGCCAGGAATTGCCGTGGGAGCAGATCGAGCCGATCGCCAAGGGACAGTACGTCGACCCCAAGTTTGGCGACTCGACCTGGGCCAAGTTCGACGACATCGTCGAGCGCGCGAACGCGCTCGGGTTGAGCGTGGTGCTGCGGCTCGACACGAGTCCGGGCTGGGCGCTGCCACCAGGTGCGGTGGATGGGCTGGGTCCGCCAGTTCGCTACGAGGACTACTGGGATTTCGTCGAGCAAGCAGCCCGGCGTTACCAGGGCCGCGTCTATGCCTATCAGGTCTGGAACGAGCCGAACCTGAACATCGAATGGGGCCGCCAGCCGCCCGACCCGGCTGGATACGCGCGCTTGCTGCGCGGCGCCGCCGAACGGATCAGGCGCGCAGATCCAAACGCGCGCGTCGTCATGGCGGCATTAGCGCCGACGCGCACCGAAAACCAGGACGCCCAGAACGAGCTGGTGTACTTGCAGCGGCTGTACGACGCGGGTGTCCGAGGGACGTTTGATGTGCTCGCCGTCCAGGCCTACGGGCTGCGCGGCGGCCCGGACGATCCGCGCATCGATCCGTCAGACGTGACGTTCTCGCGCCCACAGCTCGTGCGCGACGTCATGCTCGACAACAGCGATGCCGCCACCCCCATTTGGGCGACCGAAGTCGGCTGGAACGTCAACCCGCCGGAGCTCGCCGAACAGCGCTTCGGACGGGTAACGCCGCCGCTGCAGGCGCGCTATACCGTGCGCGCCTTCGAACGTGTCCAGGCGCAGTGGCCGTGGCTGCAGGTCATGTACATCTGGTTCTGGAAACGCGCCGACGAAGTCAATCGCGAACAGGACTGGTTCTGGTTCCGCCTGGCCGATCCTGACTTCACGCTGCAGCCCGTGTACTACGCGCTGCGCGACGCACGCGGTTTCGGTCCGTTGTCTACGGAGTGATACCTCGACTGGTCCTGGCGCTCGGTCTGGCGAGCACGCTGCTGCCGACCGCGACGCACGCCGCGCCAGGCGTGTCAGCAGATGGCGAGCGGCTGCTGGCGCCGAATGGTTCCGCCCCGTTTGTGACGGCTTTCAACTACGAAGGCCCAGGCGACCGCGCCTGGCAGATGTGGGACTCGGGCAAGTTCGACGCGGGTCTGATCGACGCCGACTTTGGCCACGCTGGAGCGGCAGGTGTGCAGGCCGTCCGCATCTTCATTCAAGGGCCGCTCGCCGCCGACATTGCCGCGGGCAAGTGGGACAAGCTCGATCAGGTCGTCAACCTGGCTGAAAAGCGCAAGTTGCAGCTGATCGTGTCGCTGCATGACTACGGCGAACGCGACCTGGCCATCGTCTCGGCGACGGCAGCCAAGATCGCCCAGCGCTATCGTGGTCGGCCGGGCATCCTGGCCTATGACTTGAGGAACGAGCCGCGCTTCAACGATCTCGCGCTCGCGCGCTACGCCGCCCAGCCGCCGCTGCAGCAGCACGCGCTCGTCGACCGCTTCGGCGAACGTCTGGCCAAGGCGGACTTGGCCGAGTACCGGGCGTCGGAGGACGGTGCGAAGACGGTGCCAGCGTCGCTCAATGACGATGAGGCCTGGCTGTACGTCAACAACCTGCGACTGTATCGCGAGATGCTCGCCGACGCCTCGAATTGGGTGCGCGAGCACGCCTTCAAGGCGACGACGCTCGACTACCTCGACGACGCGGCCGGCCAGAAATGGAAGCCGCTCATCGGTGTGCTCGACGGCACGCTGAAGGCATGGCTGGCCCCGCAGATCGAGGCCATTCGCAAAGCCGACCCAACGCGGCCGATCACGGTCAATCACGTGGACGCTGTCCTGGCCAAGCTCGGCGCAAACGACGCACTCGACTTCCAGACGCTGCACCGTTATCCGGCGACCGGCGGCGCGTCAGTCCGCGCGACGCTCGCTCTGGTCGGGGCGCTCCAGGCGGCGCACCCGGGCAGGCCGTTCGTCTTGGGCGAGTTCGGCTATCCGACCGACACCGTCGACCCCGAGCGAGCCGCGCTGCACGAGACGGCGCTCGTGCTCGGCCTGCTGGCGCAGCGCGCCGGCGGCGCCTCGAAGTGGGTGCTCAACGACATGCCCGAAGGCTTCAACATGCGCGAGCGCACGTTGGGCGCGTTTCGCCTCGATGGATCGGCCAAGCCCGTCGTCGGCGCCCTGGCGGTGCTGCGTGGCTATCTCGAGACGTCGGGCAGCGCGCCCGGCGAGCTGAAGATCGACGACGATCCGGACGTCGGTCTACGTTATGTCTATCGGGCAGCAGACGCGTTGCTGCTCGGCGGCAAGAAGGTCGACGCCGGTGCTGTCGGGTTCGAAGCAGGCGGGCCGGCGCAGTTGTTCGTCACCTGGTCGGAGGCTGGCGTGGCCCGCCTGTGGGCCAGCGCAGCGATGCGTGTCCACGTGGATGCCACGGCGCTGGCAGGTAATGACGCGCGGTTCGAAGCCGATGGTGGACGGCCGGTCCCGATCGCCGTTGGTGGCGTCGTGCAGATCGACAAAGCTGGTAGCTATATGCTGCGCGCGCCAAGAGCAGCCCGGGCGGCCGACTTCGACGTGCCCAACGGCCACTTCTTCACCCAGACCAACGGTCGCACCGAATCGCAAGCTGGCTTCGGCGTCACGAACGCCGACGGAGTGCCGCTCTGGGATGCGTTCAAGTCGCTTGGCGGCGTCGACGTGCTGGGCTATCCAGTGACACGCCGATTCGACCTCGACGGCTTCACCGTTCAGGCCTTCCAGAAAGCCGTGCTGCAGTGGCGACCGGATCAGGGTGGGCAGTTTTCCTTCTTGAACACGTTCGACGTGCTGCACGACCGCGGCCGCGACGACTGGCTCGAAAGCTATCGGCAGACCCCCCGTCCCCTGGACAACGCACCCGATGCCGGGTTGACCTGGGACAAGGTCGTCGCGCGCCATGTGGCCTTGCTCGACGGAGTGCCGCCCGCGCTGAAGGAGCGCTTCTTCGACGACGAGCGCTGGCTCGACCACTACGGACTGCCGGTGGCGACACATGACTATTCAGGCAGCGTGGTCGTGCGCGCCCAACGCGCGACGTTCCAGTTGTGGAAGGAAGACGTACCCTGGGCCGCGAAAGGCACGGTCACCGTCGCCAACGGCGGTGATCTGGCCAAGGAGGCCGGTCTGTATCCGTGGCTGGCAGCGACGCCCGAGAACGCACCGCGCTGATCGTCACCGTCCTCGACGAGGCGGGCTCAGTCGATGCCCTCCTGGAATCGGTCGCGGCGCAATCGTGCCCACCCGACGAGATCGTCATCGTCGACGGCGGCTCGCGTGACGGCACCTGGCAGCTTCTCCAGGCCTGGTCGCGGCGCCTGCCGCTGACGCCCGTTCAGGCGCCGGGCGCGACCATCGCGCGCGGACGCAACGTTGCGATACAGGCCACCAGCGCATCGCTCATTGCCGTCACCGATGCAGGCGTACGTCTGGGTCCTGACTGGCTGGCTAACTTGCTGTCCAGCATGTCGCCAGATATCGACGTGGTCGCCGGCTTCTTCGTGGGCGATGTGACGACCGCCTTCGAGCGGGCCATGGCCGCCACGGTGCTGCCCGCGCTCGACGACCTCGAGCCCGAGCGGTTCTTGCCATCCAGCCGCTCGGTATTGTTCAGACGTGCGGCCTGGCAGGCAGCGGGTGGCTATCCCGAGTGGCTCGACTATTGTGAAGACCTGGTCTTCGACTTGACGCTGAAGCGCGCTGGCTGCCGGTTTGTATTTGCGCCCGACGCAGTGGCGCACTTCAGGCCGCGCGGCTCGCTCGAGGCGTTCTTTCGCCAGTACTACCGCTACGCGCGCGGCGACGGACAGGCCGACCTGTGGCGGCTGCGCCACGCTATCCGCTACAGCAGCTACCTGCTCGGGCTGTGGCTGCTCGGACGGCGTTGGTGGGCGCCCCTGATCATCGGTGGCGTGCTGTACACACGCCGGCCGTATCAACGTTTGTGGCCACTGCTGGCCGGCCGACCGTTCGCCGACGCGGTGTGCGCGGCTATCCTGGTCCCCATCATCCGGCTGGTGGGCGATATCGCCAAGATGATGGGCTACCCGGTGGGTCTGGCCGGGCGACTGGGACGATGGGCATCTCGATCGTCATCCTGAACTTCAACACGCGGGCGCACCTGGCCGCCTGCTTGCGCTCCGTGCAGGCCGAGGTACGCGCGGGCGATGAGGTGTTCGTCGTCGACAACTCCTCGTCCGATGGCTCGGTCGACATCGTCGAACGCGACTTTCCGTGGGTGCGGCTGATCCGGTCGCCGGTCAATGGCGGCTTCGCCCACGGCAACAACCAGGCGCTGCGCCTCGCTACCCGTGAAGCCGTGCTGTTGCTCAACCCGGACACGATCCTGCCTGTCGGCGCGCTGAACGCATTCGAGGAGCGCCTCGCCTCGCATCCCGACGCGGGCATATTGGGGCCGAAGTTGCTCAAGCCGAACGGCACGATGCACCTGGCTTGCCGGCGATCGTTCCCGACTCCTGCCGTGGCTTTCTATCGACTCTCGGGACTGAGCCGGCTCTTCCCGCGCAGCCCGACGTTCGGCCGCTACAACCTGACCTACATCGATCCTGACAAGCCAATCGAAGTCGACGCGGTGTGTGGCGCGTGCCTGCTCATCAGGCGCTCGGTCGTCGAGCGCATCGGTCTGCTCGACGAGCGTTTCTTCATGTATGGCGAAGACGTCGACTGGTGCTTGCGTGCTCGACAGGACGGCTGGACGGTACGCTATGAGCCGGCTGTGATCGTACAGCACCAGCACGGCGCCGCCAGTCGACAGCGTGCCTTGCGCACGACATTTCACTTCTTTCGCGCAATGGATCTGTTCTACAGAAAGCACTATGTGCGCCGCTATCACCCGCTGGTAACGGGCGCGGTACGGACCGCTATTTACGGCGCACTGGCAGTTTCGGTATGCCGCACGCTGCTCACGAGCCCTTCGCAACGGCGAGTGGGTTTGTAGCATCGGAGCTATGGTCGGCATTGTTCGTGGCCTGAGCGGTCTCCGCGGCCTGTACGTGCTGGCGCTGGTCGTCAGTGACTTCATCATGCTGCGCCTGGCGTTCGTGCTGGCCTATCGGCTGCGCCTGGTCGGCGAGACACGCCTTGGCCAACCAGGCGACCCGCCGACGACCTACGACGAGATGGCTCTGGTGTGCGTCGCGGTGATCATGCTCGTGTTCGCGGTGCGGCGGCTGTACATCCCGCGGCGTGGATTCGGTCGGGTCGATTTGCTGTACCAGGTCTCGAGCGCGGTTGGCATCGGCTGGCTGGCTGCCCTCAGCGCAACGCTGTTCATCTATCGTGCGCTCGAGCCACCGCGCATGATGCTGGTCTACTGGGCGCTGCTGTCGATCGGCCTGGTGTGGCTGACGCGAGTCATGCTGGACGCGCTGCTGCGCGAAGCGCATCGGCGCGGGCGCGATCTGGAGCACGTGCTGATCGTCGGCGACGGCGAGCAGGCAGAAGTTGTACAAGCCAAGATCCAGTCCGCACCTGAGCTTGGCTATCGAGTGGTCGGGTTCGTCGGCGCGATTGGTTCGGAACCGTTGGTCCAGCCGGTGCTGGGCGACCTGGCGAGCATTCCCGGCCTCGTCCGCCAGCATGGCGTAGGTGAGGTCATCATCGCCTGGCCCGGTCTGACGCACCCCCAACTGATCGACATCGTGACCGACTGCACGCGGCAACGCGTGGATATCAAGATCTTTCCGGACATCTTCGAGCTCATGGCGCGCGAGGTCGAGACCAGCGAGCTGACCGGCCTGCCGCTGATGCGCGTGCGCGACGTGGCCCTGCGCGGCTGGATGCGCTTCTTGAAGCGCGCCCTGGACGTCTCGGTGAGCTGGGTCGGGCTGGTGCTGCTATCACCGTTCCTGCTGCTGATGGCTTTTCTGGTCAAGCTCACGTCGCCGCATGGGCCGATCTTGCATGTTCAGGAGCGGGTCGGCCTGGATGGGCGGCCCTTCTTCATGCTCAAGTTCCGCTCGATGCGCCCCGATGCTGAGGCCTCGACGGGGCCAGTGTGGGCAGTCCCGAACGACCCCCGTCGTACTCGTCTAGGGTCCTTCATTCGCCGTTTCTCATTGGACGAATTTCCGCAACTGATCAACGTCTTACTTGGGGAAATGAGCCTGGTCGGGCCGCGGCCCGAGCGGCCCGAGTTCGTGGCCCAGTTCGCTGGCCTGGTGCCGAGATATGCCGAGCGGCACATGGAGAAAGCCGGCATGACCGGCTGGGCCCAGGTCAATGGCCTGCGCGGCCAGACCTCTGTTCTGGAACGTACGGAGTACGACCTCTTCTACATTGAAACGTGGTCTCTGGCCTTCGATGTGAAGATCCTGCTGAAGACGTTGGCCGCTGTCATTAAAGATCGAAACGCCTACTAAGAGCCCGCTGGCACGCCAACTGCTTGGCAGCGCTTTGTTATGCTGCAGCAACAGAACGCAACCTTGATCCACGAATTCGTGGAACCGCTTCGTGGGCCGGACGGGACCTTGTACGAAGTACGGGTCTTTGGCCACGAGCGTGAGGATGGCACCTGGGTGGGCTGGTTGGAGTTTCTCAACCCAGTGTCGGGCAGGCTCAGCACAGATCGGGAGACGACACAGAGCAAAGTAGAGGATCTGACCTACTGGGCCTCGGGACTCGAGCCGATTTATCTCGAGGGTGCGCTCAGTAGAGCAATGCCGACGCCCTAGCGGCGCACGTCGCCGGACCAGCCGACCTCGGCCACTTCGTCCCAGCGTGGCAGGCCTTCCTGATCAGCTGGTACGAGCATGGCCAGGGCGCCGCACCGATTGGCCAGCGCCAGGCTGTCGGGAAGCGACATGCCGCGCAGCTGGCCCGTCAGCAGGCCGGCGGCGAAGGCATCGCCCGCGCCCACGGGATCGACCACGCGCGGAATCGGAAAGCCAGGCGACTCCACGTAGCCCTCGGCAGTCAACGCCACGGCGCCCTGCTCGGCGACTTTGACAACCACCAGGGACGGTCCCAACGCGAGAAGGGCGGCGGCCGCGGCGCGTGCGTCGGATTCACCCGTCAGCAGCTCCGCTTCTTCGTGGCCAGGTAGCACGACGTCAGCGTGCCCGACCAGGTCACGAATCACGGTGCGGGCCTCGTCGCGCGGCCACAGCTTGAAGCGCATATTCGGATCGACCACGACCGTCACACCACGTGAACGGGCGATGTCGGCCGCGGCGAAGACGGTTTCGCGGCACGCGACTGACAGCGCAGGGGTGATGCCCGACAGCACCAGGAAGCGCCCACCGCCGATGTAGTCGGCGTCCAGATCGGCAGGCGACAGACGGCTCGCTGCCGAGCCACGGCGGTAATAGAGCACGTCGACCGGCCCAAACTCGCGCCGTTCACGAACTACGACGCCCGTGGGCGCTGACGAATCCACGATCACCCGCGAAACGTCGACGCCTTCGCCGCGCAGCCGCATCTGGATCACACGACCGAGCTCGTCGTCGCCGACGCGACTGATGTAACCCGCGTTCGAGCCCAGGCGGCACACGCCGACGGCGACGTTGGCCTCGGCACCCGCGATATGGCGACTGAACGTATTCGACTCACGCAGCGGTCCAGCCTGCTGGGCCAGGAACAACACCATCGTCTCGCCGAGGGAGATGACGGCGGGCTGGTCCCGCTCAGGCATCAGCGTCCGTACATTCCCGGCATCCGCGGGATGCAAGCAGCACGGGGGCCAAGACTACCATTCTGGGGCGTGTTCGACTTCCTGCGCCGCCTCTTCCACCGCGCCAGCGGCGACCCCCTCGAAGGACTGTCGTCGGATCGACTGCGCGTCATCGTCGGCCTCGGCAACCCTGGTCCCGAATACGCCGACACGCGCCACAACCTCGGCTTCCGGTGCGCCGACATACTTGCCGAGCGGTGCACTGCGCGGTGGCAACGTGATAGCCAGAGCCTGATCGCGGTCGGCCACGCGGATGACCTGACGGTGCTGCTGGTCAAGCCGCAGACGTATATGAACCGCAGTGGCGGAGCAGTCCACGCGCTGGTCCAACGGCTGGGCCTCGACAAACAGAAGCTGCTCGTTGTCTACGACGACATGGATCTGCCATTCGGCGCGCTCCGACTGCGCGAACGCGGCAGCCCGGGGACGCATAATGGCATGCGCTCGGTCGTCAGCACGCTCGGCGAGGACGTGCCGCGACTGCGTGTCGGGATCGGCCAGGCCGCGCCCGGCGCGGCGATCGATCATGTCCTGAGCGGCTTCTCGGACGAGGAGGAAGAAGCCGTCGATCAACTCGTCCGCCGCGCAGCCGACGCGGCCTACGCTTGGGCCACCGAAAACGCCGCGGTGGCCATGAACCGATACAACAAAATCTAACGGTGCGGCTGCACACGCTGCTCCCCCGGCTCCACGGATCGCCCGCCTTCCGACAGCTCGTCGACGAGCTGGCGCAGGGTGCTGCCGTGTTGTCGACGATCACGCCGGCGCGACCATTTGCGCTGGCCGCGTTGCATGCCGCGGTGGCCCGGCCGATCCTGCTGCTCGCAAGTCGGCCGTCGGACGCGCGGGTGTACGCCAACGAGCTGCGCACCTGGTCTGCCGACCCCGAGGCGGTGCTGCTTTTCCCCGAGACCGACGCGCTGCCCTACGATCGCCTGCCCAACGACCCCGACAAGCTCGCCGAGCGCCTGGGCACGCTGGAGCGTCTGGCGGGCCTGGGCCCGCCGCAGTCGCCGCCGCTGGTTGTGGCCTCCGTCCGCGCAGCGATGGACCTGGTGCTCGAGCTGGGCAGCTTTCGAGACAACCACCGCCTCGTGCGCCGCGGCCAGATCATGCCACCGGCCGAGATGGCCGCGGAGTGGCTGCGCCTCGGCTATGAGCCGTCGCCGGTGGTCGATCAGCCCGGGCTGTTCAGTCGCCGTGGCGGCATCCTCGACGTCTTTCCACCGGGCGGGCAGCCGCTGCGCATCGAGCTGTGGGGCGACGAAGTCGACACCATTCGCCTGTTCGATCCAGCCACCCAGCGTTCGACGGAACAGCTCGAGGTGTGCAGCATCGGGCCGGCCCACGAGGTCCTGCCGCGCCCGCTGCCGCTCAGCCTGGAGCTGGGCTCGGTGCGGCCACAGTTCGCCGATCCGTTCCACCGCGACCTGCGCCTGCTGCACGCTGGCTCGCAGGCGTTCAGCGCGCTGGAGTTTTATCGCGGCTTCCTCGGCTCGGCCACGCTCGTCGACTACCTGCCGTCCGACGGCATTCTGGCGCTCGACGAGCCGGACACCATCTCGGCTACGGCGCGCGAATTCGAGGAGCAGGTTGAGCAGCTACATACCGACTTGCTCGAACGTGGCGAAGTCCCGTCGGGCCTGGCGCGTCCGTACCGGCCCTGGTCCGACATACTGCGCGGGCTGCCGCGCGGCCTCACGCGCATGGACGTGCGGCTCGACCCGGATCGCGATGGGCTGCCGTTCATCCACGCGCCCAAGTACGGCAGCCGGCTCGACCCGTTTCTATCGACTCTGGCCGAACGCCGCCACGCGACCGCGCTTGTCGTCAGCCAGCAAGCAAATCGCCTGTCTGAGCTGCTGCAGGAGCAGGGCGTCACCACCATGCTGCGCGAGCAGCTCACGGCGCAGCCGGCCGGCGTCGTGCTGGTCAACGGCCTACTCAAGGAGGGCTGGGTCAGCGACGATCTAGGGGCGGCGCTCTATACCGACAGCGAGATCTTCGGCTGGAGCAAGCAGCGCCGCTCAGCCACAGCACGCCGACCGGCCTCCGAACGCGCCGCCGCGGCGCGCGACTCCTTCATCGCCGATCTGTCGATTGGCGACCTGGTCGTTCACGTCGACCACGGCATCGCTCGCTACGGCGGGCTGGTGCGCACACCACTGGGCGCCGAACCCGGCCAGGAAACCGAGCTCGAGCTGCCTGGCCACGCCGAGTTCCTGCTGCTGCACTACGCCGAAGGCGACAACCTGTACGTCCCGATCTCGCAGGCCGACCGCGTGGGGCGGTACATCGGAGCCGGCGACGCCGACCCGTCACTGACACGCCTGGGCAGTGGTGAGTGGACCCGCGCCAAGGCCAAGGTCCGCCGCTCGGTCCGCGACCTGGCTCAGGAACTTATGGAGCTGTATGGTGCGCGCGCTGCGCTCGAGGGCCACGCCTATCCATCCGACACGCCGTGGCAGATCGAGCTCGAAGGCAGCTTCCCATTCGAGGAGACGCCTGACCAGGTGCAAGCGATTGCCGAAGTCAAGCGCGACATGGAGTCGCCGCGGCCCATGGATCGCCTGCTCGTCGGCGACGTGGGCTTCGGCAAGACCGAGGTCGCGCTGCGCGCCGCGTTCAAGGCTGTCCAGGACGGTCGCCAGGTTGCCGTCCTGGTGCCGACGACGGTCCTGGCGCAGCAGCACTTCAACACCTTTCGCGATCGGCTGACTGCGTTCCCGGTCAAGGTCGAGATGCTGTCGCGTTTCCGCTCTGACAAAGAGCAGCGGCAGATCCTGCTCGCGCTGGGCAATGGCACGGTCGACATCTGCATCGGCACCCATCGCCTGGTGCAGAAGGACGTCGAATTCAAGAACCTGGGCCTGGTGATCATCGACGAGGAACAGCGCTTCGGCGTCGCGCACAAGGAACGCCTGAAGCAGCTGCGCCGCGAAGTGGACGTGCTGACGCTGACCGCGACGCCCATTCCGCGCACCCTGCACATGGGCCTGGTGGGTGTGCGCGATCTGAGCATCCTGGAGACCGCGCCCGAGGCGCGCTTGCCGGTGCGCACCTACGTCACCGACTACGACGATGGCCTGGTCAGCGAAGCGATCCTGCGCGAGATTGATCGCGGTGGCCAGGTGTACTTCGTCAACAACCGCGTACAGGGCATCGAGACAATAGCCAATCGATTGCGCAAGCTGGTGCCGGAAGCGCGCATCGCCATCGGCCACGGCCAGATGCCCGAGGATCAGCTCGAGCAGACGATGCTCGCCTTTGCCGAGGGCGAGTTCGACGTTCTGGTGTGCACGACGATCATCGAATCGGGCCTTGACATCCCGAATGCCAATACGCTCGTGGTGAATAGCGCGCACCGCTTCGGCCTGGCGCAGCTGTATCAGTTGCGCGGCCGCGTTGGCCGCAGCGCGAGTCGGGCGTACGCGTATCTGCTGTACGCCAAGGACATGAGCTTGAGCGAGATCGCTCAGGAACGACTCAAGACCATCTTCGAAGCCACTGAGCTCGGCGCGGGCATGCGCATCGCGATGAAGGATCTCGAGATCCGTGGCGCGGGCAATCTGCTCGGCGCCCAGCAGAGCGGCAACATCGCGGCGGTCGGATTCGACCTGTACACCAAGCTGCTGGCCGAGCAGGTCGAGCTGCTCAAGTCACACATGGATGGCACCGGTCGCTTGCCCTTCGAGAAGACGTGGGCGTCCTTCGACCTGCCGTTGAACGGATTCATTCCGCCCGATTACGTGTCAGACGACGCAGTCCGGCTGCGCCTCTATCAGCGCTTCTCGGCGGTCGAGGCCGACGATCAATTGGCTGCTCTGGTAGCTGAGCTCGAGGATCGCTTCGGGTCGCTGCCCGAACCGGCGCAGCACCTCGTGTACCTGAGTAGCTTGCGGCTGCGCGCAGCCGAGGGTGATGTGCAGGCGATCGCGGCGACGCGCGAGGAGGTCATCGTCAAGTTCGACCGCTTGCCGGCCGTCAATGTTGAACAGCTAACCAGGGCCGCTGGCGTGGCGTTGAAACGGGGCAGCAATCAGTTGCGCTATTCGCGGGGCAGCGGTCTGGGCTGGATGGAGCGCTTGTACGCGCTGGTGTCCGCTTTGCCTAAAGGGCACACCAACGGAACGACGGGTGACGGCCTACCCGATGTAATGGGCACAGCGACCGCCCCCGTGTGTCATTCTGAAGCGCAGCCGAAGAATCCGCGGCTCGTGACTGCCCAGCAACAGGCCACGGATCCTTCGCTGCGCTCAGGATGACAAGAGACTCTTGATGATCATGTGGCATGGCCCCGGCGGGGGGCCGGGCGGGCGTGGGCGTGGTCGTCGACTCGGGTCGGCGGCCGCGGCGCGGGTTGGGCTAACCGACACGCCCGGCGCGAACGGCACCAACGGCGCGACGCCGCATCCGCTGCCAGGGCCGGATTTCGAAGACACGCCGCGCATGACGCCCAGGATGGTCTGGGCGAATGCCAAAACGACCTGGCACGGCTTCCGACGTGTCCTCGGCCTGGTCTGGGACGCCAATGCGCCGCTGACGCTCAGCCTGGCCGTCCTCAACCTCGTGCAGGGTGGACTCCCAGCAGCCCGGGTGTGGATCTCCAAGCTGCTCATCGACGAAGTCGTCGCCGCCGTCGGTACTGGCAGCGGTACCCAGGCGCTGCCGATGGTGCTATTGCTGGTTGCGCTGCAGTTCGGCATCGGCGCCGTGGGCAACGTGCTCGGCACCGCCTCGAACATCTGTCAGCAGCTGCTTCAGGAGCAAGTCTCCAATCGCATCCAGCTGCTGGTCATGCGTCACGCCAACCAGCTCGACCTGGTCTTCTTCGAGCGCCCGAAGTTCTA